>JBBAUC010000414.1:0-1020 GCA_040398485.1 Roseomonas sp. | reverse complement strand
CGATCAGTTGCCGATACGGGCAATGCCAGTGTCGCCATTGTCCTGGGTCCAGCGGAGGCGGTCGCCGCCGAGGCTGACAAGCTGGAAACACATCTGTTGGCCATTATACCAGGTCTGCCAGCGCTGGCACAGCCGGTTGCCGGAAATCCACCAGCGGCCGCTGTCCGTGGGGCGTGCCAGTCTTCCCAGACCAACCGCTTCACCCGTTCCGTCGACTCGGCCATCCTTGCGATAGAACAACGGGAATTCCCCGCCGAGCGGCACCGCCAGAAAGATGCGCTTGCCAGCGATCTTCTCGCGGATGTCTTCGGCGGCCAACTCGCGCGCCTGCACGCCAGCAGAGAGAAACACAGCACCAGCAATAACAACAGCGCTGGCAAGGGTGACAAAGGACGGTCTGGCGATCATGGTTCGGTTCCTTAAGCCGGCGCGCGAGCCGCCGGCGGGTTGGATAGTTGATCCTTAGGAAAAAATACGAAGTCGAAAATGTGGCGGATGCTGCTTCCAATCGCCGCAGTCCTTGCTCAACGCCGCGCATTGGGGCATGAGACGCAAACTGGAAGGGTGGCCGAGTGGTTTAAGGCAGCGGTCTTGAAAACCGCCGTGGGGGCAACTCCACCGTGGGTTCGAATCCCACCCCTTCCGCCATTCATATTCGGTTTAAACGGTTGAAATCGGTGTGATAATGCCGGATTAATCGACGCTCGCATCGTCTCTGCCCCACAGCCTGCCCCACAAACGGCTACCGCAAGCGCCTCTTGGTGAGCAATCGCGCACACGTCACGCGCACGTGCGCGCTTAATACTCTGCTGCCAGCCGGTGTTGAATGCCTGCGAATTTGCTAAGCTGCGCCGAGGCCGACGGTTCCGGGAGGCGAGATGGGTAGGTGCGGGAAGCGGGTAGGCGCTTGACGCAAGAGCAATGACGCTGAGCTTTCGTTGTGGATCGGACGCCACTGCATTGGTGTAAGCGGTTAGCTGAGGGCGTTTGACCTGAAGTTCCAGGGCATGAGGGCGTCGA
>JBBAUC010000413.1:0-1025 GCA_040398485.1 Roseomonas sp. | reverse complement strand
ATCATGGAGGCGCTTTAATCGAGGCGCGGCGGTGCCGGCATGGCCTCGCGCAGCGGGAGATCCAGCTCAACGCCGCCGAGTGCGGCGAAGCGGCGATGGATCGCCTCGCCTAGGTTCGGTGCGGGGGCGGGGCGGCTCATGGCCTGGCGGAGGATATCGCGCGCCTCTTCTTCCATGGACCGGCCATGTTCGGCGGCGCGGATGCGGAGATTGCGCTTCAGCGCCTCATCAAGATTGCGGATGGTGATGCTGGCCATCAAGAGCCCCCTATCTGATGCAATCATTGTAATCATTGATTGCACTGCAATCAAGCGAGGCGTTGGCAGCGATCAGCTTAAGCCGCTGGCTCCTCACCCGGTGCCCCTTCATAGGCTGCCCAAGCGATATGGCTTTCGCGCAAAAGCACCTTGAGGCCCTTCACGGCCTGGCCGCCCGCGCCAAGCTTGCCATCGGCCAGCGCGGCAGACAGGCAGCGATGGATATGCAGGCAGAGATGTTCGGTCGTGGTGTTCTGCCCGGCAAAGACCGGTTCCGCATCCAGATTGCGATAATCGAAACCGTCCAGAATGTGGCGGAGTTCCACCTTCGCCGCAGCGATATCCACCAGCAGATTAAGCGGATCGAGCTTCGGCGCGCGGAATTCCGCTTCCACGATGAAGGTGGCGCCATGCAGGCGCTGGGCGGGGCCGAATTCCGCGCCGCGGAAAGAATGGGCGATCATGACGTGATCAACGACGGTCAGGCTGAACATGGGCGGGGTTTATCCTGTGCGGTTCGGCGCTTCATGCACCATAGGTCACCAGCGGGCAAAGCGGCGCGGGCTGGCCGGGAGCGGGATTGAGCAAGCCAGGCATGGCTTGGGGCAAATCATCGAAGGAAGTGGCAGGGCCGACCAGCGCTTCAAGCGCCGGGTCCGCCAGCAGGCCGAGCGCTTGGGCCATACGCTCACCAAAGCTGCGGCGCCCGCGCATGGCCGGCGCCACGGCGCCGACCTGGCTTGAAATCAGGCGCAGGCGGCGGGAATG
>JBBAUC010000412.1:0-1028 GCA_040398485.1 Roseomonas sp. | reverse complement strand
CCCCCATGCCCGAAACCAATCTGCAAATCCTGTTGAAGCGTCGCCCCGTCGGCGCCCCGGTGCCGGAGGATTTCGACGTTGTCGAAACCGCAGTGCCCGAACCCGGCGAAGGGCAAGTCCTGGTGCGCGCGCAGTACTTATCACTTGATCCCTATATGCGCGGGCGCATGGCCGATGTGAAAAGCTACGCCAAGCCCGTGGCACTCGGCGCCGTGATGGAAGGCCAGACTGCCGGCGTGGTGGTCGCTTCCCGCCATCCGGATTTCAAACCGGGCGAAACAGTGCTCGGCGGCTTTGGCTGGCAGCGCTTTTCGGTGGTGGGGCCGGAGCGCCTGTTCAAAGTGCCGGAAGCTGATCCGCCGATCTCCTCAAGCCTTGGCGTGCTCGGCATGCCGGGGCTGACGGCCTGGACCGGGCTTGCCGATATCGGCCAGCCCAAAGCCGGGGAGACTGTGGTGATCAGCGCGGCGTCTGGCGCTGTTGGGCAAGTGGCTGGGCAGATTGCGAAGATCCGCGGCTGCAAGGTTGTTGGCATCGCGGGTGGTGCGAAGAAATGCGACTTCGTGGTGAAGGAATTGGGCTTTGACGCCTGCCTTGATCATCGCGGCGATTTGAACGCGCAATTGGATGCAACCGTGCCGGAAGGCATTGATGTCTATTGGGAGAATGTGGGCGGCGCGGTGCAGGCCGCTGTCTTCCCGCGCTTCAAGGATTTCGGGCGCATGGTGATGTGCGGCATGGTCGCGCAATACAATGAAGCACCTGGCGCGGATGCCGCCGGCGCGCCGCCCGGCCCCAATCTTGGCCCCATTGTGCGCAAGCGCCTCCGCATCCAGGGCTTTATCGTGAGCGACACGGGCTGGCCGCGCTACCCGCAATTCCGCGCGGAGATGCTGGGCTGGATGAAGGCAGGCAAGCTGCATTGGCGCGAAGATGTGGTGCAGGGCCTGGCCAATGCGCCCAAGGCTTTCATCGGCCTGCTCAAGGGCGAGAATTTCGGCAAGCTGGTGGTGAAAGTCGACTAAAAG
>JBBAUC010000411.1:0-1037 GCA_040398485.1 Roseomonas sp. | reverse complement strand
CGCGGCAGCGCGGATATTCGGGATATGCGCCAGCAGCCGCGTCAGCCGCGATGTCGGCGCGCGGTGGCGGTTGAATACGGCATTGCCGGCGCGGGTCGAGCTTGGGGTGTAGTCCACGCCGATCGAATAGCTCTGCGCCCAGGCCACATCATATTCGCAGTCTGTCGCGGCCGCCGTGTGCCGCGCGGCAAAGGGGGAGCAGCCCTCCATCCGCATATTGCGCGCGATAATGGCCGTGCCGTTTGTCTCATTCAAAAAGGGAATGGCGACATTGGGGTCAAGCTGGCGCAGCTCGAAATTTGGCGCGTCAAAGACATGGCGATTGTGGTTGTTGTAGGCATCAGCGGCACCGCGCGAAAACCGTACGCCAAAGCGATCGATCGCCGGATTAATCCCGGTGCCGCAGGCGAAATGCCCGCCATAGTATCGGATGGAGGTATTCCAGGCCGTCGCCGTTGCGGCATGGGCATCAATGCCATAGCGGTTGTTCAGAATGCGCCCCAGGATCAGCGTGCTATCCTCAAAGCCTCGCCCATCGCCCAGCGTGCGCAGCCCAATGGTGAACCCGGATACCAGGCGGAGATCAAGCAGCGAGGAATCAAGATTGCGCGCCAGGATGCCGATATCATTCTCGCTGACCCAATCGGATTGGATCTGCCGGGTGACTTGCAGGCCGAGGTATAGCCTTTCGCCATTGCGGGTGGCGCCACCATCGCCCAGCGTCAGCACGGTAGCGGGCGCATTGGTGGCGCCTGTGTATTGAATGACGCCCTGCATGATCAGCCCGCGCGCCCCGCCGCCGAGCACAACACCGGCATCCACGCGCCAGATACCGGGCGGGATGATCGCGAATTTCTTATCCGCCGCGGCGCGATCAAAACAGGCCTGGATGGCAGCGCGATCATTCGCCGCGCCATCGCCAAGCCCGCCAAAGTCAAAGGGCAGGACCGCTTCACGGTCGCGCAGATATTTTGCCAGATCGGTCTTCGAGATATTCTGCCCCAGCACCAGCAGATCATCGATGCGTGCGGCCATGG
>JBBAUC010000410.1:0-1042 GCA_040398485.1 Roseomonas sp. | reverse complement strand
GCCGGCATTATTCACCAGCACATCAATGCGCCCAAAATGCTTCATGACCGCTTCAAAAGCGCCAATCGCATGCGCCTCATCCTCGACCGAGCCTTGCAGCAAAAGCACCTTCGCCCCGGCGGCTTCGCAATCGCGCTGCACGGCTTCGGCGCTGGCGCTATCCTGCTGATAGGTCAGGCATAAATCATAGCCGCGGGTGGCAGCCATACGCGCGGTGGCCGCACCAATCCCGCGGCCCGCACCAGTGATCAGCATGACTTTTTTCGACATGGACAATCCCCTTTGTTTTCCAGGTCTTTATGGCATGGGATGGCAGGCTTGCCGATACCCGCGTGGCGGGTGAGCATGGCGCAAACGCCCCTTGAGGAAAACCATGTCCGAAATAGAGATCACCGATGATGCCGGGCTGCGCTCCATTCGGCTTAACCGGCCCGAGAAGAAAAACGCGCTGACACGGGCCATGTATGGCGCCATGGCAACGGCATTGCGTGAGGCCGCGACCGAGCCTGGCATCCGCGCCGTGATGATCACGGGCGGCGATGCCTGTTTCACCTCCGGCAATGATGTCGCGGATTTCAGGGCACGCGGGGAACAGCAAGCCGAAGTCCCCTCCCCCGCGCGGGAAATGTTGGCGGCGCTGGCCGAATGCCCGAAGCCCGTGGTGGCGGCGGGGGCGGGGTATACGAGTGGCATTGGCACGACGCGGCTTTTGCATTGTGACCTTGTCTATGCCGGGGAAAACGCCATCTTCCGTATGCCCTTTGTTGATCTGGGGTTGTGTCCGGAAGGTGGGTCATCGCTTCTGGTGCCGATGCGCGGCGGGCAATTGCTCGCCAATGAATTGCTGATGCTGGGCGAAGCCTTTGCGCCGCAAGTAGCGTTGCGTGCGGGCATCATCAATGCCGTGGTGCCGGTGGCAGGGTTGGTCGCCCATGCCGAAGCAAAGGCGCGCGCCCTGGCCGCCAAGCCACCCGCCGCCATGGCGCAAACCAAGGCGTTGCTTCGCCGCGCCGATGCGGCGCGGATCGCCGAACATATGCAG
>JBBAUC010000409.1:0-1043 GCA_040398485.1 Roseomonas sp. | reverse complement strand
TCACCAGCACGGTTGGCTCGCCCTTGCGCTCGAGCAGGGCGTTGGTGGCGACCGTGGTGCCCATGCGGACCTCGCCGACCATGCCGGCGGGGATCGGATCGCCCCCTTTCAGGCCGAGCAGCGTGCGGATGCCGTGGACGGCGGCATCTTTGTAGGCCTCCGGATTTTCCGACAGCATCTTGCGGGCATGCAGCGTGCCTTCCGGGTCACGACCGATCACGTCGGTGAAGGTGCCGCCGCGGTCGATCCAGAAATCCCAAATGGCCATGTTCTCGTCCCAGGTTCGGTGTCGGATGATGATCAGGAATATATCATCGATAATTTGTTGACAAGATATGATTGATTGTTATCTTGCCTGCGACGGCCCGATTGGGCAACAATCGTACCGGCGGGGCGCGCAATTGGCATCAGACATGTCACGTGCGGCAAAGGGGGGGCTGACGATGCTGCGCAAGGGATTGGATGCCTTGTATCTTGCCGCCGGCATGCTGGCCGGCGTGTTCCTGATCGTCATTCTGCTTCTGATGATGGTGATGTCGCTCGGTCGGCCGCTCGGCATCAACATTCCTGCGGGCGATGACTTCGCCGCCTGGTCAATGGCCGCCATGTCCTTCCTTGGCCTCGCCTACACCTTCAAATCCGGTGAGATGATCCGGGTCGGACTGATTGTGGATCGTTTCGAAGGCCGCAAGAAGCAGATCATCGAGGTCATCTGCCTTGCCATTGCCATCGGCTTTGTCGGTTTCTTTGCCTGGCACGCAGTTACATTCACCCAGTTCTCCTGGATCCTGAATGATCGCGCCACCGGTGTCGTGCCGGTGCCGCTCTGGATTCCGCAGCTGGCCTATTGCGGGGGGCTGGTTCTGCTGACGGTCGCCATGATCGACGAACTCATCCATGTGTTGCGCGGCGGCATGCCGCGCTACGAAAAACCAAAGCCGAAGACCGCCGAAGAGGTGATCGAGCAGGCCATGCAGAGCGCGGTGTAAGGCGATGGATCTTGTCTCAATCTCGCTGCTTCTGCTGTGCTTCCTGATGCTGCT
>JBBAUC010000408.1:0-1054 GCA_040398485.1 Roseomonas sp. | reverse complement strand
GCCGCGCTTTGGACATGATGGCCGATCAGGCGCGCAACCGCGTGACCTTTGGCGTAAGGCTGGCGGACCGCCAGGCCATTCAATGGTGGGTCGCGGAAGCCGCAACCCGCATGCATGCCTGCAAGCTGATGGTGGCTGATTTGGCCGCCAAGCTTGATGCGGGTGCCGATGTGCGGATGGAAGCTTCCATGCTGAAGGTGGAAGGCACGGAAATGGCCCAGGATATCCTGGACCAGGCCATGCAGACCTTTGGCGCCATGGGCGTGACCAAGGAGCTTCCCCTGCAATTGATGCACCAGCAGGTGCGCCTGATGCGCGTGTATGAAGGCCCGTCAGAGGTGCATCGTAGCGCCATCGGCCGGCGCATTCTGGGTTCCAAGGTCTGATCCCGGATGGCGGAACCGCATCGCCCGCTGGATGGGATTCTCGTTCTCGATCTCGGGCAGATTTATCAGGCGCCGTATTGTTCCTTCCTGATGGCGATGGCGGGCGCCACCGTCATCAAGATTGAACCGCCGGGGGGCGAATCTCTGCGGCGGCGGACAATGGTTTCCGGCGGGTCCGTGCCGCAGGCCATGCTGAATTCCAACAAGCTTGGCATTTCGATTGACTTCAAGAATGAAGCAGGGCGCGAGCTGTTCCTTTCCATGGTGGATCGCGCCGATATCCTGATTGAGAATTTCGCGCCGGGCGCAATGGATAAGCTTGGGCTTGGGCAAGAAGTGCTTATCAAGCGCAACCCGCGCCTGATCTATGCAGCGGCGTCCGGCTATGGCCGTTCAGGGCCGGATCGCGACAAGCTGGCCATGGACCTGACGGTGCAGGCGGCATCGGGCATTATGCACACAACTGGTTTACCAGACGGGCCCCCGGTGAAATCCGGCCCAGCAGTGGTGGATTTTCTGGGTGGCACGCATCTTTACGCCGCTGCCATCACCGCTTTGTTTGACCGTGAACGCACCGGGCGCGGGCGCTTTGGTGAAATCGCGATGCAGGATACGGTCTACCCGTGCCTTGCTTCTGCGCTTGGCATGCATTTCGGCGGACTGCGCGG
>JBBAUC010000407.1:0-1062 GCA_040398485.1 Roseomonas sp. | reverse complement strand
CGTCGAAGACCATGTCGCCGCGATCCGAGACCCGGCGGTTGGCCTCACCATCGAAGGCCCGGTTGACCCGCACCGCATCTCTGCCCCCGCCTATACGCCGGCCACGCTGAAGGGCCAGTTCCGCCGCGTGCTGCTGTGTGTGAAGGCGCAGGATACAGAAGCCGCCTGCCATGCCATCGCGCCGCATCTGGCGCCTGATGGCTATGTCGTTTCGCTGCAAAATGGGCTTTGTGAGGCTTTGATTGCGCCGATTTTGGGTGAGGCGCGCACCATTGGCTGCTTCGTCAATTTCAGCGCTGATTGGCTGGCGCCGGGGCGGATCATCTATGGCGGGCGCGGTGCGCTGGTGCTCGGCGAATTGAATGGCGCAATCACGCCGCGCCTGACCGCGCTGCACCGCATGTTGCGCGAACATTTCGAACCCGATGCGATCATGACCGAGAACATCTGGGGCTACCTCTGGGGCAAGATCGCCTATAGCTCCATGCTCTATACCCAGGCGCTGGGCGAGAAAGGCATTGCCCATGCGCTGGCCCGGCCGGAATTGCTGCCGCTGTGGCGGCGGCTTGGCCAGGAAGCCATGGCGGTGGCGCGCGCCGAGGGTGTCACGGTGGGCAGCTTCAACGGCTTTGACCCAGCGGCTTTCGCGCCTGATGCAACTGAAACCTCCGCTGCCGCTTCCATTGCCGCCATGTTTGAATTCAATCGCCCCAATGCGAAAACTCATTCCGGCATTTGGCGTGATTTATGGGTGCGCCGCCGCCGCACGCCGGTGGATGCGCAAATTGCGCCAGTGTTGTCCATCGCCGCGCGCCATGGCGTTGCCTGCCCCACCATCGCGCGGCTGGTCGCCATGATCCATGAATGTGAGGCGGGCACGCGCCCTGCCTCGGATGATAATCTGCTGGAGTTGATGAAAACCTAGAGTTTTTTGGGTCGCATTTTCCGAGCCGCCAAGTGATTCCACTTGACTTGAAAATGCTCTAATTCAACGTCGTCAGCAGCCCCGCCATCAGCTTCGCGCGCGGCACCAGGCTGTCTATCAGCACATGTTCTTCCAGC
>JBBAUC010000406.1:0-1111 GCA_040398485.1 Roseomonas sp. | reverse complement strand
GCATCCTCGATGGAAAGGATATCGCCATTCGCAATAACAGGTATTTGCACCGCTTCTTTCACGCGCCGAATGAAGGCCCAATCGGCCTGACCGGTGTAGAATTGCTGGCGCGTGCGGCCATGAATGGTGACCATGCGGATACCGCAGGCTTCCGCGATACGGGCGAGATTGGGCGCATTCAGGCTGTTATGGTCCCAGCCCATGCGCATCTTGAGCGTGACCGGCACCGGCACGGCCTTCACCATGGCTTCCAGAATGCGCGCTGCGGCGATTTCATCGCGCATCAACGCGCTGCCGGCGCTTTGGCCCAGCGCCACTTTTTTGACCGGGCAGCCGAAATTGATATCCACCACGGCGGCGCCGCGATCCACCACCAGCTTGGCTGCTTCCGCCATGGTTGTCGGGTCGCAGCCGGCCAATTGCACGGAAGCGGGGCCGCCAAAGCCATCCAATTCGGCCATTTTCAGCGTCTGGCGGTTTTCCCGCACCATGGCCTGAGAGGCGATCATCTCCGACACCACCATGGGTGTGCCGAGAGACCGCGCTAGGCGCCGGAAGGGCTGGTCAGTTACACCGGACATCGGGGCCAGGATGACAGGCGCCGAAATGGCCAAGCCGCCGAGGTCAATCGGCTTCAGAAGAGGCAGATTCATGCCGCGTGCACCAATTTTGCATTGAATTTGTGCAAAATACCTGAAAACCCCTCAACAGACAACTGATATCTGCCTGCTTCGCAGGATTCATGCCGCGCGACTGGGCAGGAACATACTGGGGGTTCTGCGCAGCGGATTGCTCCGCGCAGGATTCATGCCGCGCGACTGGGCAGGATTGTTGGCGGGTATCGTAATTCTCGGTGGTTCCGGCTTTGGGCGTTAGGCTCTATGCTTAAGACATGAAAACCGTGGCCCTTCTTCTCTCGGCCGGGCATGGCAGCCGCTTTGGTGCGGCGCGGCCCAAGCAATTCCTGCCCCTGCTCGGCCGCCCCGTGCTGCGCCATGCGGCCGAGGCGCTTTTGGCGGAGGGGCTGGTGGCCACCTTGCAACCTGTAGCCCCGGCTGGTGAGGAAGCTTTTGTCGCCGCCCTGCTAGAAGGCCTGCCCTGCTTACCGGTG
>JBBAUC010000405.1:0-1135 GCA_040398485.1 Roseomonas sp. | reverse complement strand
TGATTTCAGCTACCGCAAGAAGGCCGGGCGGCGCGAATATGTACGCGTCAGCCTGCATGCCACGGGCGGCCTGCCGCGCGCGCGGAAATTCGCGCGAGAAGGGGCGGGGTTGCTGACATCGCTCACGCAATCCGATGCTTTTGTCGAATTGCCGGAAGACATCACGGCGGTCAGCCCCGGGGATCGCGTGACAGTCCTGCCCTTCAGCGCGATATTCTGACATTTCGCGCCTTGACGCATCGCCCCGCTGGTGATGCCTTGCGTATCAGAACAAGGAAACAGCCGCCATGGACCATAACCCTTTGCCCTTCGCCCCCACCGAAGAAACGCGCATGTTGCAAGACTTGGTCGCACGCTTCGTGGACAAGGAACTTATCCCGCTGGAGCCCGCGATTCTGAAGCGCGAAGCCGAAGGCAAGGGCTTTAAGCTTTCCGAGGAAGAAGAAACGCGCTTGCTCGCGCGCTGCAAGGAATTGGGCCTTTGGGGCCTTGATGTGCCGGAAGAATTTGGCGGCGCCAATCTGTCACTCAGCGCGCTCGCCGCCGCGGAAGAAGAATTGGGCCGCGCCTGCGTGCCCTTCGTCATCCCGCCCGATAGCCCCAATCTGCACATGATGCTCTCGGTCGCCAATTCCATGCAGCGGGAGCGTTATCTGGCACCCTATGCCGAAGGCACGGCGCGTTCCGCCATGGCCATTTCCGAACCCGGCGCGGGCGGCGACCCCGCCGGCATGACCACGCGCGCGGTGAAGGATGGCAATGATTGGGTCATCAATGGCCGCAAGATTTGGGTGAGCAATGTGCCGCGCGCGGATTTCATCATCCTCATGGCGCGCACCGGCGATGGCAAGCGCCAGGAAGGCGTCACGGCCTTCATCGTGGAAAAGGGCACGCCCGGCTTCATCATTGAACGCGAAATTTCCATGATTGGCGGGCGCAAGACTTACGAATTGGTGTTTGAAGATTGCCGCGTGCCGGAGTCCCAAGTGCTCGGCGAATTGGGCCGCGGCTATGCGCCCATGCAATTACGGCTGAATGTCCGCCGCCTGCAAATGGGCGCGCGCTGCGTTGGCATGACACGCCGCGCTTTGGACATGATGGCCGATCAGGCGCGCAACCGCGTGACCTTTGGCGT
>JBBAUC010000404.1:0-1139 GCA_040398485.1 Roseomonas sp. | reverse complement strand
AATATCGCGCGACCCGCGCCATAGCAGGGGATTTCATCTCCCTCTGCACCACGCCAGATTTGGCGGCGGAGGTAACGCTGCAACCCATCCGCCGCTATGGCATGGATGCCGCCATCCTGTTTTCAGATATTCTGATCGTGCCTTGGGCGCTCGGCCAGGGGCTGCGCTTTGCCGAAGGTGAAGGCCCGCTGCTGGACCCGATCCGCTCGGCAGAAGGCATCGCTGCGCTCAATCTGGATGGTTTGCTCGCGAAAGCCGCGCCGATTTTCGAGACAGTGCGCCTGACCCGAGCCGCGCTCAATAAGGATCACCCGAAAACAGCACTGATTGGCTTTGCCGGATCACCGTTCACTGTCGCTTGCTACATGGTCGAAGGTCGCGGCAGCAAGGATTTTGCTGCCACTCGCGGCATGGCCTACAGCGACCCGGCCAGCTTTGGCCGACTGATCCGCATTTTGCAGGATGCCACCGTCGAATATTTGGTGGCGCAAGTGGACGCGGGTGCTGAAGCGCTGATGCTGTTCGACACTTGGGCTGGCCTTCTTCCCCCCAGCCAATTCCGCCGCTGGGTGATTGAACCCTCAGCCGCCATCGCCCGCGCGGTGCGCAAGCGCTGCCCGACCACGCCCATCATCGGCTTCCCACGCCTGGCCGGCCCCATGCTGCCCGATTACGCCAGCCGGGCGGCGGTGGATGGGGTTGCCATGGATACCAGCATGGACCCGCGCTGGGCCGCCCAGGCAGTTCCCGCAACCATGCCGCTGCAAGGCAATCTGGATCCACTGGCGCTAGTCGCTGGTGGTGCTGCTTTGGAGGCCGAAGCACGTAGCATCCTGACCGCCATGCGTGGTCGGCCTTTTATCTTCAATCTGGGCCACGGCATCATCCCGCCAACGCCCCCGGAGCATGTCGCGCAGCTCATGCGCATCATTCGGACCGGGTAAGGCGCCCTACGAACTGCCTTCTGTGGTGAAGGGGGGCTTCAACCAAAGCGCCTCCTTAACCTTACCGGAAACAAACACCTCATGCGCGGCCAATGCCTCCGCGGATGGGGTGATCAGCACCGCGTCACGTTCCACCGCTTCCACATCAAGATTGACGATGCGCGGCACGGCTTTGGCGGCCAATTCCAGCCCCGG
>JBBAUC010000403.1:0-1153 GCA_040398485.1 Roseomonas sp. | reverse complement strand
GTCAGCGTGACTTCATCGCCGGGCTTCAGCAGGACAGAGAGCAGACCGCGCGGCGCGATCAGCGAAAGCGTAAGCCCGGCGTCGGTTTCCGTTGCCGTGGCAATGCGCCCGCGCGCACCGGCGGCTTCCGCTTCCTGACCGCGCAGGGCATTCAGCAAGCTCGCGCGGTTTTCGAAATCCGCAGGGCGGAGCGGCAAGCCACGAAAGGCCTCGTTCAGCAAATCTCGCCCCGGCAGGCTGAGACCTTCAACACGCCCGGCGGGATCGAGGATCATCAGCGATCGCAGCAGGTCATCCACATCGCCAAGCGGGGCGCGAAACACGACCGGCGCATTCGCTGCGACTTCGCCGGCGCGTTCAATCTGCGCAATCCCGGCTGACGAGAGTGTGACGCCACGAACCGGCATTTCCGCTGCAAGCGCAGCAGGGGCAATCAGCGTAAGGGCAAGGCTGGCGCGACGCATGGGGTGGCTCCGTAAGACGTTAGTGTGGATGGTGCCCTTCCCAAAACGGCGAATTTAGGGCGCCTTCACGGGACGATTGGCGTGGCTTGATTGCGGCACACCGCGATTGAGCGACATATGCGAATGCACACACAGCCACGCATCAGGCTTGCCATGAAAAATCATGGTGGCGCGGCCTGGCCTTTCAAAGCGCGTGCCATCCGGGTGAAAGCCCGTGCTGGTCCAGGGTGCCACGACAACCACCATGGATTTATCATCCGATGCCAGCACATAGGTTTCAGAAAGGGTGAAACGAAAATCTTCGGTCTTTGGCCAGACATTATCCCATTGTGTTGCCTGCCAGGCAGCAAGCCCTGGGATCACATCGCGATGCGTGCCAAAGGCCAGAACATCCGTATGGAAAAGCGGGCGCGCGGAAGCGTAATCCACCTCACGCACGAAACCAGCAAAGCGATCCAGCCAGGCGTCAAACCAGGCGCGCGTTGCGGTATCGGCTTTTGGTAGATCGGTCATGGCGCATTCCCTTTCGGCTTCGGTGCCGACAGCCTGATCCGAAGCGGCGGCGCTTTCAAGCCTTGTGGCCTGAGGCTTGCCGAGCGGGTCCGGGCGGGCTTAGCCTTCAGGCAAGAAACAAGACGGAGGAGACAAGGCCATGACCGGCATTCATCGCCGCGGCGCTTTGCTGGCGG
>JBBAUC010000402.1:0-1155 GCA_040398485.1 Roseomonas sp. | reverse complement strand
GCCAATTGCGCGATCAGTTCCGATCTCGTCATGCCGGGTTTTCTCCCTAAGCGTTTTTTATCCGGCACCCGTAGTCATTGGAGCGCCCTTGAGCCTCACCTATTGGGACCAATCCGCAACGCCGCGTGTTATGCCTGAAATCCCCTATCTGGAAAGCTGCCAGACCGCGCGCGGCGCGTCAACGCCAAACCATTCTGCCATCAGCATTTTCACGAGGCCGCCCACAAACCGGTTAAGGAATTTCTCAACCCGGTCGCGCGGTTCCAGATCTCGCACCGGTAGGGCTTCCGCGACGCCCTTCTGGGTGGCGAGCCAAGCGCGGGCCTCGGCCTCCCCGCCAATGGCGTCAATGAGGCCCAGGGGAAGCGCCTGGCGCCCGGTAAAGACCCTGCCATCGGCGAGTGGCCGCACGCGCGCTTCATCCATGCGCCGGCCAGTGGCCACGATTGCGATGAATTGGCCGTGCAAATCTTCCAGAACGCGCATCATCTCCGCCCGCCCCTGATCGGTCAGCGGCTGGAAAGGGTTGGGCTGCGCCTTGAAGGGACCGGTCGCCAGGATATCGGGGCGGACGCCGAGCCTCGCCATCAATTCCGAGACATCGAAGCTTTGCAGCAGAACGCCGATTGAGCCAGTGATCGTCGCCTCCCGCGCCAGCACATGCTGCGCGGGCATGGCGATCATGTAGCCGGCTGAGGCAGCGGTGCCGCCCATCAGCGCCACGATTGGCTTTTTCTCGGCAAAGCGCTTGAGCGCGCCATGCAAAGCCTCTCCACCCGCCATGCTGCCGCCAGGGCTGTCAATTACCAGCAGCATCGCTTGGGCGGAGGTATCGCGGCTGGCTTCGTCGATCACTTCCAGCAGGCGGCGGTCTTCCAGGATGGTGCCTTCAACGCGGAGCCTGAGCACATGATCATTGGAAGCAAGGCCGCCCAGACCGGCCCGGCCGAACACCAACGCAAGCGCGGCGATCACGCCAAGCACCGCAAGCGAACGCCAAAAGGTGACGCGCCTGGACAGGCGGCGCCGTTCGGCGATGAGATCGGCATCAAGTGACATAGCCTGCTTGTGGCGCGCGGCGGGCGTTGGGGCAAGGGGCTTGAGCATTTTCAAGCCAAGCGGAATCGCTTGGCGGCTCGGAAAATGCGATCAAAC
>JBBAUC010000401.1:0-1188 GCA_040398485.1 Roseomonas sp. | reverse complement strand
AAGGTCAGAGAGGGCTTTGCCCTCCCTGAAACCCACCCACCAAAGGCCCGAGGCCTTTGGAAACCGGGATTTAGGGTCTCACCCCCTCATGGCTGCTCAAACGCCCGCGCCACGGGAACACGCTTCACCCTCTCGCGCACCGAAATATAGATCGCGCAGGCAATTAGAATCGCGACGCCCACAAACGTCCAGCCATCGGGCATTTCGCCAAAGAACCACCAGCCGGCCAACGTCGCCATGATCATCTCCGTATAAGCCAAGGGGGCCAGCAGGGATGCCTCGGCCATGGTATAGGCGCGTGCGATAAGGAAATGGCCGGCCACCGCAATCGCAGCCAGCAGCAGCAACAAACCCCATTCCACGGTATCGGGCGGCTGCCACAAAAAGGGCAGCGTCAGGCTCATCATCGCAGCGCCCATCAGGCTCGTGTGGAAGGTCGTCATCAGCGGGTCTTCATCCCGCGCAAGCCGCCGCGTGATCAGCATGTAAAACGCCATGCAGGTGCCGGATGCGAAGGCCAACGCCATGCCGGGATTGAATTCCTGAAACCCGGGCCGGATGATGATCAGCGTGCCGCAAAAGCCAATCGCCACCGCCGCCCAACGGCGTGGGCCGACATGTTCCTTCAGCAATAGCGGCGACAATGCCGTAATCAGCAAGGGCTGCACGAAGAAAATCGCCAGGCTATCGGCAATCGGCATGAAACCTATGGCGCCAAAGAAAAAGCCAGTGGACCCCACCAGAGCCGCCGCACGCGCCGTATGAAAGCCAAGCCTTTCCGGCAGCAGCCCGCGCGGCCCCACCGCACGCCAGGCAAAGGGAAGGATAAAAACCGCACCAAAGAACATCCGGGCCCAGACAATTTGCAAAATGGGGATGCCACCTTGCCCCAAAAATTTCGCGCAAACATCCAATAGCGGCAGCACCCCCATGGCCACCACCATCAGCGCAATCCCCTGCCCTGTCCTGTTCTTCCCCAATACGGCGCCCACCCCAAACTGAAGCCGTGCAAAGACGATCCCGCCCCCCTTGGCAAGCGCCCCAAGCCCACGCCGCTTGAAGCCCTGCGATTTAGGCATGATACTCCCCCCAAAGGCCCATAAGGCCCAAAACCAAGGAGGTTCCATGCTGCGCCGGATTGCCCTTACCCTTTTCGCCCTTTGCCTGCCCGGGCTTGCGCTTGCGCAG
>JBBAUC010000400.1:0-1193 GCA_040398485.1 Roseomonas sp. | reverse complement strand
GCACTGTGCAGGTGCGCAGCATCATATCAAGGCCCATGGCGCCGACGCGCGGCATATATTGGCGCATGATCTCGTAGCGACCCTTCGGCATCCAGGGCATGTCTTCGCGCTTGGCCAGTGGATGAAAGCCAATCGGCGCAAAGCCGAGACCCAAGGGGGCGGCGATTTCGCGCACCTCATCCAAATGGTCGAACAGCTCGGCGGCCACTTCATGCATATTGGCCAAGGGCGCGCCGGAGAGTTCGAATTGCCCGCCAGGTTCCAGGCTGACGGAAGCATCGCCGCGCTTCAGGCCAATCGGGTTGCCGCGGTCGAGTATTGGCTCCCAGCCCTTCGCCATCAGCCCTTCCAGCATGGCGCGGATGCCTTGGGGTTCGTAGGGCGGCGGCGTGTAATCCGTCAGGCGAAAACCAAATTTTTCATGCTCGGTACCGATACGCCAAGCGGATTTGGGCTTGCAGCCGGCGGCGAACCATTCCGCCATTTGGCGGGTGGAGGTGATGGGCGTGGGATCGGACTCGCCGGGATTGGACATCAAAACCTTCCAGGGGCGCCGCCGGGACGACGCGAAACTTAATCAGGACCAGTCACCCGCCAGGGCGGCGAGGACCGAAAGCCCCGCAACCGCCGCCGTTTCCGCCCGCAGGATGCGGGGGCCAAGGCCGATGGATGTAACAAAGGCGTAGCTTTGGGCGGCGTCAAGTTCGGCGCGGTCAAAGCCACCTTCCGGGCCGATCAATAGGCCAAGCGGCAGGCGCTGCCCAGATAGCGCTTGCGGCAAGGCGGGCGCATCGGCGCGCTCGGCTGCGATGAAAAGCGGCACGCCATCCCAGGCGGCCAGCGCAGCGTGCAGGGGCATGGCTGCGTGGATCACGGGCAGGCTGAGCCTTTCGCATTGTTCCGCCGCGCCGCGGGCAATGGCGGCAAGCCGCGCCTGGTTCACGCGATCCGCGACAGAACGGCGCGTGAGGACGGGATGGATGGCGGCGACACCAAGTTCGGTCGCTTTTTCCACCAACCATTCCATGGCATCGCGCTTCAAGGCGGCGACCATCAGGCGTAGATCGGGTTCGGGTGCTGGCGCGCGGCTTTGGGTTTCCAGCGCAATGCGGCAGCGATCCTTGCGGAGAGCCGTGATCCGCCCAGCCCATTCGCCATATTGGGCATTGAAGACTGCTACGGCATCGCCGGGG
>JBBAUC010000399.1:0-1194 GCA_040398485.1 Roseomonas sp. | reverse complement strand
CAGGCTGGTGGTATCGGTACCGCTGGTGGGCTCGGTCACGCCAAAGGCTTGCAGGCGCAATTCGCCGGTGGCGATTTTGGGCAGGTACTTTTGCTTCTGTTCCGGGCTGCCATGCTTCAGGATGGTGCCCATGATGTACATCTGCGCGTGACAGGCAGCCGCATTGCAGCCCGTGGCGTGGATTTCTTCCAGAATCGCGGCGGCAGCCGAAAGCGGCAGGCCAGACCCGCCAAATTCTTCCGGAATCAGCGCCGCCAGCCAGCCTGCATCGGTCAGCGCCTTGACGAATTCGGTCGGGTAGCCGCGGCGGGTATCGAGTTCACGCCAATATTCGCCAGGAAAGCGCGCGCAGAGCTTGCGCACTTCCTCACGGATTTCGGCATGGGCTTCCTGGGAATGATGCATGTCCATTGGTCTAGCTCCGGTTTTGCCTTCGATTAGAGCATTTTCAAGCCAAGTGAAATCACTTGGCGGCTCGGAAAATGCGAACGAACAAAAGTTTAGTGCCTGTCCGCTGAGCGGACGCGAAGAGGACAGGCACTAAGGGCCGGCGGGGCACGCTTGCAAGATGATGGAGCGCTTCAATCCACCGTGGCGCCAGACCGGCGCACCACTTCCGCCCAGCGGGTGATGTCGCGGGCCAGGGTTTCGCGGAATTGCTCGGGCGAATTGGGCGCGGTGGGGGGCGTGATGGCCTGATCCTGTACCAGCCAGGTGCGGAATTCTGGCGTGGTGATGATGCGATTGATCTCGGTATTCATGCGCCGCAGGATCGGCTCCGGCAGGCCGGCCGGGGCCAAAATCGCATACCAGGTGCTGGTATCCATGGGCGGAGTGCCGCAAGCCTCAGCAACCGTTGGCACATCCGGCAAGGCGGCGAGCCGGGCTGGGCTCATCACCGCAAGCGGCCGGACCTGGCCTTGGCGGATCGGCCCCATGGCAGCGCCGGATTGGTTGAAGAACAAGTCGGTATCGCCTGCAAGCAAGGACGTCATCGCGCCGGGCTGCCCGCGATAGGGTACATGCAGCAGGTCAAGATTGGCGGCGATGGCGAATTGCACCCCGGCCAGATGGGTAGAGGCGCCATTGCCGGTTGAGCCATAGGAAACCGCCTGGGGCCGCGCCCGCGCCGCCACCAATACCTGCGCGCAATTCTGGAATTGCGGGCGCTTTTCCGGGCTCACGATCATGACA
>JBBAUC010000398.1:0-1211 GCA_040398485.1 Roseomonas sp. | reverse complement strand
TATTGGCAGGGAAAACGGGTTCTGGTGACCGGGGGGGCGGGCTTCCTGGGTTCCAACCTCTGTCACGCATTGGCCGGCATGGGGGCGCGGGTCACGGCGCTGGACGCCATGATGCCCGATGGCGGGGCTTCGGCGCGCAATCTGGAAGGGGCGGGCGTTCTGCTGGTGCGCGGCGATATCCGCGACACGGAATTGCATTCGCTGTGCGAAGGCATTGATGTGCTGTTCAATATGGCGGCGCAGACCAGCCATATGGGCGGGCAGAAGGACCCCGTTGCCGATATCGCCATCAATGCAGTGGCACAGGTGCGCCTGATTGGCGTGATGCGTGAGGCGGCGCCGAAAGCGATTGTGGTGCATGCCTCTACCCGGCAATTCTACGGCCGCCCGCGCAGCCTGCCGGTGGATGAACTGCACCCGGTGAACCCGCCCGATGCCAATGGCGTTTCCAAATGGGCGGGCGAGCAATATTGGCTTTTGGAAAACCGCGTGCTGCATCGCCCGGTTGTCTCGCTCCGGCTGACCAATTGCTACGGGCCAAGGCTGCGCATTCGTGATGCGCGCCAGACCTTTTTGGGCATTTGGATTCGCCGGGCGCTGGAAAATGAGGCTTTTGAAGTCTGGGGCGGGGCGCAGCTACGTGACCTGACCTATGTGGATGACGTCACCAGCGCTTTTCTGATGGCCGCCGAACAAGCGGCAAACCCCGGCGTGGGCGGCCAGGTCTTCAATATCGGCGGCAGCCCGCCGGTTTCCCTGCTTGACCTTGCCGCCAAACTTATCGCCGCCAATGGCGGGCTGGGCCGCTATGAATTGCGCGAATTCCCCGCGGATCGGGCGCCGATTGATATCGGGTCCTATGCGGCGGATGATCGTGCCTTCCGCAACGCAACCGGCTGGGTGCCGGCGATTGACCTGGATAAGGGGCTGAAGCTTTCCCTTGACTGGTATCGCCAGCGCCTTGCCGATTATTTGTGACCCTGAAGCGAAAGAACGCAAAATGAATGCGCCCGTCATCACCATGATCCCCCAGGCCGATCCCGGCGCCGGCTACCGCGCCCAGAAGGCCGAAATTGACGCCGCCGTGGCGCGCGCACTGGCCAGCGGCTGGTATATCCTTGGCAAGGAAGGCGCGGCTTTTGAGGAAGAATACGCAGCCTGGCTTGGCACGAAGCGCGCGATTGGTTGCGCCAATGGTACGGATGCGCTGG
>JBBAUC010000397.1:0-1219 GCA_040398485.1 Roseomonas sp. | reverse complement strand
TGGCATCCGGCATTTCTGCCCAGATCAAAGCGCCAAGCGCTGTGGTCCAGATGATTGCTGAATATTCAAAGGGCGCCAGCAAGGAAGCCTCTCCCTTACGGTAGGCATCCGTCATCATGATTTGCGCAATTGCGGAAACCAACCCTATGCCAGCCAGCAGCGCCCATTGCACGGGGCTCGGCCAGACCCAAACGGGGATCATCGCAATCCCGGCCAGCACAGACGAGAAAAACGCAAACCAAAACACAATGGCAACGCCGCTTTCGCCAGCCTGACCCATTTTGCGAATGGTTATCATTGCCAAAGCCCAGGCCAGCGACCCCAAAATGCAAAGCCCCAGCGCCAGCCATTGCGTATCCGTGGTGCCCTGTTCGGGCCGCACCATCAACAGCACGCCGCAAAACCCGACCAGCACCGCAAGCCAGCGGCGCCAGCCAACCTTCTCACCAAGAATCGGAATGGCAAGAAGGGTCAGAAACAGCGGCATGGTGAAGCCAAGCGCCGTCACGGTCACCAGCGGCAGATGGACATATCCGTAAAACGACCCGACCATCCCCGTCATGCCGAAAATCATGCGCAGCACATGGCTGCCAGGATTGCGCATGCGCAGTGCCGCAAGGCCGCCGGCGCCAATCACCACCGGCAAAAGGGGAATCAGCGCAAAGAAATTGCGGAAGAAAATCACCTCCGCGACCGGAATGCCCGTGCCGATGGTCTTGGCAAAAGCCGCCGAGATGGAAAAGCTCGCCGCCGCCAGAATCACCAGAATGATGCCACGGCGGCGCGCACGCCGGGTCAGGGCGGGATCTTGGGGTTGGGAATCGTTTTCTGTCATGCGACTGGCTTGGCATTCCTACCCCCAAACCAGCGCCAACGGCAGAGGTTTTGTTCCGGCGCTTTCTGGCCTAGCCTATCCCACCAAGGAAACGCCCAGGAAACGCATGACTGAATTGCTTTATCGCGAAGATGCCTATGCCGCCGAGATCAGCGCCAGGGTGCTTGCCGCCTCGGCCGAGGCGATCGTTACGGACCGCACGAATTTCTACGCCCAGGCTGGCGGTCAGCCTGGCGATACCGGCGTGCTGCGCTGGCAGGGTGGCGAGGCGCGCATCGCCAATACCACCAAAGGGCCTGAAGATTCCGTTCTGCATGTGCCAGAAGCTGGCGCGGCCTTGCCGGAAGTGGGGGCGACAATCACGCTCGCGCTTGATTGGCCGCG
>JBBAUC010000396.1:0-1236 GCA_040398485.1 Roseomonas sp. | reverse complement strand
TGCCACAAATCCAAATTCTTCACCGGCTCCTTCGCCGCATTGCGCCAATTGGCGCGCACCCAGCCATGGATCCAGCGGCTGATGCCGTTCCGCAGATATTCGCTATCCGTATGCAAGGCCACACGGCAGGGTTTTTTCAGCGCCTCAAGCGCTTTCAGCGCCGCGGTCAATTCCATGCGGTTATTGGTGGTCTCGGCCTCATTGCCTGAAAGTTCCCGCTCATGCTCGCCAAAGCGCAGAATGGCGGCCCAGCCGCCGGGGCCGGGGTTGGGTTTGCAGCCGCCATCGGTCCAAATCTCGACCAAGGGGCGCGGGTCGGCGCTGCCGGTCACAGGCCAAAGGCCGAAAGCGTTTCGGCGCCGCTGAAGAACCTGAGCTTCCGCAGATATTCCACCGGGTCCTTCCGCGTCACCAGCGCGCCTTCGGGCGTATGGGTCCAGTCATAAAGCCGGGTCAGCAAAAAGCGCAGCGCCGCACCGCGGCACAGCACGGGAAGGGCTGCCAATTCAGCATCTGACAGCGGGCGGATGGCGCGATAGGCGCCAAGCATGGCGCGGGCGCGCGTCACGTTGAAGGAATAATCCGGTTCAAAGCACCAGGCATTCAGGCAAACCGCGATGTCATAGGCGAAAAGATCCGTGCAGGCGAAATAGAAATCAATCACGCCTGAGATGCGCGGCTGGCCATCGGCGCCCGGCAGGAAAAACGCATTGTCGGGGAAAAGATCGGCGTGGATTTGCCCGATCGGCAGGCTGCCCTCGGTTGGCCAGGCGGCCAGAATACCGGCCAGCGCCGCATCAAGTTCCGCAATCAGGCCGGGCTGCACCTCATCACCCCGTGCGCGGCAACCATCCAGCAAGGGCGCCCAGCCCTTGGGGCCGAGTGCGTTGGGCCGGCTGAGCGCAAACCCTGCCCCAGCCAAATGCATTTCCGCCATGGCCCGGCCCAGCGGCGCGCAATGTTCTGGCCGCACGCGGCGCGGCCAGATTCCGGGCAGGAAGGTAACAATCGCCGCCGGCCGCCCGGCCAATTCCCGCAAGGCCGCACCATCCTGCCCATGCACCGGCGTGGGGCAGGCCATGCCGCGTGACGCGAGGTGTTCCATCAGGCCAAGAAAATACGGAAGTTCAGCGGGGTCCACGCGCTTTTCATACAGCGTCAGGATGAAATCGCCGGCTTCGGTTTTCAGCGCGTAGTTGGAATTCTCGACACCTTCCGCAATGCCGCGAAAGGCCA
>JBBAUC010000395.1:0-1256 GCA_040398485.1 Roseomonas sp. | reverse complement strand
AACAGCAGATAGCAAGGGCAGGTTTCACCGGTGATATCCACGCCGCGCGCCTTGGCTTCCGCCAATGGTCGCAATTCAAGCGCGGAAGAAATATGAAGCACATGCACGCGCGCCCCAGTCCAGCCGGCCAATTCCGCCGCACGGGCTACGGCTTCTGCGGCCACAATCGCGGGCCTCGCGGCAATATGCGCCAGCGGGTCATTGCGCCCCGCTGCCATCAGCCTTTCCTGCCGCCACGCCATGATGGAGGCTGTTTCGGCATGCAGAGAAATGCGTAAGCCCGATGGCGCGATGATTTCAAACCCTTCCAGCATCGCGCCCGTTGAGGGCGAGGGCAGATTGCCAAAGGTATTGCCCATGAAGCATTTGAAGGCATTCACGCCGCCGGCGATTAGCCCTTCAAGTTCCCCGATATTGTCTTCTGCCAGCAGCCCGTAAATGCCGTAATCAACATGAGCCTTCGAAGCGGCGGCTTGCTTTTCGCGCAATTCCTTCGCCGAACGCGTCGGCGGATCGGTGTTGGGCATTTCGAACACGGTTGTCGTGCCACCCATGGCGGCAGCGGCGGAACCGGTGCGCCAATCTTCCTTATGCGTATAGCCGGGCTCACGGAAATGCACATGCACGTCAATCGCGCCAGGCAGGATGTATTTGCCGGAAACATCCACGGTTTCGCGCGCGGGCGGCATGGCTTCGGGCGCCCCTACCGCCAGGATCAGCCCATCCTTGATCGCAACATCGGCGCGGAAGCGCGCCCTTGAATTCACCACAATGCCGCCGGCGAGAATCAGATCCGCCGCGAAAATTTTGTCGTTCATGTCATCCTCACAGCATGGCCCAGCCGCCATCTACCGGCAGGTCAACCCCGGTGATTTGGCGGGAAACATCGGAAGCCAGGAAAAGGCAGGCATGCGCCACATCCTCATCCGTGGAAACGCGGCGCAGCGCATAATCGGCAGCGTGTTTTTCAACCGCGGCCGCTTCGCTGATGCCGAGGCGCTTGGCCATTTCCGGCACAACTTTTGAACGAAAGCGCGGTCCATCCACCATGCCGGGGGCAACGCAGTTCACATTGATGTTGTAAGGGCCAGCTTCCAGCGCAAAGCTTTTGGTGATACCGCGCAAGCCCCATTTGGAAGCGGAATAGGCCATGCGTCCCGCGCGGCCACGCATGCCGAAAGTGCCACCCACATTGACGATCTTGCCGCCCTGCTGCGCGATCATGGACGGCAGGCAGGCGCGCATGGTATTGAAGC
>JBBAUC010000394.1:0-1278 GCA_040398485.1 Roseomonas sp. | reverse complement strand
CGCATGAAGGGAATGCGCGTGCCATCTGGGAAGATACGGAAAAGCGGGCGGCGCAGGCGTTCCCAAAGCGAAAGCCCAGGGCGTTGGAATACCGGCAATTCCTTGGGCCGCGTCCGGCGATACCACCAGGAAGCGAAAAGCCGCGTCAGCACGGTAGCCGTCCACATCTGCACAATGGTGCCGATGGCGACCGTGACGGCAAAACCCTTCACCGGGCCAGAGCCAAAGCCATACAAACAAGCCATGGCAATAAGGTTCGTCACGTTGGAATCAAGAATGGTGCCGGATGCCTTGGTATAGCCCGCTTCCAGCGCATTGATCGGCGTGCGGCCGTTTTTCACTTCCTCACGGATGCGTTCATTGATCAGGATATTCGCATCAAGCGCGGTGCCAAGCGTCAACACAATCCCGGCAATGCCGGGGAGCGTCAGCGTTGCCTCCAACACTGAAAGCCCCGCCATCAGTAGAATGATGTTGAAGGCCAGCGCGATATTCGCAAACCAGCCCAAGACCCCATAGGCAAAGCCCATATAAAGGAACACGAACAGCGTGCCGACCGCGAGCGAGATCATGCCCGCGCGAATCGCATCCGCGCCCAATTCCGGCCCGACGGTGCGTTCTTCCACGATAGTGAGCGGCGCAGGCAAGGCGCCGGCGCGCAGCAGCACGGAAAGGTCATTGGCGGTGCGCACGGTAAAGGAACCGCTGATCTGCCCCTGGCCACCGGTAATGGGCTCACGGATCACGGGCGCGCTGATCACCTTTTCATCCAGCACAATGGCGAAGGGGCGGCCGACATTGGCGCGGGTAATATCGGCAAAGCGCCTGGTGCCGGTGCCATCGAAGGTGAAATTCACCACCCATTCGCCGGTGCGCGAATCCTGCCCGGCGCGGGCATTGGTCAGGTTCTTGCCATCCACGGCGACATTGCGGCGCACCGCCACACGTTCGCCGGCGCGTTCGCTGGGTAGGAACATGACACCTGGCGGCGGGCTGCCGGCTAGATTGGCGCCTTCATCCACCAGATGGAACGTCATGCGCGCGGTGCGGCCCAGCAAATCTTTGATCCGATTTGGGTCTTCCACACCGGGCAGCGTCACCAGAATGCGTGATTGACCCTGACGGGCGATGAGTGCCTCGGCGACGCCCGTTTCATCCACGCGGCGGCGGATGATTTCAATGGATTGTTCGATCGCTGCGCTGGCCTTGGCGCGCAGCCCCGCTTCCGTGAGGCTCGCCGTCACCGTCCCATCGGGGGCGGTGGAAACCTCAATATCC
>JBBAUC010000393.1:0-1283 GCA_040398485.1 Roseomonas sp. | reverse complement strand
GACGCGTTTTCTGTTGCAGCCCTGCCTCGCCTTGCTTCTGGCCATCGCACCCGCAGGGCTTTCGCCTGCCCGGGCGGTGGAGGCGATTTACCAGGTCACCCAAACCGGAATCGCCGTGGTCGAGATCACCGCCCAATTTGAATCCCGACCGGATGGCTATTCAATGCGCTCAGTCAGTCGCGCAGTCGGCATCGGCAAGCTTTTTGCTGCGCATGAAATTCGATCAGAGGTTGAGGGCACTTGGCGCGCTGATGGTGTTGCGCCGCAGCGTTTCCAGGCCGAAGGCAATTGGCGTGGCGATGCCAGGCGCACGGTTTTGCTCTACCGCGATGGCATGCCCCAACCGCTGGAAATGGAACCGCCCGCGGCCATCACGAATGAACCCGTGCCCCTGCCCGCGCGACGGGGCGCGATTGATGGGCTTTCAGCCTTTGCCTTGATGTCGCGCACTGTGGCGCAAACCGGCCGTTGCGATCTGACCGGGCCGATTTTTGATGGAAGGCGGCGGCTGGATTGGTCGTCCCGCACCATCGGTCCCGCGCGCATCACCCATGCCGGGCGGGAAATTGAATCTCTGCAATGCGGGTTGGAAAGCCGGCTGGTTGCCGGGGTGCGCATTGGCGATGACCCTGCCCGTGCCAAACAGCCGCGCCCGGCTATGGCGTGGCTCGCCAAGGTGGATCCGCGCCTGCCGCCCATCCCGATCCGCGTTGAATTCGCAAGCACCATCTTTGGCACCATGCGGATGGAATTGCAGAAGCTTAGATAGCGGCTTTAGCGGAGCATAGCGCGCAGCGCCGCCACATCAGCAGCAATCGGCGCACCACCTGCCATGCTATGCGGGCCATAGCCCCAGCCCGCGAAAATCGCGCGCACACCGGCACCGCGCGCGGCTTCGATATCATTGCGGTGATCGCCGATCATCACGGCATCTTCGGGCGCAGCGCCGGCGGCAGCCAGGGTTGCGCGCAAATGCCCCGGATCGGGCTTGCGCATGGGGAAGCTGTCACCGCCGCCAAGCGCGCTGAAATGGCCATCAAGCCCAAGCCCTGAAAGCAAGACCCGCGCCGCGCCTTCCGGCTTATTGGTGCAGACGGCCAAGCGCCAGCCCGCATCGCGCAAACCGCCGAGCAATTCAGGAATGCCATTAAAGGCGCGGGTCAGCACCGCAGCATTGGCCTCATAATCCGTCATGAAATGCTGAAGGTCAGCTTCATCCAGCGTGATCCCGCGCGCGGCATAGGCGCGTTCGAGTAAAACGCGCACGCCATCGCCGATCATGG
>JBBAUC010000392.1:0-1288 GCA_040398485.1 Roseomonas sp. | reverse complement strand
GGGTGCGGCGCAGAGGCTCGGCGTGGCAATCACCTGGGGCGGCGATTGGCCAGGCTTTCCCGACGGCCCGCATTTCGAATTGGACCGGGGTAAATATCCATGATCGGCGCATTGCTGCCCGCGCTGGTGCCGATCCTGGGTGATGCGCTTAAGCGGCTATTCCCCGATGCTGAGGCGCGGCAGCGAGCCGAGGCGGAACTGAATGCTGCCTTGCTCGCGCGCGCGGGCGAATTGGAAAAGGCCGCCGCCGATATCATCAAGACCGAGGCGCAATCCGAGCATTGGCTCGCCGCCTGCTGGCGGCCGATCCTGATGCTGACCTTTGGCTTGTTGATCGTTGCACGCTGGCTTGGCTGGTCCGCGCCGGGGATCAGTGAGGCTGAGGCGCTCAAGCTCTGGAATATCGTCGAGATCGGCCTGGGTGGTTACGTCATTGGTCGTTCCGCCGAAAAGACGCTGCCGCGCATTGTCGAGGTGCTGAGGCGATGAGCGCCTTTGGTGACGCCATGGCCAGCCTGATCGCTGATGCGCATCTTGCCTGTGATGCGCAGTATCACCAGGGCGGCACAGGCGCGCCGGTCAGCCTGCGCGTGCTGCGTTCCTCGCCCGACCGCCTGGCGGATGCATTCGGGACAGAGATGATCTCCGCCAGCGATATCCTCTCACTCGCCATCGCCACCCTGCCTGACCTTGCCGCGGGCGATAGTTTCCTGATCGGCGGCGAAGTGCTCACCGTCCGCCATGCCGAACGCGATGCCACCGGCACGGCCTGGCGCATCTTTTGTCAACAATAGGCACACGGCATGAGGCTTGGCGCGCAGCTTGTCGGTGATCTTCGCAAGATGCTGGCGGAAGAAGTACGCGCGGGCGAACGCGCTGCCATGGCCGCGATCCGCACGGAGACCGCCGAGGTAAAAGCCGAACTCCGCCAGCAGGTCACCACCGCCTTTGCCGGCAATGCGCGCGGCATCGCCAATGCCTGGCGGTCCATGGTGTTTCCTCGGACGGGCCAGTCTCTCCGGCCTGCAGGGCTGGTATTCCCCAAGGTCCCCAAGGTGATTGATGCATTCGAGCGCGGCGCGCTGATCCGCGCCAAGGGCGGACGTAAATTCCTCGCTATCCCCACCGGCTTTAACGCCGCGCGTGGCAGGCGCGGGCGGGGCGAGAAAGGCATGCGCGTGACGCCAGCGCAGATGGTGGCCTCGGGCCAGGCTTTTCTGCGGCCCTTCAAATCCGGGCGCGGCTTTGTCTGGTGCCTGCCACTCCGCGCCGGGGAACAGGCCGGGCG
>JBBAUC010000391.1:0-1300 GCA_040398485.1 Roseomonas sp. | reverse complement strand
GGAATGGCGTGATCAGGCGCGCGGCGCTGGTGAACGCCATCCGTGCAACCGCGGCAGGCGTAGCGCGGGCGAATGGTTACGCGTACGCGGAGCTGCGCTGGCACCACATCCAGCCGTTCCGTGCGATCCTCTCCAATCTGATGCATTTGCCGCCTGCAGCAGGGGCAGCCCTTATCCGCAAGGTCCAGCACATGCTCCACCCGCTCAAGATGCGCAGGCAAGGCGCCGCGATTGCGTTGACGTGGCTGTGCGGCGGGCGCTGTTGGCGCACTGGCAGCGGCCGGGTCATTCGCGGGTGACGGTGGAGGGTCCTGGCCAAGCATCAGCGCCAATTGCGCGGCATCAATCCGTTCAGCACTTTGTCCAAAGCGGGCACGCTTAAGTGAATGGATGATCTGTTCCAGCGCCGCAATCCGAGCCTCCGCCGCCAGCAGGGCAGCGCGCAATGTCGCGACATCCTCAGGCTGATCCGCGGTATCGGCGGGATGATCGGGCATGAGAGAATCGTCGCTGATCAGGCCGCGTCGCGTCAACCGTTTTCCGCGCATTTACTCGAGTATTTATCGTATCAAATCGCGCTGGGCCGCCAGGTGCGTTGCGGGGTTCGCCAATCAATACCCTCCAGCAGCATCGAGGCCTGCGCCGATGAGAGCATCACTGTACCCGTGCTTGTCATCGGCCAGAGAAAATGGCCGCGTTCAAGGCGCTTGGCAAAAAGGCAGAGACCCTGGCCGTCATGCCAGACGCATTTGATGAGCCGACCGCGCTTGCCGCGAAACAGATAAACCGCACCACAAAACGGGTCCTGACCAAAGGCCTGCTGCACCAGCGCCGCCAGGCCATCCATGCCGCGACGCATATCCGTATGGCCACAGGCAAGAAAAATACGCGTACCTGCCGCAGGGCCAATCATCGACCCACAAGAGCCGCAAGAACGCGCCCCAAGGCCGCACCATCCACCGCCGCATCCACCCGGATCAATGCACCGCCGGGTAGCGTGATTTCCATCATACCAGTCGCGGGTATCAGCGATGGCGTGGATGGCTTTGGGTTCCGCGCCGAAAGCCGCACCTCGGCAAAATCCGCCTTGGCTAATACTGGCGTTACGCCAACCGGCGCAGACCGCAGCAGCATCGCCTTGCGCCATGTATAAAACTGCCCCGTGCTGACGCCAAAGCGGCGGGCAACATGCGATGCAATGGCACCCGGCGCCATCGCCTCAGCCAAAATATGGGCACGCTCCTCATCAGACCAACGCCGCCGAGGCTCGCCGCGTGTCACAACCTCCACCACTGACCGC
>JBBAUC010000390.1:0-1312 GCA_040398485.1 Roseomonas sp. | reverse complement strand
CGCATCGCAAATCACTCCAGGCCCGCAATTGGAGTGAATCACAAAACCGAAAATCAGGGGAGAGTTTTTCAGCAGCCTGCTAGAGCATGACACGCCAAAGAGGAAACCGGTTCTGCGCCATCCGGCGTGTCAGAAAGACGTTGGCTGGCCCGGTGATTCCGCGCCCGAAAGGCTCACGGCTGCGCTGGTGGCAGCGGGGCCACCACGCGGCGATAAAGGTGCCAGGTGGCATGGCCGAGCACCGGCAGCACCACCAGAAGCCCCAGGAACATGGGCAGCGACGCGACGATCATCAGCACGACCACGCAGAGCGCCCAGCTAAGCATCACTGCAGGGTTGAGGGCCACGGCCCGGAAACTGGTGATGATCGCCGTCACGATATCATGGTTGCGGTCGACCAGCAGCGGGAACGACACCACCGTGAGCGTGAAGGCCAGCGCCGCCAGCAGCGCGCCGACGATGTGCCCGACGCCCAGAAACATCAGCCCTTCGGGCGTTGACGTGATGACGCTGACGAACTCCGCAATCGACGAGAACGAGCGCAGGCCAAGGAACAGCGCAATCAGCAGGCGCACCTGGTAGAGCCACATGATCAGCAGGAAAATCGCGACGAAGGCCATCCAGCCCATCTCGCGGCGGCGCTGCTCCCATACCGACCAGAGCACAGCCGAAAAACTGAGCGGCTGGCCAAGCTCGCGGCGGCGGCTGACCTCATAAAGCCCTGTGGCCACGAACGGCCCGATCATGGCAAACCCCGCAGCCAGCGGATAGGCAAGATAGGCCATGTCGAGCCAGCCGAGCGTTGCGACAATGGCGATCCCGCCAAGCGTGTAGACCGCGCCGAAGAACAGGCCATAGAGAGGGGCCGCGCGGAAGTCGCGCAGGCCGGCAGCCAAAGCCTCGACCACATCGTGGCGGCTGATCAGCCGCACGACAGGCTCGGGCAAGCGCGCTTCGGAACCGCCCGTTGGCACAGGATCGGCGGTGTCAGGCTGGGCAGACTGGCTCATGCCGTTGATTGCAGCGAAGTTCGAAGATGATGTCCTTGATGCGGATCAAGGGCGAAACGCCGTCCGACCCGACGTTCGCCGGCGGCATGGGCAGCCTCAGCTGGCTAAGGGCTTGCTGGACGGTGCCTTCTTGGTAGATGCCTTCTTGGTAGGTGCCTTCTTGGTAGGTGCCTTCTTGGCGGCTGTTTTCGCGGCAGGCTTTTTTCCGGCAGCAGCCTTCGCGGTTGCAGCGCCTTTGGCGGGTGCCTTTGCCTTCGCGGGCTTGCGACCGGCTTTTGGCGGCGGGCCGCTGGCGATCTTGG
>JBBAUC010000389.1:0-1337 GCA_040398485.1 Roseomonas sp. | reverse complement strand
CGTACGCGTAACCATTCGCCCGCGCTACGCCTGCCGCGGTTGCACGGATGGCGTGCATCAGCGTCGCGCGCCTGATCACGCCATTCCCGGCGGCCTGCCGACTGAGGCATTGCTCGCGCATGTGCTGATGGCGAAATACGGCGACGGACTTCCGCTTTATCGCCAGGCCGCGATGCTAAGTCGCCAGGGGATTGTGCTTGATCGCTCGACCCTCTGCGATTGGGTGGCCAAGGGCTGCTGGTGGCTACGGCCAATGTACACGCTTGTTCTGGCCCATATAACGCGTCAGGGACGGGTATTTGCCGATGATACGCCGCTGCCGACATTGGAGCGGGGGCGACGACGAACGCGCATTGGTCGATTATGGGCCTATGCGGTTGATGATCGCCCGTGGCAGGGCGGCACTCTGCCTGCGGTGGCCTATGTCTATTCAAGCAATCGCCGCGCGGAACATCCTGGCGCGCATCTGGCGGGTTTTCGCGGTGTGCTGCAGGTGGATGGATATGGGGGGTTCAAGGCGTTGCGGCGCGATCGTGATGATGGCGAAATAGTGCTGGCTTTTTGCTGGGCGCATTTGCGCAGGCGGTTTTTTGATATCCACGCCGCGACGCAATCGCCCATCGCCGCCGAGGCGCTGCTGCGCATTGCCGCACTCTACGCCATTGAGGCAGGCATTCGTGGCAGTGCAGCCGACCGGCGTCTTGCCGTGCGCCAAGCCCAAAGCGCGCCGCTGGTCGCTGAGCTTGAGACTTGGTTGCACGCGCAGCTGAACCGGTTGAGCCGCGGCAGCAAGCTGGCTGAGGCCATCCGATACGGGCTGCGCCATTGGCAGGGCCTCAGTGAATTCCTGAGTGATGGCCGGTTGGAGATGGATACCAACACGGTCGAACGCGAAATCAGGCCGGTGGCTGTGACCCGTAAGGCCGCGCTATTTGCGGGCAGTGAGGGCGGCGGTGAGAATTGGGCCATTGCCGCCACGCTGATCCGCACGGCGATCCTGAATGGTGTTGATCCTCAAGCTTGGCTGACCGATGTGCTGGAACAGATGGTGAGCGGCAAGGTGAATAGCCGTAGTCTTGCATCGCTGCTGCCATGGGCCTGGCGCGATGCCAAGCGCCACGCAATCGCGGCATGAGCCGCCACAGAAACGAACCTAAACAGTCAAGCTAAAAAACAGTGGGGACCAGACAACGTTTACGCATAGATAGGCAAGCCATGCGGTAAACCGCGAACCAAGCCGGATACCCGAGCTTGCAAGGGGCTACCGCCCCGTTGACCCCGAATGTGCGAGTCTCCAAGGATGCTCCCCACTAACGGCAATCGTCCGTCAAAACTAC
>JBBAUC010000388.1:0-1347 GCA_040398485.1 Roseomonas sp. | reverse complement strand
GACAGGGCGAAGGCTTGCAAAACGCGATGGCGCGGAAAGCCTGCGGGCGTTGCGGGAGAAGGGGCTGAGCGCCGCTGAGGTGCGGGCGATGGCGGAGGCGGTGTGAGAAGTGATCATGTTTCGCTGACCATTTTCACCACTAGCTTCTAAGTGATCCAGTCTATCGGCATGACAGACCAGGAAAAAGCCCTGACAGGTCGGCATCCGGCAGCCCGCCAAATATCGCCGCCAGCACGGCGATCAGCATGGCGAAGACAAAGATCGCTTCCACAACATGCGCCACCCACCAAAGCGCGGCACGCTCCGCCGCATTGCGCAGGCTTTCTTGCCAGGGGCGCGGCGTGGGGCTTTCGGTGCCGTGGCCTTGGCGGTCAGTCATCATCCGCCTCCGCTGGCTCGTGCACGCGGCAATCCACGATCAGCAGGGATTGGTCGCTGCGTAGCCCCGCGCGCAGCCAGGCTTCGGCTGCGGCGCAGGTTGGGTGGATCATGCGGCCCTGCTCACAGAACATTTCGAACGGACCGCAGACCATGAAGAACATGATGAAAAGCGCGCCAGTCATGGGGCGCTGCCCTGCGTGAAGCAGTGATGCGCCCGGGGGATCACGGCTTCACCGTGGCCATGCTGGCGATCCCCAGGTTTGACACGACATTGCCAGGCATAAGGCCAAGCGCGCCAAGCAGCATGGGAAGCGCAATCACCGCAATCAGCATGGCCGCCACGGTGCGGATCAGCCCTTCGCGCTTTCTGACAAATCCGCGCATGGTGGGGCGCGCCATCAGCACTGCGCAGGCAAACCAGAACAGGGCGGCGGCGGCGGTGATGATGATAACGATGCCGATGGTTGAGCCACCTTCCGCCACTGACGCGCGCCCGATCGGCACCAGGGCTGCGGCGAAGTACGCGATGGTGATCGGGTTACTTGCGGCGGTGGAGAACCCGGCCAGGAATAGTGCCAGCCCCTGGCTGCTACGGCGCGGGTTGGCCGCGCCTTCCGTCTGCGCGAAGTTGCGCGTGCGGGAAACCGCCCAGGCGACGGTCAGCAGCATCAGCCCCGCCAAAAACTGCAGCACGGGGGAGAGTGTTTCCACCTGCATCAATTCGCTGACGGCGAGCACGAAGCTCGCAAGACCGCCGGCGCCGCAGGCGATGCCGACGATCATCGGCAGGGCACTGGCCAGGCCTTCCAGCGCCGCAAGGGTGCCAATGGCGACCATATTCGGCCCCGGTGAGGCCATGATGAGCAGATAGCCCAGCATGAAGGCGCCAAGTTCAGGTGGCATGGCGGGCGCCCCCATTGGGTATTCCCCTTTGCCGCTCCGGCGGGTGCGAGGGATGCGTCTGGG
>JBBAUC010000387.1:0-1358 GCA_040398485.1 Roseomonas sp. | reverse complement strand
TCCAGGCGGGGTCCGGGGTAACACTGTTACCCCGGCGGGGGCTCCGGGGGCAGCGCCCCCGCCTCCCCTTTGACGCGTCCCCCCCTCTGCCCCACAACCCGCGTCCATGACTGTTCTGACCATCCGTGATCTCACCATTCGTCTTGGCGGGCGGGCTTTGCTCGAAGGGGCGGGCTTGCAGGTGGATGTTGGGCGCAAGATTGGCCTCATTGGCCGCAATGGTGCCGGCAAATCCACTTTGTTGCGTGCCATTGTGGGTGAATTGCAGCCGGATGGGGGTGAGATCAGGCTCTCGGCCCGTGCGCGCATGGGCCATGTGGCGCAGGAAGCGCCGGCGGGGGTGGCGAGCCTGTTGGAAGCCGTGCTGGCCGCGGATACGGAACGCGCGGCATTGCTCATGGAAGCGGATGGTGCGGCTGATCCTGGGCGGGTTGCTGAGATCCATGAAAGGCTGATTGCGATCCGCGCCGATAGTGCGCCGGCGCGTGCTGCTGCGGTGCTTTCCGGGCTTGGTTTTGATGCTGCGGCGCAGGCGCGGCCTTTGGCGGAATTTTCGGGTGGTTGGCGCATGCGTGTGGCGCTCGCGCGCGCCTTGTTTCTGGAACCGGATTTGTTGTTGTTGGATGAACCGACGAACCATCTGGATTTGGAGGCGACGCTCTGGCTGGAAGGTTGGCTCTCGCGGTTTTCGGGGGCGGCGATTGTGGTCAGCCATGATCGTGGGTTGTTGGAACGCTGCGTGGATGCGATTGCGCATCTCGATCGTGGGGATATCACGCTCTATTCCGGGAATTTCGCGGATTTCTTGCGCATCCGGGCGGAACGCCAGGCGCAGCAGCAGGCGCAGAATGTAAAGCTGATATCGGAACGCGCGCGCATTCAGTCTTTTGTGGATCGCTTTCGCGCCAAGGCCACCAAGGCGCGCCAGGCGCAATCTCGGCTGAAGGCTTTGGAACGTATGCCGGCGGTGGAAGCGCTGGTGGAAGATACGCCCGTGCGTTTTGCCTTTCCAGCGCCGGAGGCTTTGGCGCCGCCGATATTGTCGCTGAACCGCGCGTCGGTTGGCTATGGCGGGGCGCCGATTTTGCAGCATTTATCGCTTCGGCTGGATCAGGAAGATCGCGTGGCGCTGCTGGGTGCCAATGGCAATGGCAAATCCACGCTGGCGAAGTTGTTGGCTGGGCGGCTTGATGTGGCGGGCGGGGAGATGTTTCGCAATAACCGGCTGCGTGTTGGTTATTTCGCGCAGCACCAGGCCGAGGAGTTGGATTTGGCCGGGACGCCGCTCAGCCACATGCAGGCCGCGCTGCCGAAGGCGACTGAAACCGCGTGCCGTGCGCAATTGGCGCGTTTCGGGC
>JBBAUC010000386.1:0-1375 GCA_040398485.1 Roseomonas sp. | reverse complement strand
GCGAATAGACCCCCGCGCTGGCGCATCAACTCGACCAGATAGCTTTCTGCTGCGCTCATGCCATGCTCGACCATGTTCAGCTTCCATTCGGTCACTGGCGGCGGCGCAGAAGGGTTGAACGATGACACGTCGCGCTGCCACAGCCAAGCGGCGCACTTTTCATAGCCGCCTGTCTCATACCAGCCCCACAGCGCGTCGGCTGCTGGCGTTGTCATCCGCGGCGCGTGCGTCCAGACGCAGAACCAACGGCGATCCTGCGTAGGCAGCGTGATAGGCAGCGAATCGTTCGTGTAGGCAAGCACCATCAGGCGGTTGACCAAATCATACGGGTGCATACCCTTACGATTGACCGACAGCGTCGCAGGCGGCGCAGCGATCAGCGGCTTTAGCTTGTTAGCCATAGCGCGGCGTTCGCGGGCTTCTGGTTCCTTTAACTCGTTTAGGATGACCACTTCAGCTTCCAACGCATAGCCCCACTGGCTTTCCAGTCCGCCAGCCTCAATGACTGATCTGTTGCGCCAGTTACCGCCGCCCAGCGCCCATAGGAACGGCTGGAATATAGTATCCTTGCCCGCACCTTCATCGCCGCCAATCAGGATGGCATGGTTAATCTTAACGCGCGGGTTCTGTATCTTAAACGCCATAGCGTTAAGGATATGGTCTAAATCCCTGTCATCCGTAATCAGATTGCGGCAATGCTCTAGCCAAGGCTCGACATCGTGATCTGCGATCTTGTCGCTGTCCGCTACGTCAGGCCGCGCATTTGTCCACCTGTTGCCGTAGACCAACCCGTCGCGCGTCACCAGCACGTCATCGCCAGCAGCAAACGTCACCGCTGCTAACGCTGGCGCGCCGCGATCCTGCCGGCGCTCATCATAATAGACGGACGCCTGTATGCGATGGGCTTTCTTGTGGATGGAGCGACAGTCAACGTGACGGAACAGGGCGTTAAAGACGTTACGCGCTATCTCTTGACGTGTGACCATGTCGAAATAGCAGTCATCAGACTGTATGTAAGCGAAACGCTCAAACCACTCGCTTTGTTCCAGCCGCCCTGCTTCTTTCTTTTCGACCTCACGCACACGCGCTGCGGCTTCATCAGGGAACGCTTCCGTAGGGGAAATCTTGTCCAGTATGGACGCCATGCGTTCAGCGATTAGTTCATCCCGCAAGCCCGGCGTTGCCTTCGTGCCGCCGTTAGTCGCTACCCAATCAAGGAACGTGCGGCTATCTAAGTCTTGGCAGTGCCCGTGATAGCAGCAGAACGAGCGGTCGAGCGGCTTGTAACGCGCTTCGATCATGCCGTCGCTGTGTTCCCCGTGGTTAGGGCAGACGATGCCGCACCAGCCGTCGTTATTGATAGTGCTAAGGACTA
>JBBAUC010000385.1:0-1385 GCA_040398485.1 Roseomonas sp. | reverse complement strand
CGGGCAATCTCAATCTGCGTGGCGCGCGGCTTGATGATTTGGTGCTGCTGCGCCACCGCGAAACCACTGATGCTGGTTCGTCGCCTGTGCGCCTTTTCGCGCCGCGTGATTCCGCGGCGCCTTACTTCGCGCAATGGGGTTGGACCGCCGCCGATGGCCGCACCAAGGTGCCTGATGGAGATACGGATTGGCAGATCAGCGGCGGGCCGCTTGCGCCTGGCAAGCCGGTCTCACTCACCTGGAATAACGGGCAGGGGCAGATTTTCGAAATCCAGTTGAGCCTGGATGAGAATTACATGTTCTCCGCCGAACAGCGCATGCGCAATACCAGCGCTGACACGGTGGCGGTGCTGCCCTGGGCGCGCATCAGGCGCGAATCTACGCCCAAGGTGGAAGGCTTCTTCATTTTGCATGAAGGCTTCACCGGCGTTGTCGGCGGGCGCTTGAATGAAGTGACCCTCGCTGATGCCAAGACCGAGGCGCAGAAGCGTCGTGGTGCGGCTTTCGAACAGGAAGATGCCGGCGGTTGGGTTGGCATTACGGATAAATATTGGCTCGCCGCGCTTATGCCTGCTGCCGCGGATCAGCCCATGCGCGCGGCCTATCGCTTCGTCAGCGAAGCGCCCGGCGCAGCGGGTGAGCGTTGGCAGGTGGATATCGCCGCCCCCGCCGCGCAGCAGATTGCGCCAGGGGCTGCGGATGGCTTCAAAAGCCGCTTGTTTGCTGGTGCCAAGGAAGTGCATTTGCTGGATGATTACGCAGCGCGCTTCGGCATCAAGGATTTCGACAAGGCGATTGATTTCGGCTGGTTCTACTTCATGACCAAGCCCTTCTTCTATGCGTTGGATTGGCTGTTCCGGGTATTCGGTAATTTCGGTGTCGCCATTCTGGTCTTCACCCTCGCCATCAAGATCCTATTTTTCCCGCTGGCGAGTAAGGCCTATAAATCCATGGCCAAGATGAAGGTGCTCGCGCCCAAAATGGCGGAGCTCAAGGAACGCTACAAGGATGATCCGCAAAAGGCGCAGGTCGAAATGATGGCGCTCTACCGGAGTGAGAAGGTAAACCCTGCCTCCGGCTGTTTGCCCATCCTGCTTCAGATCCCGGTCTTCTTCGCGCTTTATAAGGTGCTGTTCGTCACCATCGAAATGCGCCACCAGCCCTTCTTTGGCTGGATCAAGGATTTGTCCGCGCCGGACCCGACCAACCTGTTCAACCTGTTCGGCCTGCTGCCCTTCGATCCCGCGGGCTGGAGCAGCTTTTTGCATATGCCGGCCTGGGCCCTGATCATGGGCCTGACCATGTGGGTGCAGCAAAGGCTGAACCCACAGCCGCCCGATCCGATTCAGGCGAAAATCTTCGCCTGGATGCCTGTGATCTTCACC
>JBBAUC010000384.1:0-1386 GCA_040398485.1 Roseomonas sp. | reverse complement strand
CCAACCATCAAGGAGCCCTGAGCCATGATTGCACGCCGCCCATTACTTGCCGCCACGGTCGCCGCGCTTGCCGCGCCGCGCCTTGCCACGGGCCAAACCGCCGCGCGCACGCTGCGCTTCATTCCGCAAAGCAACCTGTCCAGCATGGATCCGGTCTGGAGCACCGCCGTCATCGTCCGCAATCACGGCCTCATGGTCTATGATACGCTGTTCGGCTTGGGCGCTGATTTTCGCCCAAAGCACCAGATGCTGGCAGGGCATGAGGTTTCCGCCGATGGCCTGACCTGGACCATGACGCTCCGCCCGGGGCTTCGTTTCCATGACAATGAACCGGTGCGCGCGAAGGATTGCATCGCTTCCATCATGCGCTGGTCAAAGCGCGATGTGCTGGGCCAAAGGCTTGGCGTGCTGCTGAATGAAATGCGCGCGCTGGACGATAACCGTTTTGAAATTCGCCTGAAGCAGCCTTGGGCGGGTTTGGCTTGGGCGCTCGGCAAGCCATCGGCCAGCATTTGCGCCATCATGCCCGAACGCATCGCGGAAACCGATGCCTTCCAGCAAATCCGCGATTTCACCGGTAGCGGTCCCTTCCGCTTCCGGCAGGACATGTTCCGTTCCGGCGATATCGCTGTCTATGACCGCTTTGAAGGCTATCAACCGCGCCAGGAAGCATCGGACTTCATGGCGGGCGGCAAGCCTGTGTATTTCGATCGTGTCGAATGGCGCATCATGCCCGATCCTTCCACCGCATCGGCGGCGCTGCAAAACAATGAAGCCGATTGGTGGGAAACACCGCATGCGGATTTGCTGCCGCTATTGCGGCGCCATCGGGATATTGTCGTGGACCGCATCAATAGCGCCGGCAATCTTGGCGTGCTGCGCTTCAATTTTCTCCATCCGCCTTTTGACAATGTCGCGGTGCGCCGCGCCCTGCTGCCCGCGATTGACCAGCGTGTTTTCATGGATGCGTCCATCGGCACGGATCAAACACTGTCCCATGTGCCCGCCGGCATTTTCACGCCCGGCACACCGCTTGCCAATGAAGCCGGGCTAGAAGTGCTGACCGGGCCGCGCAGCCTTGATGCGGCGCGCGCTGCGCTTGCTGCTTCGGGCTACAAGAATGAACGCGTGGTGATGATGTCTGCCACAGATCTGCCGGTACTTCAAAACTTGGCTGTTGTGGCTTCAGATCTCATGCGCCGCATCGGCTTCAATGTGGATTTCATTTCCATGGATTGGGGCACGCAAATCCAGCGCCGCACCAATCGCGGCCCGGTGGATCAAGGCGGCTGGAGCGCCTTTTGCACCACCTGGGAAGGCTTGGATGTTTCCGTGCCCGGCAGCCACATGCCCATTCGCGGCAATGGCGCCAATGCCTGGTCCGGC
>JBBAUC010000383.1:0-1425 GCA_040398485.1 Roseomonas sp. | reverse complement strand
CGCGCGCCGCTCAGCCGCGCGCTGTTTGGGCGCATCCTGGCGGTGGGGCTGATTGCCTGCGTGATGGCGACGCTGGCCAATCTGGCCACCATCCTGGTCACGGCGCGCATCGCCGCTTACAAGCCGGCGGCAATTGCGGCCTATGGCATTTCCGCGCGCATGGAATTCCTGATGATCCCGCTGGCTTTCGGCATAGGATCGGCACTCACGGCCCTGGTCGGGCGGGCGGTTGGCGCGGGCGATTGGGAGGAAGCGCGGCGCATCGCCTGGACTGGCGGCGCTTTGGCCTTTGCGGTGACGGGCGTGATTGGCTTTGGCATTGCCCTTTTCCCTGCCCAAGTGGCGGCGGCCTTTGCGAGTGACGCGGCCGTGGCGGCGATTGCGACGGAAGCGCTTGGGATCATCGGCTGGGCCTTGCCTGGTTTCGGCCTGGGCATGGCGCTTTACTTCGCCGCCATGGGGGCAGGGAGGATGCGCTGGCCGGTGGCGGCGGCAGTCACGCGCGTGGGTCTTGCCGTGCTGGGGGGCGCCTTGCTGATGGATGTGGCGGGGCTTGGCCTGACCGGGCAGTTCATCGCCGTCGCACTTGGTATTACTGCTTATGGGCTGATTTGCGCGTTCGCGGTGCGACCCGGGGTTTGGCCGGGGCGCTGAAACAGCCTTTCACAGCAAGGCACTAGCGCCCCACCCCTTCACGCGCGGGGCGCTGCGCGCTACCTCTCCGCACTTCGAAAACGTGGACCTGATGGGCGAAACATGACCAGCAGCAATGATATCCGTGCGACCTTCCTGGATTACTTCCGTCGCAATGGCCATGAGGTGGTGGAAAGCAGCCCGCTGGTGCCGCGCAATGATCCCACGTTGATGTTCGCCAATTCCGGCATGGTGCAGTTCAAGAATGTCTTCACCGGCCAGGAAAAGCGCCCCTATACCCGCGCCACCTCGGCGCAGAAATCCGTCCGCGCCGGGGGCAAGCACAACGACCTTGATAATGTCGGCTATACCGCGCGGCATCATACGTTCTTCGAAATGCTCGGCAATTTCTCCTTCGGCGATTACTTCAAGGAACAAGCCATTCCCTATGCCTGGGAATTGCTGACCAAGGATTTCGCGCTGCCCAAGGATCGGCTGCTGGTCACGGTCTATTCAGAAGATGAAGACGCCGCCACCATCTGGAAAAAGGTCGCCGGGATTGGCGATGATCGCATCATCCGCATCCCGACCTCCGACAATTTCTGGCGCATGGGCGATACCGGTCCCTGCGGCCCTTGTTCCGAGATTTTCTTTGACCATGGCGACAAGATTTTCGGTGGCCCACCTGGCAGCGCCGATCAGGATGGTGATCGCTTCATCGAGATTTGGAACCTGGTTTTCATGCAGTTCCTGGAAGAACCGGCGGGAACACGTAACCCCTTGCCGCGGCCT
>JBBAUC010000382.1:0-1438 GCA_040398485.1 Roseomonas sp. | reverse complement strand
TGTTTCCTACAATATCTCGGAAGTGAGCGATTGGGTTGCGCTGCTGAAGCCGCGCGTTATGTCGCTGGTGGTGTTCAGTGCCGTCGCAGGGCTGCTGGTGGCGCCGGGGTATTTGAATCCCGTGCTGGCCGTGATTGCCATTCTCTGCATCGCGGTGGCGGCGGGTGCCTCGGGCGCCATCAATATGTGGTATGATCGCGATATTGATGCGGTCATGCGCCGCACTGCGCGCCGGCCCATCCCCGCCGGGCGCATTGCGCCTGATGCTGCGCTTGCTTTTGGCATTCTGCTTGGCGTTGGTTCTGTCGTGGTGATGGCTTTCGCCACCAATTATCTGGCGGCTGGCGTCCTTGCCTTTTCCATTCTGTTTTATGTTGTCGTTTACACCATGTGGCTGAAGCGCCGTACGTCCCAGAACATCGTTATTGGCGGTGCCGCCGGTGCCTTTCCGCCACTTATCGGCTGGGCTGCGGTGACGGGCGACATCACGCTGGTGCCGATTATTCTTTTCGCGATCATCTTCATCTGGACGCCGCCGCATTTCTGGGCGCTGTCGCTTTGGGCGCATGAGGATTACGCCAAGGCCGGCGTACCCATGCTGCCCGTGACCGCCGGCGCGCGCGAAACCCGCAAACAAATCCTGGTCTATACGCTGGCGCTGGCGCCGCTTGGGATGGCGCCCTGGCTGATCGGCTTTTCCGGCCCGGTCTATGGCGGGATTGCCGCGCTGCTCGGTTTGAATTTTATCCGCCACGCGGTCGCCGTATTGCGGGAGCCGCAGGATGAGACGGGCCGTAGCCTGGAAGGCGACAAGGCGGCCAAGAAATGCTTTCGCTTTTCGCTGACCTATCTTTTCGCGCTTTTCGCCGTGCTGGCCGCTGAAAAGCTGATCCTTTCGCCATGACCCCGGAAGAGCGCGCGATTTTCGAAAAGCGTCGCCGCGGGCGCAATATTGCGCTGATGCTGCTATTGGTCGGGCTTTCGGTGCTGTTCTATTTCATCGGCATCGCGCGCCTGCTGCGGTCTTGAGCAGCGGCGCGGGGCTACCCAGATAAACGTCATGGATCAGGAAGCGCAAAAGACAAATCTCGCGCGGCGCAATCGCCGCACTGGCTTGGCCGCGGCGGGGATTGTGACCTTCATGGTTGGGCTTTCCTTCGCCGCCGTGCCGCTTTACGATCTGTTCTGTCGGGTTACTGGCTTTGGCGGCACCACGCAGCGCAGCGCTGCCGCCCCTGGTGCCGTGGGTGATCGGCCAATCACCATACGCTTCAACGCGACCACGCACCCCAACCTGCCTTGGCGCTTCACCCCCGAACAGCCAAGCGTGACGCTGCGCCTTGGTGAAGAAGGCCTTGCCTTCTATTCCGCCACTAATCGGTCGGAAACACCGGTCACCGGCGTTTCGACCTATAATGTGACGCCGGAGAAGGTCGGG
>JBBAUC010000381.1:0-1446 GCA_040398485.1 Roseomonas sp. | reverse complement strand
CTGGTGGGCGGGATTGGCATTGCAACTGGTGTTTCTGCCTGGCTTGAGCAACGCGCGCGCACCATTGCGACCTTGCGTTGCCTTGGCGCGCCGCCATCGCTGATTTTCACGACCTATCTGATGCAGGTAATGGCGCTGGCGCTGCTGGGCATTGCGCTTGGCTTGGTGATTGGCTTTGGGCTGACCTGGGCGGGGGCAGCGGCGCTCTCTTCCATTTTGCCGGTGGCGCCACGCATCCTGCCTTATCCGGTGCCACTCGCCATGGCCGCGCTTTATGGCTTGCTCACCGCGCTTGCCTTCACGCTGTGGCCGCTTGGGCGCGCGGGCAGCATTCCGGGTGCGGCTTTGTTTCGTGATGTGGTGGCGCCGAGTTCAGGCAGGCCAAGCCTTGGTATTCTTGCGGCGATTTTGGTCTCGGCGGCTGCACTTTCCGCCTTGGTGATCGGCACGGCGGGAAATCCGCGCTTTGCGGCGGGGTTCATTGTGGCGGTGGTCGGCACGCTATTGCTGTTTCGCCTTGGTGCGGGGGCGCTGATGGCACTCGCCCGGCGCTTGCCGCATGCGCGCCGCCCGGCTCTGCGGTTGGGCCTTGCCAATCTGCATCGGCCTGGGGCGCCAACGCCGCTGATGCTGGTTTCGCTCGGCATGGGGCTGACGGTGCTTTCCGCCATTGCGCTGATTGAAGGCAATCTGCGCCGACAATTGGCGAATGAGATGCCGGCTGCCGCGCCGAATTTCTACTTCATTGATATCCAATCCGATCAGATACAGGCGTTTGAAGCACTCGCCCGCGCGCAACTAGGTGTGACGGAAATTCGCAGCGTGCCCAATCTGCGCGCGCGCATTGTCGCGGTGAATGGCGTGCCGGCTGAGCAGGTGAATGCAACGCCTGAGACCGCCTGGGCCTTGCGCGGCGATCGTGGCCTGACCTACTCAGCGACCCCGCCGGAAGGCGCCAAGCTGGTCGCCGGCGCATGGTGGTCAGCGGATTATGCCGGCCCGCCCTTGGTTTCCTTCGATGCGCAACTTGCCAAGGGTTGGGGTATCGGAGTTGGCGATAGCATCACGGTGAATGTGCTGGGCCGCGACATCACGCTGAAAATCGCAAGCCTCCGCGAAATTGCCTGGCGCGGGCTTGGCATCAATTACGTGCTGGTGGCGTCCCCCGGTTTGCTTTCTGCCGCGCCGCATACGCATATCGCGACCATGCGCAATGATGTGGCGCAGGAAGCGACATTGCTGCGCTTGCTCACGGATCGCTTCCCGAATGTCTCGGGCATTCGGGTGCGGGATGCCTTGGATCAGGTGGTGGGGCTGTTGGAAAAGATTGGCTTCGCGCTTTCCGCCGTGGCCGGCATTACCTTGCTGGCGGGCTTGCTCGTGCTGGCGGGCGCGGTGGCGGCGGGGCAAAGGCGGCGCATCAGGGATGCCGTTGTGCTGAAGACC
>JBBAUC010000380.1:0-1451 GCA_040398485.1 Roseomonas sp. | reverse complement strand
ATGGCGCGCACCAAAGCCTCATAGGGCTGGCGCTGCGCCGGCTTCAGCGTAAACGGCCCCACCTGGCGGATAACGCGCTTCAGCACGGCATCACGCCGGAGGTGACGCAAAGCCTCCGGCGTGCCGAGGCTCATCTGAAGACGAGCTTCGGCAAGGTGAGCGTGATCCATGGCACGTAAGTGATCACCATCAGCGCGCCAAAGACCACGGCGATGAAGACCCATAAATAGCGCATCATCTGGTCAACGCCGCAGCGCGCCACTTGCGCGGCGGCGAACAGGTTCACACCAAAGGGCGGCGTGATCATGCCAAGCGCCAGATTGACCACCATGATGGTGCCGAAATGCACCTGGTCAATGCCAAGCTTTTCCGCCGCTTCCGCCAGGATCGGCGCCAGCACGATGATGGAAGCCGAGGTTTCCACGAACATGCCAACCACGAACAGAAACAGATTGACCACCAGCAGAGAGAGGTTGGAACTATCGAAGCTTGTCGCGATCCATTCCGCCGCCAGATCGGGCACGCCCTGGCGGTTCAGCAGCCAGGAAAACACCGCCGCGCAGGCGATGATGAACATGATGACCGCGCTGGAGATGACGGATTTCTTGAAAATGGGGAAAAGGTCGCGCCAGGCTATTTCCTTATGCACGAAAAGCCCAATCAGCAGCGCATAGACCACGGCAATGACGGAAGCTTCGGTGGGCGTTGTCACGCCGCCATAAATACCGCCAAGCACGACGAAGGGCATCAGCAGCGCAAAGCCCGCCTGCCGCGTCGCAACCGGGAAAGACAAGCGCCCAACCCCATCTTCCTTGCCCCAGCCCTTCACGCGGCACCAGATCAGCACGGTCGCAATCAAGGAAGCACCGATTAGAATACCCGGCCCAAAGCCCGCAATGAACAATTCCGGGATCGAGGTTTGCGTGGTGACGCCATAAAGGATCATCGGAATGGAAGGCGGGATGATCACGCCAAGTTCAGCCGCCGTTGCTTGCAGCGCCGCGGCGAAGGGCACCGGATAACCTGCGCGCACCAAAGCCGGAATCATGATGGCGCCAATGGCAAAAGTAGTGGCAACACTGCTGCCGCTGATGGCGGCGAAGATCATGCAGGTGATCACGCAGGTCGCGGGCAGCCCGCCCTGAATGCCGCCCACGATGGAACGCGCGAATTCCACCAGCCGGCGCGAAATGCCGCCAACCTCCATGAGATTCCCCGCCAGGATGAAGAAGGGAATTGCCGCCAGCGGAAAGCGATCAAGCGAGACGAAAAGCTGCTGCGCCACCACCACCAGCGGGAAATTCGTGAAGCCATGAATGCCGATGATCGCGGCAAGCCCAATGGCGATGGCGACCGGAATGCTGGCGGCGAAAAGCACCAGCATGACGTTGAGCATAGTGCCGCTCATACTGCGGACTCCAATTCTTCAGAGCGTCTATCGAGGAAATGGG
>JBBAUC010000379.1:0-1480 GCA_040398485.1 Roseomonas sp. | reverse complement strand
CCACGCTTCGCGCCCGATGGGCGTTCCGTGGTGCTTTCCGCGATGCGCGGCGGCGATGCCAATATCTATGCGGTTGATTTGGCGAGCCGACGCGAAAGGCAGCTTACCAGCGGTAGCGCGCTTGATGTCAGCCCCTGCTATTCGCCTGATGGTTCGCAGATTGTGTTCAATTCGGATCGCGGTGGAGATCAGCAGCTTTACGTCATGGATGCGAATGGCGGCGGTATTCGGCGCATTTCCTTCGGCCGCGGTCGCTACGCGACCCCGGTCTGGTCACCGCGCGGTGATTTGATTGCCTTCACCCGCTTTGGTGGCGGCAGCTTCGCGATTGGCGTGATGCGCCCCGATGGATCGGGTGAGCGTATTTTGTCCGAGGGCTGGAAGATGGAAGCGCCGAGCTTCGCACCCAATGGCCGCATGCTGGTCTTTGGCCGGGAAACCCGCGCGACAGATTCGCGCGGCGGCGGCTTTTCCGCGCGCATCCACACCATAGATATTGCGGGCTTCAACGAACGGCCCCTGCCGACACCAACGGACGCGACGGACCCGACATGGTCGCCCTTGCTGTCGTAAAGGTTATCGCAGGTTTTTGCTTGACCGCAGCGGATCGAGCCTTTACCGCACTGCACAAAGCTATGATTTCCCTGAAAGGAAACCAGTCATGAATTTGAAATTCCTCGGTATTGCCAGCATCGCGCTGCTCGCCGCCTGCTCCAATACTGATTCCAGCAGCAGCACCGGCACCGGTGCTGGCGCCGGCGCCGGCACCGGCCTTGGCAATATCCGCCCAGGCAGCCAGGAAGATCTGGTCGCGAATGTTGGCGACCGCATCTTCTTTGATTTTGACCGCAGCAATGTCCGCGCCGATCAGCGCCCGGTGCTGCAGCGCCAGGCGGAATGGATGGGCCGCTACCCGGAAGTGCGGGTGCAGGTTGAAGGCCATACGGATGAACGCGGCACGCGCGAATACAACCTGGCCCTCGGCCAGCGCCGCGCCAATGCAACCCGGGATGTGCTGGCGGCGGGTGGCGTGAATCCTTCGCGGATTTCCACCATCTCCTATGGCAAGGATCAGCCGTCGGCGCTGGGTTCGGATGAAAGCTCCTGGGCGCAGAACCGCCGCGCCGTCACGGTGGTTCAGTAAGGGAAAGGGGCGCTGTTTCGGCAGCGCCGCTTGAACAGCATGTCGAACGCATCCTCTGTTTTTCGCTTGGCCGTTTTGGGGCTTGGCTTGGCACTTGCCGCCCCCGCGCATGCGCAGGTGGAAAGCCGAGAGGGCATCGCGCTGCAAAACCAGATGCTGGATTTGCGACGCGAGCTTGATGCGCTGCGCCGAGGCGGCGCCGTGGCTGCGCCCAGCGCGCCTTCGCGCGGGTCTGCCGCTTCGGGCGATGTGGTGCAGCAATTGCTGGGTCGCGTGCAGGAACTTGAGGAAGAAAACCGCCGTCTGCGCGGGCGCCTTGATGTAGCCGACAATAAT
>JBBAUC010000378.1:0-1486 GCA_040398485.1 Roseomonas sp. | reverse complement strand
CCAGCGGATCGGCTTCATCACGCCGATGACGCATAATTTCTGCGAAAGCTGCAATCGCGTGCGGCTGACCTGCACGGGTACGCTGTATATGTGCCTGGGTCAGGATGATGCGGCGGAATTCCGCGCCATGCTGCGCGACCCTGGCGTGGATGAAGCGACGCTACGCCAAGCGATCCATGATGCTATTGCGCGCAAGCCCAAGGGCCATGATTTCGTGATTGACCGCAGGCATAACCGCCCCGCCGTCGCCCGGCACATGAGTGTGACCGGTGGCTGAGGCGCTGCAAGCCATCATTGCCGCCCTGACGTTGCCGGGGTTGCCTGGCTGGACCGGGCTGATCCTGGCGCTGCTACTGGGGCTTCTGGCACTGGCCTTCCTTGGCATGCCCTTCGCCGTTTATGGCGTGAAATCGCGGCTGGAAGCACTAGAACTGCAATTGGCGGAACTGCGCGCCGAATTGCGCCGCACCGGGCCTGCCGCCACCCCGCGCGCCCCGGTGGAGCAGGATTGGGAAGAACCTGCGGGCTTCTCCAGGCGGGAAGCGGAAATTGGCCCGCGGCTGAACCCGCCCGTGCCGCCGCCCCCCGCCTATAGCCCGCCATCTTTGCGCGAACGCCGCGCCGAACCGAAGCTGGATTGGCGCCCACCCCGCGCCTGAACACGCGCCCCCTTGCGGGCAAGCCCCTGCCCCGGCTTGATGGGGGCGTCACATGGTTAGGAGCAAGCGGATGCGCGTCAGCGTGATCCAGATGAACCAGGGCAGCGACAAGGCCGCCAATCTGGCGCAGGCCGAAGCGCTGATCGAAGCGGCCATTGCAGCCGACCGGCCCGGCCTGGTCAGCCTGCCGGAAACCTGGACCAATCTGGGCGGTGGGCGAGATGCCCGCATGGCCGCCGCCGAAGTGTTGCCCGCACCGGGTGCCGAAGGCGGCCCGGCCTATGAAATGCTACGCGGCTTGGCGCGCCGGCACGGCATTACGGTGCATGGCGGTTCCATCATCGAAAATGGTGGAGAGAAGCTGTTCAACACCACGCTGGTCTTCGGCCCGGATGGGGCAGAGATTGCGCGCTATCGCAAGATCCATCTGTTCGACATCACCGCCCCCGATGGGACGGGCTATCGTGAGAGCGCGCTTTATGGCGGCGGGCGCGATCTGGCGCTGTTTGATGCGGGCGCCATCCGCTTTGCCTGCACCATTTGCTACGATATCCGCTTTCCGGAACTTTATTCCGCGCTTCGTACCATGGGCGCCGAGGCCATTCTGGTGCCATCCAATTTCACCCTGCAAACCGGCAAGGATCATTGGGAAGCGCTGCTGCGCGCGCGCGCGATTGATACGCAATGCTGGATCATCGCCGCCGCTTCTTTTGGACAATATGAAGAACGTGGCGCGCAACGCAGCGTCTATGGACATTCACTGATTGCCGACCCCTGGGGCCATGTGGTGGCGAAAGCAAGTGACGGCAAAGGCCATGCGACGGCAC
>JBBAUC010000377.1:0-1504 GCA_040398485.1 Roseomonas sp. | reverse complement strand
TGATGGTTGGATAGCCGCCGGCTTCCAGAATCATCGCCTCCAGCGCCAATTGCGGCGCGGCGCCTGCAGTAACCTGGGGAGCACCCGGCACTTGGCCGGTCTTGTAATCCAGAATGCGCCAACCGCCGCCGGCCAATTCGTCCAAGCGATCAGCTGTGGCGACAATCTCCACATCACCACCGGCAAGATTCAGCGTCAGGCTGCCCTTATGTTCCGTCAGGCAACGCAGCAACCCGTTTTGCGCGCGCAGCTTTTCTTCCTCGGCAATCACAAATTCGCCCATGCGCGTCATGCGCGGCCCCCAAAAGGCAAGCACACCGGGATGCACCGCTTCTTTCTGCAACGCCGCCGCACAGGCTTGATCCCACAAATTGCGCGCTGCCTCCGCACCTGGCCAACCCGTGCCAAGCCCCGTCAGGAAAAATCGCATGGCGTGATGCACCAGCGTGCCATATTCGCGCGCGCCAATATCCGCATCCAGATCGTCAAGCGCCTGCAGGCGCAGGATACGCTTGGCGTAGAAGGCATAGGGATCGGCGATCAATTGCGTCGCGTCTGAAACGCTCAAGCGGCGCGGACGCACTTCTACCGGTGGGCTGAAGGCAGCACGCTTGCACGGATTTGGATCCTCCAAAGGTTCGTCCAAAGCCGCCGCCCAGCGCGCGGCCAGGCTGGCGGGAAGCACAATCTCGCCTTGACCCTTCAGGAAGGTTTCCAAGCGCGTCAGCCAGCGTGTCGGCACGCTTGGCGCGCCGCCGCGTTTGCGTGCGGTGGAAAGCACCAATTCCGAAGCGCTTGCCGCGGCATGGAAGAAATCCGCAGCCACGCGACCAATGCGCGCTTCCGGTGCGGGCAGGCCGAAACGCGCACGCATCGGTCGGCTCATCCAGGGGCCGGGTTCGGTTGCTTGCGGCCAGATGTTTTCCTCAAGCGCGCCCAGAATCACACGATCAAAACTCTGCAACCGCGCTTCCAAAAGACCGAGGATGGCAATGCGTGGATGTGCCGCCGTATCACGCTGCGCACGAAAAGGTGGCGCTATCGGCCCGGCCAGCATGGCATCAAAAGCGCCGGGCCATGATGCGGCGGCGATGGGCGGCATTTCTGCCAGCGCTTCGCCGAGTGAGGCCAAATGCCGCGCCAAGGCCTCCCCTTCCTCACCAGCGTAAAGCCTGATTCCGCCGTGAAAGTCTGGCGTTGCGGCCAGCGCTTCCGCCGCCGCCAGATGCAGCGCCAATAAATCAGCGGGCGGGCGTGATGGGCTTGGTGGCAGTGCCGTGAAATCGCCAAGCGCTGACTGCAAGGCATCAACCAGCGCGACCAGTACGGTATCGCCCGCCGGCAAAGCCGTGCGCAGCGCTTGAAGCCCCGCCGCCGGCCGCGGCCCGCGGGCCCTACGTGCTCCAGCCCGACGCGCCGATCACGACGACGCGGCTCGTCCGCCGGCTTGACGAGTCGCTCGACGACCGCACGATCGTCATCGCCGACGTGGGCGATGCGCTCT
>JBBAUC010000376.1:0-1512 GCA_040398485.1 Roseomonas sp. | reverse complement strand
CGTCGCGCCCATGCCGACAAAGGCGCGGTCCATCAGCGTGCAGGCATGCACAATGGCGGCGTGGCCCACGGTGACGTCATCACCGATGATGGTGGGCTCCTTCCCGGCATTCACATGCACAATGGTGCCATCCTGGATATTCACGCGCTTGCCGATGGTGATGAAGTTGGAATCGCCGCGCAGCACGCAATGATACCAGATGTTGGATTGCTCCCCGATCGTGACATTGCCGATCACGGCGGCGGTGGGCGCAATGAAGACGCTTTCATGCAGTGTCGGCCAAATGCCTTCAAACACATAAAGCGGGCCGCGATTGGTGGGTTGTTGCATGTCCATTTCGGTACCTCCTACGCCGCCTTCGGCAGATCAGCGGAAACAGGAATGCCCAGCATCAGGCCAAGATTCTGCACCGCCGCACCGGAAGCGCCCTTGCCCAGATTATCATAGCGCGCAACCAGCACGGCCTGGCCGCGCTTTTCATTGCCATAGACGCGGATTTCAAGGCCATTGGTGCCGTTCAGCGCCTCAGGTTCCAGCTTGCCATTGGCTTCCGCTGAAACCACACGCACCACATCGCTGCCGGCATAGCGCTTCATCAGCAACGCTTCCAGATCAATGGGCGTCACGCCACCCTTCAGCATATCCAGATGCAGCGGGATGGAATCGATCATGCCCTGCGCGTAATCCGCGACCGAGGGCACAAAGATCGGCCGGCGTGTCAGCCCTGAGTATTTCTGCATCTCCGCGACATGCTTGTGTTCCAGGCCCAAGCCGTAAAGCTCAAAATCCGGGGCGGTCCGTGCTTCATAAGCCGCGATCATGGATTTGCCGCCGCCGGAATAACCCGACACCGCATTCACGGTCACCGGAAAATCAGGCGCCATGATGCCGGCATCAATCAGCGGGCGCAGCATCAGAATGGCGCCGGTAGGGTAGCAGCCGGGGTTGGAAACGCGCGATGCCGCGGCAATGGCACCCGGCTGATCGGGCGTGAGTTCCGCCAGCCCATAAACCCAATCGGGATCAACCCGATAGGCGGTGGAGGCATCCAAAAGCTTTGGCGCCTGCGCGCCCAGCGAAGCTGCAAGTGCCGCGCTTTCCTTCGCCGCATCATCCGGCAGGCATAGGATAACCAGGTCAACGCCGGCCATCATCTCGCGCCGGGCATTGGCATCCTTGCGGTGTTCCGCCGCGATGGAGCGCAATTCAACATGCGGATTGGCGGCAATACGGTCACGGATTTGCAGGCCCGTGGTGCCGGCTTCGCCATCAATAAAAATCTTCGCTGTCTTTGCCATGATACGCTCTCCTATCCTGCCGCCATAGCGGCGCTAAACCTGTCCAAATGCAAGAGGGGCGGACCCTTGCGGACCCGCCCCTTCGATGAAGATTCCAAGACGGAACCGGCGCGACGCCGGTCCGCTGGCGTCAGCGCTTGGAGAACTGGAAGGAACGTCGTGCCTTCGGGCGCCCATACTTCTTGCGTTCTACCACACGCGGGTCGCGCGTCAG
>JBBAUC010000375.1:0-1523 GCA_040398485.1 Roseomonas sp. | reverse complement strand
CGCGCCACTGCGGGCCACGGCGCGCAGCCGGAACGCCGTCGGCTCACTGGTGGCGATGGAGGCCGCAGTGGCACTCAGCGCCCCGCCATAACCCTGCCAGGCCGCCACTGAGGCCGGCCGGAATTCCAATTCATAGCCTGACAGATAGGCACTGCCGACAGCCGCCCAGGAAAGCGCCATTGCGGCAAAGTTGGCACCTGCCGGTGTCTCCACACTTATCGTCGCTGGCGCGGCAATCACGCCCGGGTTGGGCAGCACCACCGATGGGCTATCACCCGTCGCGCGTTCATCCACGGCAGGGTCCCAATCCCAACTCGCAGGATCCTCCTCGGCCAGCGTCAGATCCACGCCCCCATCAGGCGCAAGGCGCCAACCCGTCACCCGCGCGGGAAAGGGCCCCAGCCGGTCTAGGGCCAGCGTCACGCTATCCCAGGGCCGCAGCCGCAGCGCGGAGAGATTGGCCGGAAAGGCCACCTCGCGCTGGCGGCGATTGCGTTCCAATTCGGCCTTCATGATGCGCTGCACGGTCGCGACCGAAGTCGTCAGCGGAAATTCCATGCTGCGATAAATCGCCTCGCCGCCATCCTCGGCCACGTAATTTGCGGCGAGCAAGGGCGGCGCATCAGTTGGCTGCCAGTTTTTTGCAGGGTCCACATAGACGGCGCGTACGCCGTTAAACAGGTCCCGGCGCGGCCTGCTGCCCTGGATGGTGACATCTCCGCGCAACGCATTAGCATTGAGCGTGGTGACAGGCAGCGCGGGGCCACCCGCATGAACAAAAAACCGCCCGCCCGAGACCACCAGCGCGCCCGCCATGGCAGCAACGAGCTTGCGGGTGATGGCGATTTTCCCCTCGCCAAGCGAAACACGCCCATTGACTGTGTAGCGCTTTTCATAAACCCCGGCCCGCGTGCCGATCAGCTCGTCGCAGATATTGGCGGCGGCGATCAAGGCGGGGATGTCGATATCATCCCAGGATGCCTTCCAGCCAAAGGGCGCGGTGAGATACCAGGCAAGGCAAAGCGCGGGATTGTCCGACCACCCGGTGGTGTTCGTGCGCGGGTCCAGAATGCTATTCGCGCCCTGCACCAGCGCTGCGATATTGGGCGGGCCAGAGGGAAAGGCCTGGGCGGTGATTTTGAGGCGCACCGCGACATAGGCGCGCCCGCGGCCACGATGATTGGCGGTCCATTTGCCGGCGGTCTCGGCGATCAGATTGGCATTGGCGGCTTGGTCCGCCGCGCCCGAATGGCGATCAATCCGCACCAGCCCATTGTATTTCGCGTCCGTGGCCAGCGTATCGCCGAGCCAGACATCACCGATGGATTGCACGCGATGCGCGGCAAGCACGACGACGGCGTAGAAATACCCATCGGCGCGGCCCTGATCATCGGTCGCGGAATGGATGAACACGATGGGCCCGCCCACTTTGCAGCGGCCAAAGACGATCTGGTGTTCCGTGAGCGGTTGGCGAAAGGATTGCGTGCGCCCCGCGCCCGGGGCGGTGGTATTATCGACCGCGC
>JBBAUC010000374.1:0-1524 GCA_040398485.1 Roseomonas sp. | reverse complement strand
CCCCCTGTTCAGACGCGCTTCCCCCGCCCATCATGGCCACCAAAGCCAAAGGGGAAACATCACATGGCCGTTGTTGAAACCGAAACCCACGGGCAGATTCTGGTGGTGCGCATGAACCGGCCGGAGCGGCTGAATGCGCTGAACCATGAAATGCGCCTGGAATTGGCGCGCATCTGGACCGCGTTTCGCACTGATCCGAACTTGGAAGTCGCGATCCTGACCGGCACCGGGCGCGGCTTTTGCGCCGGTGAGGATATGAAGGAATCACTCGCCGATAAAAGCCCTGGCGGGCGGCGCATTGACATGGAAGACCCCTTCAATGCCGGCACTTTGGAAAAGCCTGTCATCGCCGCGGTGAATGGCTTTGCCATGGGCGGCGGCTTCATGCTGGTGGAGCGCACCGATCTGCGCGTGGCAGCCAATACCGCGATTTTCGAAGTGTCTGAGGCAAAGCGCTGGCTGCTGGGTGGCTATAATCACGGCCATCTCGCCAATCTGGCCTATCCCATTGCGATGGAAATGGCGCTTGGTTTTCGCTTCACCGCTGAACGCTTTTATCAGCTTGGCTTCGTCAATCGCCTGGTCGAGCCGGAAGCGCTGATGGAAACGGCGCTTGAAATGGCACGCCACATGCTGACCCTGCCGCCCGCCGCGCGGGTCAATACCATCCACATGATGCGCCGGATGCGACCGGCGCCGACGCCGGCGCAGCAAGCCTTGGCCGCCAAGCTGCATGAGCATGGCGACAAGAGCGATCTTCTGGAAAGCCGCGCTGCCTTCGCAGAAAAACGCGCGCCGAATTTCAAAGGCTGGCTTGATCCGGCGGATCGCTACCGCATGCCGGAAATGGATCAGGACTAGTTTGGTCGTATTTTCCGAGTCGCCAAGTGATCCTCACTTGGCTTGAAAATACTCCTAACCCAAAAACTCCCGCACTTCCCGCGCCGCATCGGCAAGCCCCATGCGGCGCAGCAATACGCCTGAAGGCAAGCCGGCCAACAGGCGCGATGGGCAGGACCGATCCAGCATCACGAACACACCCTTGTCATCCGCGCGGCGGATCAGCCGGCCAAAAGCCTGGCGCAGCCGATGGCGCGTGATGCGGTCATCATATTCCTTTGGCCTGCCTTCCGATAAATGCAGACGGCGTTCGCGATGGAGGATACTCGGCCTCGGCCAGGGCACGCGGTCAAATACCAGCAAGCGCAAGGAACGCCCGGGCACATCCACACCATCGCGCATGGCATCGGTGCCGAGCAGACATGAATTTTCCTCGGCACGGAAAACATCCACCAAGGTAGCGTTATCCATCGCGTCAATATGCTGCGCGTAAAGCGGTAGGCCGGCTTCTTCCAAAGCAGGGGCGATGCGGCCATGCACATCGCGCAAGCGGCGAATGGCGGTGAAAAGCCCAAGCGCGCCACCGCCAGATGCCAGAAACAATTCCCGCATGGCGCCGGCGATTTGCGCGGTGTTTTCTCGCGCCACATCCGTCACCACAATGCAGCGCGTGCGCGCGGCGCT
>JBBAUC010000373.1:0-1526 GCA_040398485.1 Roseomonas sp. | reverse complement strand
TTCAATCCAGCCGCGGCCTTCATTATTGAAGCCGTAGCTTTTGGTATCAACCAGATGGGCTTCGATATCAAAAAGCCCGTCCTTGCGCTGATAGCCGCGCAATTGAATATCGCGCAGATGGAGAAGGTTACGCTCGGCGGGTTCAGAAAGCGGCATGGGTCAATATCCGGTTACGCTGCAATGCAGCACCCTTCTGCCATGATGGGCGCGTAAGGGCCAGATCAGGCGGCGGTGAGGCGAATGGTGCCGCGCAGGGATTGGCCTGGTGCCAGCAGCCGTATGGGCGCCGCGGCAGCAAGTGCCGGGCGGTTGGGCGCATCGGGCATGTGGCTGACGGGTTCCACGCAGATCACAGGCTGAGCGGGCGGCGCATAAACCTGAACGCCCGCGGCGAAATCGCCGGTGGCGGTGAGCGTGATGATGCCGGCGGGTGTAACGAGGCGCGCCACGCCATCCCAACCGCCGAAGAAATTATCAAGCCCGATCAAGCCAGCCTCATCAGCCGCGATGCCGGTGCAGGGTGTGAAGTTTTGCGGCAGCCCGAGCGAATCATGCCTGGCGCGTTGCGTCGCTTTCAGATGCAGTGATGAGGCAGCGTTACGGGTGAACCAGGGGTGCCAGCCCATGCCATAGGGCGCGGGCGCGGTGCCTTCATGCCGTAATTTCATTTCCATGAGCACGCCATCTGCATCGAGCGAAAGCGTAAGCCGCGCCGTGTAATCAAAGGGCGCGAAGGTCAGTCGTTGTTGTAGAACCAACTGATCCGGCGCGGCGATTGTCACTTCCCAAGGCAAATCACGCGCAAGGCCATGAATGGCAGTGCCTTCCGCCGCGCGATTGATCGGCATGGCGTGGCCCGCAATGCGCCCACCATCCAGCCGATTGGCCCAAGGTAGCATCCAGAATGCACCATAGCCGCCCGGATGGCGCGTGCCTTCAGGTGTTGGCGCGAGAATATCACGCCCGCGCCACTGCAACGCCGTGAAAGCCGCGCCCTGTTCCGGGCAGATCAGCGCATGCCAATCACCATGATGCAGCTTCATTCCGGCGCAAAGTGATCCCGTGGAGAGGGTGCGTTGCGGGAATATTCAATGGCGGTATAAGCGCCGCCTTGATAGCGTTCTGAAACCGGATCAGCAGTGATGCCTTCAAGTTCTACGCGCCAGATTTCGGCATCGTCTTGCGGCGCCCAACCGATACGCGCGCGATGATCCTCTCCCCAATAGCCGGTTGGGTTATTGGATTGACCCCAAATCACCGCATGACCCACTTTGTCCGCGAGCACACAGCATTCAATCAAACGCGTGAGATCCGGGTAGGACAACCAGGTGGATAGCATACGCCGATCCAAGGGCTTCGGCTGACAGGAACCGATGCGGAGGTTGATATTCTCAACCCCATGCTTGTCCCAATACATCCGCCCCATCATCTCGCCATAGACTTTGGAGATTCCGTAATAGCCATCAGGGCGGAACGCACAATCCGCATCCAGCTTCGCATCATTGCCGCGCGGGCGTTCATGAAAA
>JBBAUC010000372.1:0-1542 GCA_040398485.1 Roseomonas sp. | reverse complement strand
CTCTTTTTGAACGCACTCAGAAGCCTGATAAGGGCATGGGTGACGGCGTGCCGCATCATTTTTTGGTGCCTCGGCCTGAAACATTTGAGCGCTATGGAATCAGGAACGTACTCGGCCGCCAGGATTTATCTTGGGGTGCCGAGCTGAATCTCAACAAGATTCATGATTGAATGACGCTATCCGTGAGGGTTGGCGGGGTTTTTTGCGGATTCTCTGGCATCCCTGAATTCGATCAGATCACGGAGGACGGAATAACAAGCGATGACAATACCATTTATCGAGGACAAGGCGTTCTGCGGTCGTGCCTTCCTGCGCTGCGCCAAGCGTGTCATGAAATTACCCCGATTTGCGGCTTTTCTTGTTTCAGACAAGTGAAGGATCGCCCGATGTTACTCCGCGCCACGCTTCTTGGATTGCTCATCACCACCAGCGCTGCCATGGCGCAGCAAATGGTCCCGGCGCATAATGGTTCTTGCCCGTCGGGCTCCAGCCATGCCGGGTCTGGCTATTGCCGGTCCTCCTCAGGCGCGGGGTTTGTCGCGGCGCAGAACGGGTCCTGCCCATCGGGTGCCAGCCATGCGGGGGCAGGGTATTGCCGGACGGATGGGCGGGCTGAATATGTGCCAAGCCGGGGCGGTTCCTGCCCATCGGGCACCAGCCATGCCGGCGCGGGGTATTGCAAAGGGCGTTGATGCCGCAGCGAACAAGGAGGAAGCCATTCATGCAGGCCATCGGCAAGGCGTTGGGCCAAAGCCTGGATCAGGCGACCTATGCGGGCTATCGCCTGGGTTTTGAGGCCGCGCGGGAAGAAGCAGCTTTGCTTGCGGAATTGGCCGGGCAGGGGGCGCTGGCCGCGCAGCTCCGCGCCATGCGGCCCTTGCCGGATAAGCATGAGAAAACCGCATGACCCCGCGTGAGGTGATTGAATGCCCGCATTGTGGGGAGGCGACCCAGGTGAACCGCCTGCCGCAGGGCCTGGCTTTCTGTTCCTGCGCGGCGCAGAAACCCTTGCCAACCCCACCATCCGGCGGGGATGATACGCTGGAAAAGCGATAGGAAATGCCGATGATTTTGCCGAAATTGGCCTGCGGGCTTGCCGTGATGCGCCTTGGTGGTGTGGCGGCAGTTGGGTTTGCGGGGCTGGCGGGCCTTGGCGCGGTGGGGCTTGGCGCGGCTTATCTGCTGCGAAGCCGCATGAAGCAAAGCACGGATTGGGCGGAAGACCACCGCAAGCCTGTGTCGGATGTGCCAGCCGATCCGGACTAAGTTTTTTTACAGGCGCCAGCCGCTATGCATGGCGACAATGCCGCCCGATAGGTTCCGATAGGAAACGCGCTCCAGGCCCGCGCTTCGCATCATGCCGGCGAGGGTTTCCTGATTAGGGAACATGCGAATGCTCTCGGCCAGGTATTCATAGGAAGCGCGATCCTTCGCGACATACTCGCCAATCACGGGCAACGCCTTGAAGGACCAGGCATCATAAAGCGCGTCCGGGGCCGCGACCTCAAGTTTTGAGAATTCCAGGCAATGAAAGCGCCCACC
>JBBAUC010000371.1:0-1595 GCA_040398485.1 Roseomonas sp. | reverse complement strand
CGCCAGGCTGTCCGAAGTGCTCAAGGGGCTGCTGCAGGACATGACGCGCATCATTGCCCGGCGCACCATTACCGAACCGCTGGGCAATGCGGCCTCGGCTGGGCTTTCCAGTATTGGCGCGGGGAATTGGCTGAACGATATCGGCACCGCCATTGGCGGCTTGTTCCGCGCCGATGGCGGCCCGGTGGCGGCAGGCCAGCCCTATATCGTTGGCGAACGCGGCCCGGAATGGTTTGTGCCAAACCAAGCCGGCACGGTGCTGCCAAACGGCAGCGCGCCAGCCGGCACCACCATCAATACCTCTATCGCCATTGATGCGCGCGGCGCCGATGCGGGGGTGGAGGCGCGGCTGCGCATTTTGGCCGGGCAGATTGCGCGGCAGTCATCCAGCATGACGCTGGATGCCATTCGCCGGGGCGGCAGCGCTTATGAAACAGTGCGGGGATAGCAGCCATGGTTGAATATGCCTGGCCCGAGATACTGCGCCCGACGCGGCTGACATTCTATTTGCAGCACAACACCACGCGCTTTGTCTCGCCTATTACGCGGCAGGCGCAGGTGCTGCGGCGTGAAGGTGCCCGCTGGGTGGCGCAGGCGAGCTTTGATCCTTTGGACCGCGTGCGCGCCGGTATTCTGGAAGGGTTGCTGGCGGCGCTGGGCGGTTCGCTCAATACCGTCAGGATCTATGACTGGCGGCGGGAATTCCGCAGTGGCGATCCGCGCAGCCAGGGCCAGGTGCCAAGCGGGCCATTCTCCTTTGATGATGCGACGATCTTTACCGATGGCACCGGCTTTGTTGTGGGCTCCGGCAATCCTGCGCTGGCCACCGGTGCGCCGCGTGGGGCGCTGTCGATCCAGACGCAGGGTTGGTATCCGAATGCGATTGCCATTGGTGCGGGCGATATGATTGGCCTTTCCGGGCGGCTTTACATCGCGACCGAGGCCATCACCGCATCCGGCACTGGCACCGCCACCATTCCGATCGCACCGCCCCTGCGTGAGGCGCTGCTGGTGAACCAGCCGCTGATCTTGACCAAGCCCACCGTGCCGATGCGCTTGGTCTCCGACGATGAGGCAGCCAATCCAACGCGGCCGGGGCGTTTCACGGCGATCACCATCCGGCTTGAGGAGGCGTTGTAATGTCCGGCAGCAACCCATCGCCACGCCTGACACCCACGGCCATTGCCGCTGCGGCATCACCCATCGCGGCCCCTGTTGTGCTGGTGGAGCTTGATTTCGCCTCGGGCTTTTTCCGGGCCTGGACGGGGATTGGGCCATTGCATTGGGCGGGCAAGGTGTTTGAGGGGCTGGGCGCCATTGGTGCCATCAGCGAGATTGAGGAAACCGTCGAATTGCGTGCGGTGCGGTTGACGCTCTCGCTCTCGCCGGTGCCGCAGGATGTGGTGGATATCGCGCTGGCGGAGCGCAGCTTTCGGCTCCGTCCCGCGCGGCTTTGGGGCGTGCTACTGGATGCCGAGGGTGCTTTTGTCGCTGATCCATTCCCGCTTTGGGCAGGGCTCATGGATGTCATGGAAGTGACCGATGGGACAGAGGCACGCATTGCACTGACCTGCGAAAGCCGCCTGGTAGATTTG
>JBBAUC010000370.1:0-1639 GCA_040398485.1 Roseomonas sp. | reverse complement strand
TCCAATCGCCGCCTTCAGCGCCTCCCGCCCGTCAAACTTCGCATCCGGGCGCCGGAACTGCACCAGCCGCACGCCGATTTCCTGGCCGTAAATATCTCCGGCAAAGTCGAAGATATAAACCTCCAACCGCGTCACCTTATCGCCCCCGAGCGTCGGCCGCCGCCCGATATTGGCGACCCCCTTGGCCGTCCCCCCGCCGGGCAGCGCCACCGTCACGGCATAGACCCCCCGCGCCGGTTCCAAATGCCGATCGAGCCAGATATTCGCCGTCGGCCAGCCAAGCACGCGGCCAAGCTTATCCCCATGCACCACCGTGCCACGGATTTCCCATGGCCGGCCAAGCTTTTCCGCCGCCCGATCCGGATAGCCATCCTGCAACAGCCGGCGGATGCGGGTGGAGGAAATCGCCTCCCCGTCCTGTTCCAATGGCGGCACGATGGAAAGCCCCATGCCGCGCGTAGCGGCCTCACGCGCCAGAAAGCGCACATCGCCGCCGCGCCGATTGCCGAAGGCGAAATCAGGCCCGCTCGCCAAATGCTTGGCACCCAGCGCCTTGTGCAACACCTGATCCACAAAGGCTTCCGCCGAAAGTGCGGCGAAATCATCATCGAAGCTGAGCGCATAGACAAAACGCGCGCCTGCATCGGCAAGACAAGCGGCCTTGGCTGGCAGCAGCGTCAGCCGAAAGGCCGGATCATCGGGGCGGAAGTGTTCGCGCGGATGCGGCTCAAAGGTCAGCACCGCCAGAGGCAGTTCAGGCCGGGCCGCTTGCGCTGCCCTCAGCACCGCGACATGCCCGAGATGCACGCCATCAAAATTGCCGAGTGCGACGGTGGCGCCACGCGCTTCCTTTGGAATGGCCCGCCAATCGCTAAAAATCTGCGCTGCCATCACGTTTCCCCAGGGCTGAGCCAACGCGGCACATCGGGCGGTGTGAAGCGCGCGAACGCATCCAGCGCGCTAGCACCATCCGGCGCCAACATGGCCGCAGCGCGCATTTCGCCCCGCACAAAACCTTCCGCCACCATGTGATCCAGCGCCCCCATCAGCTTCTGCCAATAGCCAAGCGTATCCACAAAAACGATACCCTTCCGCTGAATACCAAGCTGCAACCAGGTCAGGGTTTCCACCGCTTCTTCCAGGCTGCCATAGCCGCCGGGCAGCACGATGAAGCCATCGGAAAGCTCGGCCATCAGCGCCTTGCGTTCATGCATGGAAGCCACCACGCGCATATCCTTGAGCTGTTTGGCGCCTGCTTCGCGCGCCACCAGCCCATGGGGGATGATGCCAATCACCTCGGCGCCTGCATCCTGGGCGGCGGCGGAAACAGCGCCCATCAGCCCAACACCCCCCCCGCCATAAACCAGGCCAAGCCCGCGCGCGGCGATTTCTCGGCCAAGGGCGGCGGCAGCGGCGGCATATTCAGGGCGGGCGCCGGCGGCGGAGCCGGCAAAAACACAAACGCGGCGCATGGGCTTACTCCGCTGCCTTGGCGATGGCGGCGCGGGAGGGGACGGAGACGAACGCCTCTCCCTCCAGCACCGGTTCACCCTTGACCAGGCATACGGTTTTGAGCGTCGCGCGGTGCTTTTCGGGATGGAGTGCGGCGACTTCGACAATGGCGGTGACGGTTTCCCCG
>JBBAUC010000369.1:0-1642 GCA_040398485.1 Roseomonas sp. | reverse complement strand
TTACCTGGATGGGGGAAGGCATTGGGCCGGAAGCGCGCTTCATGCATCAGGGCATGACTTCTTCCGATGTGCTGGATACTTGCTTGGCCGTTCAAATGACCCAGGCGGCGGATTTGCTGATCGCGGATGTTGATGCGCTGCTGGCCGCACTCAAGGCGCGGGCGATGGAGCATAAATTCACCCCCACCATCGGCCGCAGCCATGCCATCCATGCTGAGCCCACGACCTTTGGCCTGAAGCTGGCTGGTTATCATGCGGAGTTTGCCCGGAACCGCGCGCGGCTGGTGGCGGCGCGGGCCGAAGTTGCGACCTGCGCCATTTCCGGCCCTGTCGGTACCTTCGCCAGTGTTGATCCGCGCGTTGAGGCCTTTGTCGCCGGCAAGCTTGGCTTGGCAGTGGAGCCGGTTTCAACGCAAGTCATCCCGCGCGACCGCCACGCGGCGTTTTTTGCGGCGCTGGCTGTGGTGGCGACGGGCATTGAACGCCTGGCCACTGAAGTGCGCCATTTGCAAAGAAGCGAAGTGCGCGAAGCCGAGGAATTCTTCCATGCCGGGCAGAAGGGTTCTTCCGCCATGCCGCATAAGCGCAACCCGGTGCTGAGTGAAAACCTGACCGGGTTGGCGCGGCTGGTGCGCGGCTATGTTGTGCCGGCCTTGGAAAATGTGGCGCTCTGGCATGAACGCGATATCAGCCATTCATCGGTGGAACGCGTGATTGGCCCGGATGCGACGATTGCACTTGATTTCGCGCTGATGCGCCTGACCGGCATGATGGAAAAGCTCACCATCTATCCGGCGCGCATGCAGGCCAATCTGGAAAGCCTGGGCGGTGTGGTGCATAGCCAGAAGGTGCTGCTGGCGCTGACCCAGGCGGGCATGAGCCGCGAAGATGCCTATGCAACGGTGCAGCGCTGCGCCATGGCAACCTGGCAGGCCTTGGGCAGCGCGGGGGCCAAGGATTTCCGCACCAATCTTTTGGAAGATGCCGGCGTGGCCGCGCTGATGGATGGCGCGGCGCTTGATCGCGCCATGGATCCCGCGCGCGATTTTGGCCATGTGGAGACCATTTTCGCGCGCGTTTTTGGTGGATAGAAACTAGAAGTGTAGCGGCGTGGCGCGCACCACCAAGGGCAGACGTCGCACTTCGGCAAGCACCGCTTCCGGCATCGGGCCGTCCAGCCCGACCAGGCAGATTGCATCGCCGCCGGGGGCCGCGCGGCCCAGATGCAGCGTGCCGATATTGATGCCCGCTTCCGCGAGCGCTGTGCCGAAACGCCCGATGAAGCCGGGCTTATCCTGATTGGTCACGTAAAGCATATGCGGCGCGAAATCGGCTTCCACCGCGATGCCCTTAATCGCGACCAGACGCGGCTTGTTTTCCGCCAGTAGCGTGCCGGCGATGGAACGCTGCCCCTGATTGGTGGTGACAGTGATGGTGAGCAGCGTTTGATATTCGCCGCGCCGTTCCATGATGGTTTCCGCCACATCAATGCCGCGTTCCTTCGCCAGCACTGGCGCATTCACCATATTCACCGCGCCCATTTGCGGCGTCAGCACACCGGCCAATGCAGCGGCCGTCAGCGGGCGACGATTAAGCTCCGCCGCATGGCCTTCATATTCAATGCGGATCGCCTTGATTGCAT
>JBBAUC010000368.1:0-1686 GCA_040398485.1 Roseomonas sp. | reverse complement strand
ATGCCGCGCGTCGGCGCCATGGGCCTTGATATGATGCTGCGCACCTGCACAGTGCAGGTGAACCTCGATTTCGGCGATGAAGCGGATATGGTGGAAAAGCTCCGCGTCTGCCTCGCGCTGCAACCGCTGGCGACCGCGCTATTTGGCAATTCACCGATTTCTGAAGGCAAGAAGAACGGCTATCGGAGCCTCCGTGCCCGGGTCTGGACAGATACGGACCCGGACCGCACTGGCATCCCCGCCGTGGTGTTTGAAGATGGCTTCGGCTTTGAACGCTTCGCCGAATGGGTACTGGATGTGCCCATGTATTTCATCATGCGCGATGGCCAATGGCTGGATGCGGCGGGGCAGAGCTTCCGTGCCTTCTTGAATGGCAAGGCAGAGAAACTGGCCAGGCAATCTGCCACCATGGGCGATTGGGCGGATCATGTGACGACGGTCTTCACCGATGTGCGGCTAAAGCGCTTTCTGGAAATGCGCGGTGCGGATGCGGGGGCACCTTCCATGCTGAATGCACTGCCGGCCTTTTGGGTGGGCTTGATCTATGATGACGCCGCGCAAAAGGCCGCTCGCGCGCTGACGCGGGGTTGGAGTGTCGCGGAAATCCGCGCCCTTCGTGAAGCCGTGCCACGTGAGGGCCTGACCGCCAGCATCCAGGGCCGGTCGCTCCGCGATGTGGGGCGCGACGTGCTGGCGATTGCGCGCGATGGGATGAATGCGCGCGGGCTGAATGAAGCGCTGTTCCTTGACCCGCTTGATGCAATTTTAGCTACGGGCGAAACCCAGGCAGATCGCTGGCTTCAACGTTTTGATAAGATTTGGCATGGCGATGCGCGCATGATGCTGAGGGAAGCGGCGATTTAGCGACAAACGGCGCATTTCTGTCGCGCATCATTCGTGGGATCGCCACCCCGCCTTTCCGGGCGGGCTGACTTATTTACCGCGATCAATCGCCTCCCGTAATTCTACCCAGTACCAGCAATTTCCGCATAACACTCGGCAGGGCATGCGCTGCTTCCGCGGGCGTCAGCCATTCGCCCTCAGGCCGCTTGGCCCGAGCTGACAACCGCGCGCGGTATAGCCCCATCGTCAGCGCGAAATGGGTGAAGACGTGCCGCGCCTCACCGGCCACTGGCTGCCAGTCAAGCGCGATGGGTGCTTGGGCCAGCGCCTCGGCCTCCGTCCAAACCGCCTCCCGCCAGGAGGTGCCGGGGATTTCCAGCATGCCGCCCAAAAGCCCGCGAGGCGGGCGGCGCCTTAGCCAAACCTGGCCTTCCGCATCCGTCAGCAGGAAATGCACGCCATGGCGCGTGGGGCGCTCGGGCTTCGGCGCCTTGCGCGGCAGGGCTTCCGTCAGGCCAAGCTTTTGCGCCTTGCACGCCTTCTGCCAGGGGCACAGCGCACAGGCGGGTTTGCGCGGCGCGCAAATACCCGCCCCAAGATCAAACAAAGCCTGGGTGAAATCGCCAGGACGGGTGCGGGCTGCCTTATCGGCCAGAAAACCCTGCGCCAGCGCATCAAGCCGTGGTTTGGCGCCGGGCAGCGCTTCCTCCACCGCGAAAATCCGCGCCGTGACGCGTTCCACATTGCCGTCCAGCGGCACCACGGGTGCGCTGAAGGCAATGGCGGCGATTGCCGCGGCGGTATAGGGGCCAATGCCGGGCAGGGCGGCCAAGCCCTCCCGCG
>JBBAUC010000367.1:0-1688 GCA_040398485.1 Roseomonas sp. | reverse complement strand
TGGTCGCGATATGCGCGGTTGAATTGGCAGGCGGGCTTGGCAATACCGGGCAGGAAGCGCGGATTGCGATGGTGGGGCGCATCGCGATTGATGTGCCAACTGGCATGATCGTGGCCCAAGGTTATGCAAGCCGGATCGAAACTTTCCGAGCCGGACAGTCCAATGGCGTGGTGATCACCGCGGCGCGCAACGGGCTGGAATGATATGGCGCGCGTTATTTTCACTTATTTTAAGGAAAAACTTGCGATTGACCTGGGAAAGGCCCATATGGACCCTGTCACCTCGTCCGGTTTGGGCGTTCAGGTCCGGCCCCCAAAGGCCCGGCTGGTTCCCTCAAGCCTGCTTCCCGTGCCTTCCCATGGTTGGGCTGTAGCGATGGTCGGCCCGTAGCGCGAATCCGCGCGACGGCTTTTCTTCAACCGGAGCGAACAGCATGTCAACCGGCACTGTAAAATGGTTTAACGCCACTAAGGGTTATGGCTTCATCCAACCCGATGATGGCAGCAAGGACGTTTTCGTCCATGTCAGCGATGTCCAGCGTTCAGGCCTGCAAGGCCTGAATGAAGGCGACAAGATTGATTTTGAATTGCAGAAGGGCCAGCAGGGCAAGATCTCTGCCGGCAATCTGCGCAAGATCTGATCCGTCACTGCGGCGCCCTTAGGCGCTGCGGCCGATGGTAGCTTTAGGGGACGGGGTGGCTCAGTGCCGCCCCGTTTTCTTTTCAGGTGTGGAGAAGCGGCATGGGACGCAAACCGAATTACGGCCAGAATCGTGCCGATGTGAACAGGGCCAAGCAGGCGCGCAAGGAAGCGAAGCTGGAAGCGCTGAAGGAAGCGGTAGCACGGCGCAAATCGGGCGAAGACCCGCTGGAAGCCGAAGCCGACGCAGAGCAAAACGCGCAGACTGAAGGAGATTCTAATGGCCAATAAGCCAGGAACCCAAGCACGCTTCGTGCTTTTTGATGTTCTTTATGAGGATGGCAGCCGCCGTTCCAATCGTAAGGTGCCGGCTGAATTGCTCGGCGGGCTTGATGGCGATGCGCCAGCGCGCAAGGAGATTGAAGCGCAGGACAATGAAATCGCCAAGGCATCCGGCAAGTCTGCACTGCCCATCGCGTCCGTGGAGCGCGTCGGGGGCAAGAAGCGTTAGGCGGATAGCGCAAAATTAAACAGCGGGATTAGGATAGGGCTTGGGCAACAGGAACCTCGCCTTGCCGCTTAATTTCACGCATGCAAGATTGATCGCGTGTCGCAACCTGTGCTTCTGCATCGGACGCTATCTTCAAGGCCATGCACCGCCGACGACAAACACACGCTCCGCGCCGCCATCTTGTGACCTATAGGGGATGCTTCGTGATGCCGACTGATGCCGAACTTCTGTCCCGCGTGACCGCCCTTGGCCATGCCCTGCCGCCTGCGGCCAAACCCGTGGCAGAATTCATCCTATGGCGGCGTGAGGGCAACCTGATCTTCCTCGCCGGCCAAATCTGCGAACGCAACGGTGCGCCCTACCCCACCGGGGTGTACGGCAAGGATGTTGACCTGGCGACCGCGCGCGCAGGCGGGCTGGCTATTGGCTTGCAACTACTAGCCACCCTGCGCGCGGCGCTTGGCGGCGACCTTGGCCGCGTCCGTCAGGTGGTGATGGTGCGCGGCTTTGTGACCGCTGCCCCCGGCATGGGCGACTA
>JBBAUC010000366.1:0-1719 GCA_040398485.1 Roseomonas sp. | reverse complement strand
TGGCGCCAAAGGGCAGGTGCTGCAACAAGGTACCGATTTCAGCCTTCCAATTGGAAGGCATTGGCCTCAGCCAAATCGCCAGCGCCACATCGGGGCGGAAAATCTCGAACAAGACATTTTCATCGCGACTGCTGATGGCGCTTGGGCAAATCGGGCTCAGCGCATCGGCTTCTGGCGGGAAGACCTCACAGACGAAGCTCATGCTGCGGCTTTCCTCAAAACCCGCCGCGCCAGGAAAGTCGCGCCAGCACGGCATGGGTTGTGCCAAGCTGGCCGGATTCCTCGATCAACTGCCGGCCATATTGATAGCCAACATCAAGCCCGAAGCCATGGCCGATATCGCGCCCGATGGACGCTTCCAGGTAGTTTTCCGTGGGCAATGTATCCAGGCTGCGCTTGCGCTGGTCACGCTGCCAGGCAAGCGTGCCGCGCCAATCATCCATGCGATGCTGCGCGCCGAGGGTCGTGAAACTGCGCCGCTCGGCAATGGTGGTTTCCTCACCTTCATCGGTCTCGAAGCGCGGGCGACCATCGGCGTTGCGGAACTGCACAGCCTCGGCGAAGAACAGCGTGCGATGCGCCGCTGACCAGCGCTGTTCATAACGCAGCGCGGCGGAATAACCCCATTCGCGTGCCGTGCCATCTTCCTTGCCCGCGGCGCGGGAAACCAGCGATAGCTGATAGGAAAGCCCGGGCGCAAAATCGAATTTATCGCCATCCAAGGACAGGGCGAAGTTATCCATCTGCCCGTTATTGGAAGGCCCGCCCTGCTGTTCGGTATTTCGGTTGTAGCGTTCATAACGTTCATCACAGCAACGCCGGCGCGTCAGCCAGGTTGAGGACAGAAAGGTGCGATCAAGCGTGAAGGCGGCGGCGGAAATGTCATGTTCGCCAAAGCGCGGATCAGCCAGGAAATTCCAGGTGCCGCCCACACCCATGGCATCGCCGATCATCTGCACTTCATGGGCGCGGATACGGGTCAGGATCCCGGGGAAGTCATGATGGCCGCGGCTGAAGGGTGCGACGAAGCGCCCGCCATAAAGCGTGAGGGCATCATCCGGTTTCCATTCCGCGAAAAACGCTTCCAGAAAGGCGGATTGGCGGCGAAAGCCGATGACGCCATCCATGGGGAAGCCGCCCAAAGCGTCACCTTCGCCGATCGGTTCAAACGCCACCACGGTTTGCAGCGAAAGCCCGGGCGCGATGTGAAAGCCGGTGGCGACTTCACCGAAAAGATAAAGGCTCGTGCCGCGCCGAGCGGAATCCTTGGCGTTGAAGGTAGAAACGCCATAGAGGCCAAGATCAGCCTCGCCCGAAACATGCGGGGTGAAGCCCTGGGCCTGGGCTGTGGTCAGGGCGCCAAGGCTTGCAATCGCGCCAAAGGCCAGGTTGCGAAGGCTGGTCATGATCATGCGGCGTCTCCCCTCATTGCAGGCACCATCAGGGAAAGATTGTGTCGGAACATGGCCTCATAGGTTGGCGCCGGGCCGGTCTCGGCAGAAAGCGCATCGGCAAAAAGCCGCCCGCGCACCCGCAAGCCGGTTTCCTGCGCGATGCTTTGCAGCGTTGCAGGATTGCTCATGTTTTCCATGAAAAGTGCGGAGATGTTTTCTGCCCTGATCTGGCGGATCAGACGTCCGACTTCAGCGGCTGAGGGCTCGGCTTCTGTGGAAACGCCCTGGGGGGCGAGGAAGCGGACACCATAAGCATCGCCGAAAT
>JBBAUC010000365.1:0-1778 GCA_040398485.1 Roseomonas sp. | reverse complement strand
ACGGACATCGACAAACTCGCATCGACTGTCGGCGACCTCGCGCGGGCGCAAGCCAGCGCCGCCGTGACCGATGCAACGCACGGGAAGACTTTGGAAGACATCCTCCGCCGTCTCGACTCAATTGAAAGGACTCTGAAATGATCTCGAAGGCATCATGGCGTACAACGACGACGGGCATCCTCGCGATCGTGGTCGCGCTCTCCGGCGCTCTCAAGGCTGAACTCGACGGCGACGTCTCGACTGCCGCAGACTGGGGCGCGGTCGCCGCCGCCGTCATGGCGGGCATCGGCCTCATCCTCGCGCGAGACGCGAAGGTGTCAAGCCAGCAAGAAGGCATTCGATGACGTATCTCGACGCGGCCTTCGCGAATGCGATCGAGTATCGCGAGAAACTCTCGAGCGCCGTCGATCGACCGTCGCGGCTTCGACTGCTTTCCGATGCGCCGCTCTTCTCTTTGTGGCACGACGTGCGGCTCGAACTCAAAGAGGCCGCGAGCGAGATCGAGGCGTTGAAGGCTCGCATCCGAGCACTCGAGGGTGAGGATGCTTGATTTCATCACGCGCATCGTCGTCGGCTTCCTCATGTGGATTGAACACAAAATTGAGAAGGGAAAGAAGGCAACCGATGCTCCGAAAGATCCTGATCTCCTTCGCCGCGCTGGCGACCGTGTGCGCGACCGCTTGCGGGCCGAGGACGATCCTCGTTCGTGAATCGTCGCCGATCCGAATCGGCCCCGATGTGAAGGGACACGTCTACGTTCGCGAGAACGGCGAGTGGACGCTTTCCGCGAATCGCGTTGAGATTCCCGAGGGCTACTATCTCGTGCCTCCATCGTATGTCGACGAATAAAGCCAAATCTCGTATTCAACCTCCGCTCTCAGAAGAGGGCGAGATGAATGTCAAATGGTTGACCACGGGGCAAGTGGCTTCACGCTTGGGAGTGTCGATGCGAACCGTCTCGAAGTGGATCGACTCCGGAGTGCTTCGCGGCATTCGGATTCCATTGTCAAAGGATCGGCGCGTCCATCCGCAAGCGCTCGCGGAGTTCGAGAAGTTGTACGGATACGATCGAGCACGAGGCAAGCGATGAACCGCATCATTCCAGAAGCGCCGAATCTCTTCGATGCTCGAAGCATCGTCTATCAATCGTCGGACATGGCGACCGTCGATCCGTTCGCGACATCGACGACTGGAACGGGTGCAGCAGTGACGTTCGTTTCCGTTCTCGCGAGCATCGGCGCACAGTCGAACCGATTCGGAATCGCGAGCCTCGCGACTGGAACGACGACGACGGGCCGCGCCAACGTGCTGACTCCGACGATGGATCAGATCGTCCCTGCCTTCGGACGCATCGTATTCTCCGCGATCATCCGAACGCCATCGAGTCTCTCAGATGGCACGAACCGATACGGAATCAAAGTCGGCCTATCGAATCTCTCGACGTCGCTCGTCGATGGCGTCGGCGCTTCGATTCGATATCGCGACAACATCAACTCCGGCAAATGGCAACTCATGACGACGGACTCTGGATCGGTTCAGACATTCACCGATTCCGGAGTGACGGTCGCCGCCGACACGTGGTATCGCCTCGAGGTCATCGTGAACTCCGACGCGACGAAGATTCAATACTTCATCAACGGATCACTCGTCGGCACGGATACGGCGAGCCTTCAGAGCGGAACCTCGATCACGCTCGGGGCGCAAGTGATGATTCTCAAAGCCTTGGGAACGACATCGCGAATCTGCTACGTCGATCAGATGTCTTTCGAGATGGAGGT
>JBBAUC010000364.1:0-1781 GCA_040398485.1 Roseomonas sp. | reverse complement strand
CAGGCATCAATGCAAAGCCCGCAGCCAATGCATTCAAGCTGCTGACCGTCTCGGATATCAATGCCTGTCGGGCAGACATGCACGCAGGCCGCGCAATCCACGCAATCGCCCACACCCTCGGCCTTGGCCTTGCCCCGTGGTTCGCCGCGCCAATCACGATAGGTCACAACTAGCGAATTTTCATCCAGCATCGCGGCCTGAAAGCGCGGCCAAGGGCACATATAGACGCAGACCTGTTCGCGCGCCCAACCGGCGAGCAGATAGGTAAAACCGGCAAACAACGCGAAGAAGAAATAAACCATGGCGCCAGCTTCACCGGTAAAGAATTGCCGCGTGATGGTGGGCGCATCATTGAAATACATGATCCAGGCGCCGCCCGTGGCACCCGCGATCAACAGCCAGGCGCCGTGCTTTGCGACCTTCCGCGCCCAATAGGTGCTATTGCGCGGCCCTGCATCCAGCTTCATTCGCGCATTGCGATCACCTTCGATCCATCGTTCCACAAACATGAAAAGATCGGTCCAGACGGTTTGCGGGCAGGTGAAACCGCACCAAAGCCGGCCAAACAGGGAAGACACCGCGAATAGCGCAAAGGCACCCAGGATCAGCGCGCCAGCCAGGAAATAGATTTCCTGCGGCCAAATTTCGATCCAGAAGAAGAACAGCCGCGCATTGGTCATGTCCACCAGCACGGCCTGATCAGGCATGCCCGGGCCGCGATCCCAGCGCAGCCAGGGCACAAGGTAGTAAAGCGCCAGGCACAGGATCAGCACCGCCCATTTCACGCTGCGGACCTTGCCGAAGACGGCTTTAGGATAGACACGCTGACGATCAGCATAAAGCGAAGGCGCGGCGGATGGCGCCACGCCTTCCGGCTTCAGCTTCTCGGGGGTTTTGATCTCGCCCATTGGTCCGTGACCACGCTTTTCCTATTCGCCGCCGCCGAGGCTATGCACATAAACCGTCAGCATATTGATGATGGCAGGATCAAGCCGCTTACCCCAGCTTGGCATCACGCCAGCGCGCGCATTGGAAATGCTCTGCACGATGGAAGCCTTATCGGCGCCATACAGCCAGACCTGATCGCCCAAGCGCGGCGCGCCGAGGTCGCGATTGCCCTCGCCTTTCTCGCCATGGCAGGCAACGCAGTTCTCGGCGAAAAGCGCAGCACCACGGTTAGCAGCGGCCTGATCGGTTGCGCGATTGGTCAGCGACAGCACGTGTTCCGCCACATCATTCACCTGCGGGCGTGTCAGAATAGCATCCGCCAGAAAACGCGGCATCATGCTTTGGCGCTGATCATCGCTTTCATTGGCGCGCACACCATGGGTGATGGTGTGATGGATGGCTTCAAGGCTGCCACCCCAAATCCATTCATCATCGGCAAGGGATGGAAAGCCACCAAGCGCCCCCTGCCCGCCTGCGCCATGGCAGCTTGCGCAATTATTGGCGAAAGCGCCGCGCCCGCCGGCCATGGCAAAAGCACGCAATTCCGGATCAGCCGCAATCTGCTGCGGCGTTGCGGCGCGCAGGCGCGACATCATCGGCGCCATCCGCGCTTCCGCCTGCTGCACATCCCGCACCACCGCTTCACGCGCGATCCAGCCAGAAGTACCTGTCGCGCCCGGAATGGGCAGCGCCGGATAAATCACCACCCAAACCAGGGCGAAAGCGATGGTCGCGTAGAAGGTCCACAGCCACCATTTGGGCAAAGGCGTATTGAGCTCCTTCAGCCCATCCCATTCATGGCCGGTGGTGTTCTGACCGCTCAGGCTGTCTTT
>JBBAUC010000363.1:0-1792 GCA_040398485.1 Roseomonas sp. | reverse complement strand
GGCTTTCCATCAGCGCCTCATCCGCGCCCCAATCGCATTGCAGCGCCAGGGCGGCGGCCAGGGCGGATCTCTCCTGCTCCATGCCCCACATATCGGCCCGGTGCGGGGTTCCGCGCAACCCGCGCCTTCGCTACATGAGTGAATTCTTCAAGGCGAAAGGTGTGGCGTAATGTCCGAAGAACGGGAAGCGATGGAATTTGATGTGCTGATCGTGGGTGGCGGGCCTTCTGGCCTGGCTGCAGCGATCCGCCTGAAACAGCTCGCGCCCGATATGGCGGTTTGCCTGATTGAAAAGGGCAGCGAGATCGGCGCGCATATCCTCTCCGGCGCTGTGCTGGAACCGCGCGCGCTGGATGAGCTGATTCCCGATTGGCGTGATGATCCGCCGGCACTGGCGACCCCCGCCGGTGATGATCGCTTCATGTTCCTGACGGAAACAAAAGCCTTCAAGCTGCCGACGCCGCCGGCGATGAATAATCACGGCAATTACATCGTCTCCTTGGGCAATGTCTGTCGTTGGCTCGGCGCCAAGGCCGAAGCTTTGGGCGTTGAGATTTATCCTGGCTTCGCCGCTTCTGAGACGATCATTGAAGATGGCCAGGTGCGCGGCGTAGTGGCCGGTGTGATGGGCATCGGCAAGGATGGCGAAAAGGGGCCGAGTTACCAGCCGGGTATGGAACTGCGCGCCAGCTATACGCTGTTTGCTGAGGGGTGCCGTGGGTCACTCACGAAAAAGCTTTTCGAGACCTTCAATCTGCGCGATGGCGCCGCCCCGCAAACCTTCGGCCTTGGCATCAAGGAATTATGGGAAATCCCCAAGGAAAAGCATCAGCCAGGCTTGATTTGGCATAGCGTAGGCTGGCCCTTGAATACCGAAACCTATGGTGGGTCTTGGCTTTATATGTTCGGCGATAATCTGGTCAGCATCGGTTTTGTTGTCGGGCTGGACTATCAAAATCCCTGGCTTTCCCCCTTCGAGGAATTTCAGCGCTTCAAGCAGCACCCGGCGGTACGCGCCATGCTGGAAGGCGGCAAGCGCATTGCCTATGGCGCGCGGGCATTGAATGAAGGCGGCTATCAGGCCATTCCGAAACTCGTGTTTCCTGGTGGTGCGATCATCGGTGATTCAGCAGGCTTCCTGAATGTGCCGAAGATCAAGGGCACGCATACGGCGATGAAATCCGGCATGATCGCGGCGGAGGCTTTGGCCGCCGCTTGCGCCAGTGCAGAACGCGCGCCGGTTTTGAACGCCTATCCGGAAATGCTGCGCCATTCCTGGATCTGGCCGGAATTGCAGGCGGTGCGGAACATCCGTCCCGGCTTTGCGAAATTCGGCTTCTGGGGCGGCATGATCAATGCCGCGATTGAAACCTATATCACGCGCGGCAAATCACCCTGGACACTCACGCATCATGAAGATCACGCGGTGCTGAAAAAGGGTTCGGAAGTGCCGAAGATTACCTATCCCAAGCCGGATGGCGTTTATTCCTTCGATCGGCTGTCTTCCGTGTTCCTCGCGAATACCAATCATGAGGAAGACCAGCCCGCGCATCTGAAGTTGCGCGACCCTGGGCTTTGGCAGGGCGTGAATTGGGACATGTTCGCAAGCCCCGAAAGCCGCTATTGCCCCGCCGGGGTTTATGAGGCGGTGGGCATGGAAGAAGGCAAGCCGCGCTTGGTGATAAACGCGCAGAATTGCGTGCATTGCAAAACCTGCGACATCAAGGATCCGTCGCAGAATATTGATTGGTGCACGCCAGAAGGTAGCGGCGGGCCGAATTATATCGGTGGC
>JBBAUC010000362.1:0-1806 GCA_040398485.1 Roseomonas sp. | reverse complement strand
CGTGCGCGAAGCGGGCTCACCCGAACTTGAGATGACCAATTGGACCGCGATGATCACCAATGCCGCGGTGCCTGCACCCATCCTGGCCAAGCTTGAAGCCGATACCCTGGCCGCGATCCGCGACCCCGAAGTCTCTCGCCGCGCCCGCGACGGCGGATTTACGGTGGAAGCCTGGGACAGGGCACGCAGCGCGGCCTATATCAACGCCGAGACTGACCGCTGGGCCAGGCTGGTGCAGGAAGCGAAATTGAAGGCGGATTGATGCGACTTTCCCTGATTGAGGCTGAAAAACTTGTCACGGCGGCACTAGCGGCCTCTGGCGCTGGGCCTGAGATGGCCAAGCGCACCGCTGCCGCGCTGGTCGCGGCCGAAGCCGCTGGGCAGGCGGGACATGGCCTGTCGCGCGTGGCGCAATATGCGGCGTTCCTGCGCAATGGCCGCGCCGATGGAAAAGCCGTGCCGCGCATCATCAATGAACGCGGCGGCGCTGCGCTGATTGATGCCGGGCATGGGCTGGCTTACCCCGCACTTGCCTTGGCGGAACAGGAAGCGGCCTGGCGCGCGCGTGGGCATGGCATTGCCTTTGTGGGCGTCACCAATAGCCACCATTCCGGCGCCATGGGCCTGCCGGTGAGGCGCCTTGCGGAACAAGGGCTGGTGGCGCTGGCCTTCACCAATTCCCCCGCCGCCATGCCGGTACCGGGCGGGCGCCGGCCACTGATGGGCACCAACCCCATCGCCGCCGCCTTTCCGCGCCGCGCCGCGCTGCCGCTGGTGATTGACATGGCGCTGTCTGAGGTAGCGCGCGGCAAGATCATGGTCGCCGCCAAGGAAGGCCGCCCCATTCCGGAAGGCTGGGCCGTGGATGCCGAAGGCCGCCCCACCACCGATGCCAAGGCCGCGCTATCGGGCGCCATGCTCGCCATGGGCGGCACCAAGGGCGCCTTGCTTGCACTTATTGTCGAATTGCTCTGCGTGGCGCTGACAGGTGCCGCCTTCGGCTTTGAAGCCGATAGCTTCTTCCAGGATGAGGGTAATCGCCCGCGCTTGGGCCAGGCGCTGCTGGTGATAGACCCCGGCGCGCTTGCTGGTGCGGATGGCTTCGGCGCGCGGATCGAAACCTTGATCGCCGCCATGCTGACCGATGAGGGTGTGCGCCTGCCCGGCGCCAAGCGCGATGCGCAAAGCGCGCGTGCTGGCGCTGATGGGCTGGAAATCCCCGATGCCGTGCTGGAAAAGATCAAGGCATTAGCCGCGCCATGAGCAAAGCCCAGGAACCGGACCTGCATTGCGGCCCCGCCGCCGTGGCAGCACTTTTCGTGCATCGGCCCACCGATGTGCTGCGGTTTTTCTACACGCCCATGCGCCGGCAGGAAGCGGGGCCATTATGCGCGGCGCTCGCGAAGCGGCGCTTGCCTTATCGTGAAGTCCCGCCCGAGGAATTGCAACGCATCGCCGGCACCGTGCATCACGGCGGCATGGTGGCCGTGGCGCGCCCGCGCAGTGTGACCTTATTGGACCCAAGCGCGCTGCCGCCACTGCTTTGGGCAGCGCCTGTGCTGCCCATTCTGGATGGCATCGGCAATCCGCATAATCTTGGTGCCATTGCGCGATCTGCGGCATTTTTCGGCTGCAAGGCGCTGGTGATATCGGGCGACCAACGCCAGGCACGGCTTTCGGATGCTGCGCTCCGCACCGCTGAGGGCGGGCTGGAGGCGCTGGCCGTGTTTCAGGCGCCCGATCTGCCCGCTTTGCTCAACGCGCTTGCGCCACAGATGCTGAGCCTGGCCGCCGTGGCGCGCGATG
>JBBAUC010000361.1:0-1814 GCA_040398485.1 Roseomonas sp. | reverse complement strand
AAGGCGCCTATCGCGAAGGTGGCTTGTTCCTGCTGACCATGCACCCGCATGTGATTGGCCATCGCAGCCGCATCGCGCTGCTTGATCGGTTGGTGCAACACATGAAGGGTTTTGGCGATGTGTGGTTCGCCACGCATGAGGAAGTGGCGCGGTGGTGCAAGACCCAGGCGGGCATGAAATAGGGGTATAGCCCCGCCCGCGATGTTGCGCGGGCGGGGTGCTTCACATCAGGTCACAACAATATCGAATTGCTTGGCAACCGCAGTCCATTCCGTGATCTGCTCACGCATGATTTTCACGAAATCACCATTCAGCGGCGAAGGCCGGCGCGGCAGGGTCTGCAAATCTTCAAACCGCGCCATCAATTCCGGCCGCGCCAGGATGGGGTTGATCAGGCCGGCAAGCCGATCCGTGATGGGCTGAGGCAGGCCCTTCGGCGCGGAAAGCCCAAGCCATTGCGCGGAAGTCAGCTTCGGGAAGCCAAGCTCAGCGAAGGTCGGCACATTAGGGAAGGCCGGCAGGCGCTGCGGCGATGAAACGGCCAGCGCGCGCAACACGCCATCCTTCATCAGCTGCACATTGGTGGTGATGGGGTCAATCAGGCTTTCGATCTGATTGGCCATCAGATCCTGCATGGCGGGCGCGCTGCCACGATAGGGCACGTGATCCAGGTTGGTCACCTTGGCTTCGCCCGACAGCATCGCACCCAGCAAATGCGGCGCCGAACCAATGCCCGAAGACCCGAAGCGCACCGGCTGCGTCTTCGCCGCGCCCAGATAATCCGCCAGCGTCTTGAAGCGTGACTCGGACTTCACCAGCAACACATTCGGCGCTTCCACCAAAAGCCCGATATGGGTGAAATCCGTAACCGGGTTGAAGGGCAGCGTCGGCATCGTCGCCGCCGAGAAGACATGCACCGAAGCGTGGGAAACCAGCAGCGTATAGCCATCCGCCGGCTGCTTCGCGACGAAATCCGTGCCGATCACGCCGCCCGCGCCAGCGCGGTTTTCAACCACCACAGTTTGGCCAAGCGCCTGGGAAAGGGCAGGGGCCATCAGGCGGCTCACGGTATCCACCAGGCCACCCGGCGGGAATTGCGCGATCAGGCGGATGGACCCGCGGGTCGGCCAAGCGCCGCTTTGCGCGGAAAGAATGCCCGGGCTTGCCAGAGCGCCGGCAATGGCGCCTCCGGTCAGGCCAAGAAGACGACGACGGTTCATGCGAATGCTCCTTGCTGCTAAGTCGGCACTCACCGCCTAAAAATCGGGCAAAATTACCCGAATTCCCGCGAGGGTGCCGCTTATGCCCTGGAGCTAGGCAATCACCGTGCCAAGAAGATTAATCCGCCTTGATCCCCGCTTCCCGCACAATCTGCGCCCAGCGCTTCATGTCGGCTTCAACCAGGGCGGTGAAGGCAGCGCGGTCCAACCGATTGGGTGCCGCTCCCAATTCCACCAACCGTTCAGCGATGGCGGGCGCGGCCAGGCTTTCCACCAGCGCGGCATTCAGCCGATCCGCAACCGGCGCCGGAATACCCGCCGGGCCGCTGATGCCGAACCAATTCGCGGCGACCAATTGCCCCAGGCCAAGTTCCGCGACCGAGGGCACATCGGGCCAGCGCGGCAGGCGGTCAGAAGTGGTCATGGCGAGTAAGCGCAGGCGTTCATTGCGCCCAACATCGGGGATGGCGGCGATCAGCCCATCAATATTGCCTGCAATCACATCAGTCGCTGCCGGGGCTGCGCCGCGATAGGGCACATGGGTGATGTCCACGCCCGCCAGCCGCTTCAGGATTTCAAGCTTGGCGTGAGAAG
>JBBAUC010000360.1:0-1829 GCA_040398485.1 Roseomonas sp. | reverse complement strand
TGATGATGCAGCGCATCGCCCACCATGCGCAGGTCTCCGGTGGCTTCCAGCAGCCAGGCCGCGAAAGAATGCCGCAGGTCGTGAATCCGCAGATTGGGAACGTCTGCACGGCGCGCGGCGGTTTTGAACGACCGGCGAATGTCGCGGATGGGCCGCCCGATGTTGGCCGGGCTGGCGCAATGCGGGCACTCGCAGGGCACGGCGCCATAGACAAACACCGGCCCGGCCCGGCGCTTGTCGGGGTCTGGCTGTAGGCGCTCAAGCAATGCGACGGCCGGCGGGGACAGGGACACGCCCAGGGGCTTGTTGCCCTTGCCGATCAGCAGCGCGCGGCGCATGTCCAGCGATACGTTCTGCCAATCCAGCAGCAGCCAGTTATTGCGCCGCAGCCCCGTCAGCAGCGCCAGGGCGATCGGCGCCCGCGCGTGAGGCGCAATGGCGTCAATCAGCGTCCTGGCTTCCTCATGCAGCAGAAACCGATCCTTGGGCGGCGGTTCCACCTGCATGTGCGGCTTCATGGCCCAAGGGCCGACCTCGGCGGCCTGGATCTCGCGCGCCCAAGTGCAAACCGTGTTCAAGGTGGACAGGTAGCGGTTGCAGGTGGACGCGCTGGCCTTGCCGCTGGTCTCGTGGCCCTCGGTCACGCCCTCCCCATCCCGCAGCCCGCGCAGCAGCCGGGCGACGGTGGCGTTGTCGAGATCCGTAAGCGCCGTGGTGCCGCCCAAGATGCGCAGGATGCGCGCCAACTGGTATCGCTGGCCGGTGACGCCATACTTGCCGTGCTGCCCGCGGTCCTTCCACCAGCCTGTGAAGGCTTCTTCCAGCGTCAGGTGGACGGCTGGCTTTTCCCCGAGTTTGATGCGGCGCCATTCCCGATCATAGAGCGCTTGCGCGAGCCTGGCGGCATCGGCCTTGTCACCAGTCCCGCAGCTTCCGCGAAGTCTATGACCTTCGATTGAGAAGTCGTAGTGCCAGAAGCCCGAGCCTGTGCGCTTGGCGAGCCATTCTTCACCGGCAAGCGGGGGCGCGGCTTTGCGCCGGGCGCCGGCAGCGCGGCGGGGTGCGTGTTCGTTGTCCATTGTTCTCTCCTTTTCAGCCATTCAACCAGGGCAGCGCGGCGGTATCGGCGCCGGTTGCCTATGCGTTGCGAGGGCGGCGGCGGGTCCAGGCGGCGGAGCGTTTTCACGTCCACGCGCAGCAGCGCCGCCGCCTCCTTGGCAGTCAGGAGCGATAATTCTGGATCGTCGTCGTCTCTCGTCACCTTATTGCTCCCGATTTGGGAGCGGTTAGCGGGCAGCCATCCATCAGCCACGAACCGCCTGGGTTATTGAAAAGTCACACGCGAACAGACAGAGGCCCATCTTCCTGTTCTGCGGGTGTCTCAATTGCTGGCTGCATTTCGGCCATGAATTGCCGCACCAGCCTTTGGCGGTTTGGCGTCAGGGCGGCGTATTGCTCCACCAACCGAATTGTTTCCGGCGTCAGCAGAGACAGCACATCAGCCGTGGGGCTGCCTGTGCTGCTCATGGAGGGGATGCGCGCCGAAAGGCTACGGAAGCCCTCAAAGAACCAGCCAATCGGATAATTCAACGCTTGCGCGACGGCATAGAGGCGGCTGACATACATGCGATTGGACGGCAGTTCCCATTTGGTGATTTGCTGCTCCGATAGCCCAATTTCTTCGGCCAACTTTGCCCTGGACCAGCGCCGTTCTGTGCGCGCCTGGCGCACCCTGCCCGCAACGTGAACATCAAACGGCTCCAGGCTGGCGGCGCGGTCCACGCGCTTTCCATCGGCGGCAATCATTCAGTGATCCTTATCTTCGGTGG
>JBBAUC010000359.1:0-1836 GCA_040398485.1 Roseomonas sp. | reverse complement strand
TCATAACTATGCAACCTCATTTGACCACAAACAGCCATGGAAATCTGAGGCAGCATGGGTTATGTATGTTATGCATTTTGCGGAGATCTTCCCATGTCCGAGCCCATGCTCAAAGTCGGCGCTGCAGAAGCCCAGCGAAATTTCGGCCTCTACCAGGACAAGGCCTTGGTCCAACCTGTCGCTATCACTCGCAATGGCCGGCCACGGACGGTCATGATCTCCATCGAGGAATATGAGCGCCTAAAGCGGCGGGACCGCCAGGTAATGCGGAGTGAAGACATGCCGCAGGACCTCGCCGACGCTATCCTACAGGCCGAACCGTCAGAGGAAAGCAAGCGCTACGATCATGAAGTCCGCTAGGCCGGTGCTTCCGGCAGTCGGCGATGTCATCCGTTATGCCTATCTCTGGAGCCATGAGAGTGGGGCCGGGCGCGAGGAGGGCAGCAAGGATCGCCCCGCAGCCATTATAGCGCTGCTGCGCGGGGACGATGGTCGTGACGAAGTTGTAGTTTTCCCGATCACCTCCTCGCCCCCGACTGACGCTGCTGCCGGTGTTGAGATACCGGCAGCGACACGCGATAGGCTTGGACTACAGGATGGACCCTGTTGGGTGATCGTGACTGAGGTGAACATCTTTGTCTGGCCTGGCCCGGATCTGCGCCGTCCAGAGAACGCCAATGATGGCTTCGTTTACGGTAGTCTGCCGCATGCGCTGATGCTGAGAATCAAGCAAAGCTTCGCCGCGTGGCGCGCGCGTGGGCGTGTTCGCGCAATCCGGCGCGGTGAGTAAGGCCCTTTTCATCGAGACGACCCTAGATGGTTCTCCGAGACAATGGAATGCGCAACTCTGGAATTGATGATCTCGCTCAGTGGCAGGCGCTCGGCGAAGCGATTGGGTAGGTCTCATGCGCTGAATTGGACGCGCGCCACTATGCGTCATTGGATCAATGGGTGGGATGGCAGCGTAACTCAAATGCAGCAGCCGCCTACAAACCGCGAGAAAATCATCCCATGCGCCGCGCGCGCCCTTTAATCTTCGCAAGCCCTGCGGCCACCAGCTCTACCTCCGGCCGCATGCCAAGCTCCTCGGCGATGTCAGCCGCCTGCCGGTAATGTGATCCTGCCTCGCGCGGTGCTTCCGCCGAAAGTACGTCGCCCAAAACGCGCCCCGCCCAGGCCAAATGCCCGCGTTCCTCCTGCGATTCCGCAGCATCGCGGCCGGCGCGGGCCGCTGCCAAGGCTTCCCCCGTAAGGCCCAGATGGTGCGTTGCCTCAGCCAGGCGCAGATAGGTATGCGCATACATTGGCCCACGCGCCCGCACCTCTGGCATCACAGCTTGGCGCAGCAGCGCCAGCCCGCGTTCCGTATCGCCCCGCATCACCCGCACATAACCAAGCCCCGCTGCAATCCATGGATAGGTCGCTGGCACTTCAACAACGCGGTAGAGTTCAAGGCCCCGTTCCAGCACTGCCTCGGCCTCCTCCAGCGTGCCGGCGCGGATCAGGGCGTGGCCGTGACCAAAACTCATCACCGCTTGGGAATAGCTGTTGCCAAGCTGGGCCGCTGCCGCCCAGCCGCGCGCACCTTCATCCCGGGCCGCCGCATCCTCGCCAAGTTCGGCAAGTGACCAGGCAAGGAAGGAATGGCAAAACACAAATGGATAGCCGCCAAAGGCGAAGGCATCCTGTTCACCGCGCCGATCCAGCAGCGCAATGGCCTCGCGCAGGACTGTCACTGCCTCCCGATAGGCGCCAACCGCCTGAAGGATGGTACCGCGACGATAAAGGCCAAGCGCCGTGGTCAGATCGCCTTCGCCTGTTGAAGCGATCGCCATG
>JBBAUC010000358.1:0-1859 GCA_040398485.1 Roseomonas sp. | reverse complement strand
CTCACTCAATGAGACTACCGCGGACATCAGCGCAGAAGGTCAGCAACTAAACCTGACACGCTTTGCAGCGCGCACTGCGGGCGGGGGCAGTTTGAATGGTTCCGGCTCCTTGGATCTTGGCAAGCCGCGCCTGCCTTTTGAACTCCGCCTCAGGGCCGATGCGGCGCGCCCCATCGATTCGGACCTTGGCAGTGCAACACTTGATGGTGACGTGCGCTTCGCGGGTGAGGCTTTGGGCGAAAGCCGGCTTTCCGGAAAATTGCTGGTGCGGCGCGCCGAATTGCGCATTCCGGACAGGCTGCCGCCCACCGTGCGTAGGCTGCCCGGGGTGCGAGAGGTCGGCCAGCGCCCACCGGGTGTCCCCGCCTTGGCATCACCGACACGAACGCAAGCGGAAGCCAGAACCCTGCCGCCGATCGCGCTTGATCTGACCATTGATGCACCGCGCGCGATTTTTCTGCGCGGGCGCGGGCTGGATGCGGAATTGGGCGGTGAGGTAAAGCTTGGCGGCACGCTTGATGCGCCGCATTTGGACGGTGGTTTCATGCTCCGCCGTGGCACGCTGGCGGTTCTGGATCGGCGGCTCAACCTTAGTCGCGCAAACATCACTTTCGGCGCCGGCGGGCTGATGCCCAATCTGGATGTCCTCGCCACCGCGCGGGCAGACGATGTGGATGTGAATGTCGCGGTGGAAGGCCCGGCGCGCGATCCGAAAATCAGCTTCACCTCCAACCCCGAGTTACCGGCAGATGAGGTTCTGGCGCGGCTATTATTCGGCCGGCGCGGCGGGGATCTTTCACCTTTCCAGATGGTACAATTGGCCCAAGCGCTTGCCGGCGCCACGGGCCGCCCTTTGCCCGGGCCGGGTGGGCTGATGGAACGCATCCGCCGCACCCTCGCACTTGATCGGCTTTCCATCGGCCAGGAGAAGGAAGGCGAACAACGCGTAGGGCAGGAACCGGGGGCAACGCTCGAAACCGGGCGTTATGTGGCGGATGGGGTGTTTCTTGGGCTGAAGCAAAGCGCCGATGGCGGCCCGCCGCGCGTTGGCGTGCAGATAGACCTGATGCCAAGGCTTCGGCTGGAAGCAGAAAGCGGCGGCAATAGCCTGGCGGGGGATCGTGTGGGGATTGCGTTTGAATATGAGTATTGATGTGAATATGAGTATTGATGGCCGCGCCCCTGGCACTTGGCGCGCGGGGGTGCCAGATTACAGCGTGATGACACTTGCACGTGATGACAGGGTGACCGGGACATGATCCGCTACGAATTGCGCTGCGATCAGGCGCATGAATTCGATGGCTGGTTCAAGGATAGCGCGGCTTTCGACAAGCTGGCGGCAATCGGCCTTGTGGAATGCCCGCAATGTGGCCCGGCCAAGGTCGCCAAGCGCCTGATGGCCCCTGTCATCCCGAAAAAGGGCCGCCCGGCGCGCAATACCAAGCCCGAAGCGCCGCCCATGCCGGTGGCGGAAGCGCCCGCGCCACCCCCACCATCTCCCCCGGCCTTGCCCGCTGCGGCGCTGGCCGCCATGCCGGCGGAACTCCGCGCGATGCTGCGGCATATGCGTACCGAGGTAGAGAAAAATTGCGATTACGTCGGCGCCGATTTCGCTGAGGAAGCGCGCAAGATCCACCATGGCGAAACGGAAGCCCGCGGCATTTTCGGCGAAGCCACGGAGGATGAGGCTGAGGCGCTGCGCGAAGAGGGGATCGACATTGCGCGCATCCCCTGGGTGCCGCCTTCCGATGCCTGATCGCGTTCTGCGCTGCGCGGTTTTTGATCTGGACGGCACGCTGGTGGATAGCGCGCCGGATCTTCATGCCGCGCTGGATCGGCTGATGGCGGTGAAACGCCTG
>JBBAUC010000357.1:0-1888 GCA_040398485.1 Roseomonas sp. | reverse complement strand
GAGGCATTGATTTCCTGGTGCGGCACGTAAGGCGGCACCAGGAAGAAATCGCCCGCGCGCGCTTCGGTGATGAATTCCAGCCGATCGCCCCACCGCATATGGGCAGTGCCGCTGATGATGTAAATAACGCTTTCCAAAGCACCGTGATGATGCGCGCCGGTGCGCGAATTGGGCTCGATCCGATTGGTGCCGGCCCAAAGCGCGACAGAGCCACTGCGCGCGCCGCTGATGGCGACTTCGCGGTTCATCCCAAGGGTTTCGGGCGTGCTGGAACTCTTTGCACTGGCGCGCACATGCTTGATGCCGCGGGTGCGCCAATCAATCGGGGTCAGGGTATCGGGCATTTTTCTTGTCCTTTGCGGAGGGGTGTTCAATCGGGCTGGGCGCCGGTGCGGCGGACCAAGGCGGGCCAGCGCCGCGCCTCCGCCTGGATCAATTGCGCGAATTGCGCGGGGCCTTGGCTGGTCACCTCAAAACCCTGGGCGGTGAGTTGTTCCGCGACCTCGGGCTTCGCCAGAATGCGGTCAAGCGCGCCGGCTAGGCGGCGGATGGCGGCGGGCGGGGTTTGCGCCGGGGCCAGGATGCCCTGCCAGGTAATCACCTCAAATTCCGGGAAGCCTGATTCGGCGATGGTGGGTACCTCCGGCAGGGCCGGGACGCGCTTGGTGCTGGTGACGGCGAGCGCGCGGAGCCGCCCGGCGCGGATATGTTCAATCGCAGCCGGCAGGGTGACAAACAGCGCCTGGATATGCCCGGCAACCAGATCAATCACGGCAGGACCGCCGCCGCGATAGGGCACATGGGTGAAGCCAAGCCCAGCATCCTGCGCAAATAGCGCCCCAGCCAGATGGCCGATGGACCCATTGCCCTGGGACGCGACCGTCAGCTTGCCACTTGCTTCCCGTGCCCAGGCGATAAAGCCCGCCACATCTCGCACGGGGGCTGAGGGGTGCACCACCAGCACCTGCGGCGCGCGCACCGCCTCAATCACCGGGCTGAAATCCCGCACCGGGTCAAAGCCAACGCGCGGGTAAAGCGCGGGGTTGATCGTGAGCGGGTCCGAGCCCACCAGCAGCGTCAGCCCATCAGGCGCGGCGCGCGCCACCAATTCAAAGGCGATATTGCTGCCGGCGCCGGGCTTGTTTTCCGTCACGACATTCTGGCCCAAAGCCTCGGTCAAATGCCGTGCCAGCAGGCGGCCAAGGATATCCAGGCTGCCGCCGGGTGCGACGGGGACCACGATGCGAAGCGCGCGGTCAGGATTCCAGGCGGTGTCGGCCTGGGCCGGGGTGGCGAGCAGGCCAGCGGCGGCGAAAAGGGCGGAGCGAAGCAGCAGGTCGCGGCGAAGGGTCATGGCGGTAAAATCCAGGTTTGTCGGAAAAATTTTTCTCTCAAATAGCGAAAAACATCAAGAAAAAAGATTTTATTTCCTTCCGCTTAAGTCCGCCAAAGGCTTCCACCAGGCGAGGTGCGGGGAAGATTATTCTCTCCCGAGGCGCCACAAGCCGCTTTTCCGCAATCCGCCAAGCTTGGCGATTTCACCCAAGCTTGAAATGCTTTATCCCGTCGCGTGCAGCGCAACATCAAAGGGCCCCAACCCATGGCGGAAATCTATTTCTTCGAAGACCTGACGGTGGGGCTGACCGCCAAATTTTCCAAAACCATCACGGAAGCCGATATCGTGCTGTTCGCCGCCGTCACTGGCGATACCAACCCCATGCATCTGGATGCGGAATACGCCGCCACCTCAATCTTCAAGGAACGCATCGCGCATGGCATGCTGGCGGCGGGCTTGATTACCAAGGTGCTGGGCACGCAACTCCCCGGGCCGGGCACGATTTATATGTCCCAGACGCTCAAGTTTCGCGCCCCGGTGAAAATCGGGGAA
>JBBAUC010000356.1:0-1932 GCA_040398485.1 Roseomonas sp. | reverse complement strand
CTCCGGCATGCGGCCGGACTCCCAACCCTCGACAGTGCGGCGACTGACGCCGCAAACGTCGGCGAGTTGCTGCGTGTTCCATCCGCGCTTGGCGCGGATGGCCTTGACTCCGGGCGCGTAGTCCATGACCGACCCATCATCCGCGAGGATGACGGGCTGGCCGTAGGAGCTGGACGGGTGCTTAGTGGTGACTTGCATAACGCGTTACAGGTTGGTGACCTCCTCGCGGATGGTGGCAAAGCGGGATTCCCAATCGTCGGAGACATCCGTAATCCGCTCTTTGGCGTCCTCGCTCAAATCATCCTCATGGTCAAAAAACAACTCCTCAGCCTCGTATGCGTCGATCCACCAATCCGCCTCATCTTGAGTCACCTCAAAACTATCGTCTGGCTCGGGGTGCATATCCGGCGCACCAATCTCATGCATGCGGTTCAAAAAATCACCCCACAAAGCCGATTCGGAACCGTAGGCAATACGGCGTTCGGTGTCTTTCGCGATGGTGTAGAGGTCGAGGTATTTCATTTTTTTGTTGGTTGGTCATTGGCCTCATTGCCGCTGACGAGGCAAAGTTACGCTTTTTTGCGTAACTGTCAAATATTATTTTCGCAAATCTGCGTATTTTTTTCCAAGCCCCATTTTCCGCTGCCGAACAGTTGAATTAACGCCACCTCAATTCGGAGATATCGGTATGATTTCAGAATGGGGGGTGGTGGGGTTTTGACATGGGTGGGGGGTTAGCTTCGATCTGATATGAGTGACGCAACGGTAAAGCTTGGGTGGGATAATTCGGCGGCCCGGGCTGGGGCGGCGGAGGCGGTGGGGATTGCGCAGCAGGTGGCGGTGAAGTCGGAGAAGGCGTTGAGTAAGGTGGGGATGGCGAAAGGCGGCGGGCTTCAGAAGGGGGCGGCGGGGCAGATTGCGATGCAGGCGCAGGATATTGCGGTGCAGGCGCAGATGGGGACGAATGCGCTGCAAATTTTTGCGCAGCAGGGGTCGCAGATTGCGAGTTTGTTCGGGCCGGGTGGGGCGATTGTGGGTGGGGTGGCTGCCATTGCTGGGGCGCTGGTGTTTGCGGGGCAGAAGGGTAATGAGGCGTTTGCGGAGCTGATCGCTAGCAGTCAGACGTTTGCGGGGGAGTTGGCTAAGGTGATTTCGAGTGGGTCGATTTCGCAGATGGCGGATCTGCTGGGGGAGGTGGAGAAGAAGCAGGCGGCGATCGCTGAGGAGTCGAAGGCTTTGACGGGGAGTCTGGGGAATTTTGCGATGGGGGTGATGGGGACGTTTACGGGTGGGCCGTCGATGGCGGAGCGGCGGGCGCAGCTGATGCAGGCTGAGGTGGCGCTGGAGCAGACGCGGGCGACGCTGATTCGGGAGTCGATGGGCTTTGCTCGTGATGAGCTGGAGGTGAAGCTGGCGCGGTTGCGGGGGGATGAGGCGGGGGCGGCGGCGCTGGAGAGGCAGTTGGGGCTGGAGCGTGAGATTTTGAGGATTCGGCAGATGGCGATGCCGACGGAGCAGCAGGATGAGTTGATTGCGAATGCGAAGCTGTTGGCGGCGGAGGAGGAGAAGGCGGCCAATGCGGCGGCGCGGGCGGCGGAGGCGCGGGCGCGGGGGGATGCGCGGGGGGAAATGAATGCGGCGAGGAAGGCGGTGGAGACGTTTGGGGAGTCGGAGGAGGAGAAGCTGGTGCGGTTGACGGCGGAGAAGGCGGGCCTGCAAGAGGCGGTGGCGGCGGCGCGGGGGGATGAGGTGAAGCAGATGGAGGCGGCGACGGCGCTGGCGGAGATGGAGTTGGAAATTTTGCGGACGAAGGCGGGGCTGGAGAAGGTGGCGGCGGATGAGAAGGCGAGGCAAGCGAAGGAGGCTGAGGCGGCGTTCGATGCGGAGGCGCGACGGCAGGAGGCGGAGCGGGAACGCCAGGCGAATGAGGCG
>JBBAUC010000355.1:0-1934 GCA_040398485.1 Roseomonas sp. | reverse complement strand
GCGGTGCGCAATCTGCTGATCGCGCGCGGCATTCTGACCGCGGCTGAAATCCGCGCCCAGATTGAGGCAATGGATAGCCGGGGTGAGCATCTCGGCGCGCGGGTTGTCGCGCGCGCCTGGACCGATCCTGGCTTTGCCGCCCGCCTCGCCGCCGATGCCGGTGCGGCGGTGGAAGAATTGGCGCTTTCGCGCGGGGAGACTGTGCTGACGGCGCTGTTCAATACGCCGGATGTGCATAACCTTGTCGTCTGCACGCTTTGTTCCTGTTATCCGCGCAGCGTGCTCGGTCGCCCGCCCGCCTGGTACAAAAGCCGCGCCTACCGCGCTCGGGCGGTGCGGGACCCGCGCGGCGTGCTCGCTGAATTCGGCACGCAATTGCCTGAAGGTACCAGCATTCGCGTGCATGATAGCAATGCGGAGCTACGCTACCTGGTCGTGCCGCGCCGCCCAGCGGGCACTGAGGGTTGGGATTCGGCGAAGCTGGAGCAGCTTGTCACGCGCGATGCCATGATTGGGGTGACGGAAGCGCTGCGGCCCTGACTTACACGCCGAGCCTTTCGGCATAACGCGCGCGCCAATCAGCGCCGCTGATCCAGCGCTTGAGTGAAGCCGCATCCGCGGCCTCACTGCGCAGCGCCGCCATCGCGCGCCACATCAGCGCCAGATTGCAGGAAATCACTGGCGCGCCCTCCACTTCCGGCTGCGCCAGAATGGCGCCGAGGGAAGGCATGCCGGTGCCCAGCAGAATAATCGCCTCCGCCCCCGCGCCTTGCATGGCGGCGAGTGCGGCGCTGGCATCGCCCTCGGCCAGGGCATAGATGGGGTGAAAGGCGGCCCCCGGTGTGGCGATGGCAACAACCCGCGCCACCTCAAACCCCCGCGCAGTCCAATAGGCCGCCGAGGCTTCGGTCAGATCAGGCGGATAGGGTGAAACCAGCCCGATGCGTTTGGCCCCAAGCGCGGCAAAGGCGTCACACACCGCGCGGCCCGCGGTGATAAAGGGCACGCGGGCGGAAAGGCGGGCCACGGCGGCGTCCTCGGCTGCTGGTCCCACCAAATAGGAAGACCCCGTGCAGGCAAAGGCGATGGCACCCAGCGGCGCATTGGCGAATTGCGCGCAGGTTTGATCCAGCCCCGCGACATAATCGCGTAGCCGATCATTCAGGCTAGGTCGCGTGCTGACTAACCGCGCGGTCAGCATCGCCGTCGCTGGCGGCAGCAGCAGCGAAAATTCTGGCTCCACCGTGGTATTGGCCTGGGGGGTCAGCACCCCAAGCAGGCCCTTCCTCGCATAGGCAAGTGACATGGCATCCTCCCGCGCCATGAAGACATGGCGGCGCCTTCTGGTCTATGGAACGCCCGAATTTCTGGGGGATCACGACATGAAAACCACCAAGCGCCGCGCCATCCTGGCCGCCATCCTTGCCACCCCTGCGCTGGCGGCGAGCGCGCAAACCGCGCGGCCCATCCGTTTCATTGTCCCCTTCCCGCCCGGTGGTACGGCGGATTTGCTCGCCCGGCTGGTGGCGCGGGAGATGGAAAACCGCCTTGGCGCGCCGGTGGTCGTGGAAAACCGCGCTGGCGCGGGCGGCGTGGTTGGCAGTGATTCGGTTGCGAAAAGTGCTCCCGATGGCACAACCATATTGCTTTCCAACATCGCCTCCCAGGGGATTGCACCGGCCATCCTGCCTTCCATGCCCTATGATGTGCTGCGCGATTTCACCCATATCGGCCTGCTCGCCGCGGTGCCGAGTGCGATTGCGGTTTCCGCCACCGGCCCCTGGCAGAGCCTGCCCGCGCTGATCGCCGCCGCGCGCGACAAACCCGGCAGCATCCGCTTCGGGTCCAATGGCAATGGCACGTCGTCTCACGCCAAGTTGGAAATCCTGAAGCGGCTGGCGGGCGTGGACATCACCCATGTGCCCTATCGCGGC
>JBBAUC010000354.1:0-1968 GCA_040398485.1 Roseomonas sp. | reverse complement strand
CAAGCTGGGCGTGACGTACCAGCTGCAGGAAACGACCCTTGCGGGCATGATCGACAACGTGGCCGATGGCAAGCTCGATGCCTCGATCGCGGCCATGACGATGACCCCGGCACGCGAAGAGGTGATCGACTTTTCCTATGCGTTCTTCCGGTCAAGCCTTGGGGTCGTTGTCGCCGAAAGGCAGCAGGCGGGACTGGCGGCGATCTGGGATGCGCTGACCTCGCGCGCGTTCCTGTCGGTTGTCGGGTTGTTGGCCGGGGTGCTGTTCGTGGTCGGCGCGCTGGTCTGGCTGTTCGAACGAAAGCATAATTCCGCTCAGTTCGAGAGAGATCCAAAGCGCGGCCTGTTCAGCGGATTCTGGTGGGCAGCAGTCACGATGACCACGACCGGTTATGGCGACAAAACGCCGACAACGGTCGGCGGGCGCATCCTGGCGATCCTGTGGATGTTCACGGCCCTGATCGTGACAGCCGGGTTCACGGCGCAGCTTGCGGCATCCCTGACCACAGATTCTATCCATCATCAGGTCACCAGCCCGACCGATCTGGCGGTAATGCGCGTGGGCAATGTGGCCAACGCGGCGTCGGGTGCGGCGTTGCAAAGCTATGGCGTGCGCCCGCGGGCTTATGCTTCTGTATCCGCTGGACTGAAGGCGGTCGCGGACGGCGAAATCGATGCCTTTGTGCATGATGAGCCGATCCTGGTTTGGGAAATTGGGCAGGCGCGGGGGGTTGTGCTGGCCCCGCTGCGCTTTGCACCACATGATTACGCCATTGTGTTGCCGCCGGATACGCCGCGGCGCGAGGCGGTGAACCGTGCGCTGCTAGAAGTACTGGCCTCGGACCAGTGGACGGCAATCCAGCGGCGCTATCTGGGCAATACACGTTAAGGACCCGGGCAGGCGATTGCCCAATTACCCCGGGGCAATTCCCGGGTTCCAAGGGCCTCCCGGCCCTTGGCGGGTGGGTGCGGGAGGGCAGAGCCCTCCCGCTTCTGTTATTGTGCTTCTTCGATCAGGAGGTTGCACATGTCCCGCGATATCCTAGGCTGGCGAAAGCTTTTTGGTGTGATGGGTCCTTCCACCGATACGATGGTTCAGCCGGATTATGACGTACCGGCATTTCGGTGATCAGTGGCAACACCATGGATGCGGTGCGCAGTGTGATGACCTGCCATCCGGATTATCTGGTGATGGGCATGTCGGCCATTACCTTTTTTGGTGGGCAGAAGGGCGCTGATGATTTCGTGGCGCAGGTCAGGGATGTCTCAGGCCTTGGGATCAGCATTGGCAGCCATTCCTGCACCGCGGCCTTGAAGCGCCTTGATGGTGATGATGTGGATGCGATTGTGCGGGTGGGCACTAATCTTTCCATGATCCGCGTGGCGGCGGCAGCGGAGCTTTGGTTGGGCAAGCCGGTCTTGGCCATCAATGCCGCCACTTACTGGCATGCGTTACGCGCCAATGGGATTGCGGAAAAGCGTGAAGGCTATGGCCGTATTTTTGAGGAGTACTGAACCATGTCCGGCACTGGTCTTGCTGAAATCCGCGAAGCGGAAGCCCCACCCGCGATTGCCGCGATTTATGCCGCGTTGAATGACGGGATCGGCATTGGCCAAGTGAATCTGATCTGGCGCCACGCCGCTGCCTTGCCTGGTGTGCTCGATTGGCTTTGGGCGCAGGCCGCACCGGCGCTTGCTTCCGGCGCTGCTGCGGCGGCGCGGGATGGGATTGCTAAGGCCATCACGCCGCCAACACCTGCCGCATCACAAAAGCCGCAGGATCACGCGGCGATTGCGGCTTTGGTGGAGATCTATAATCGCGGCAATCTGACAAATCTCGCATTGCTCTCGGCCATTCTGCTACGTGCGCAAGGTGTGGCGCCGGGTGAGCGCCCTGCCACTGCGCCGCGCGGCGCGATGTTGCCGGCGCCCCCACCTTTGCCAAGGCTCGCCGCCTGGCCGCCCGCG
>JBBAUC010000353.1:0-1993 GCA_040398485.1 Roseomonas sp. | reverse complement strand
GCATCACCAAATCTTGCGGCAATTGTGCGTGATGAAACGTCTCGATCCGCTCTGCCGCTAGGTTCAGCGCGGCGCGGAGATCTGGCGCGATGGTCGCATCCGCCGCTTGAATCTCGGCTTCTGTGACGCGCAGCGCTGTGGCATTGGCCGGCTGCCAGCGGTCAAAACGCGCGGTGTAGTCTATCAGCGCCGCATCGCCGCGCGCGCGGATATCGGCGATGATGCCGGCGACCACGCCATCTACCTTTTGCGTGGTTTCGCGGGCGTCATCCAAAAGCGCGGCGAAGGCGGTTTCAAACCCGGCTTCCCGCGTATCCAACCGCTTCATACGTTGGCTTCCAGCGCAGTGCGGAAGCGTGCAATCCAGGCGCCAATCGCCTCCGGCCGCGTCTTCAAGGCGGTGCGATTGACGATGAGTTTCGAAGTGACATGAGCGATCACTTCACCTTCTTTGAGGCCATTGGCCTTCAAGGTGGAACCCGTTTGCACCAGATCAACGATCAGGCGCGCCAAGCCCATGGAAGGCGCCAATTCCATCGCGCCATTCAAATGCACGATTTCTGCCTGCACGCCGCGTGCGGCGAAATGGCGCTGCGCAATATTCGGGTATTTCGTGGCAACCGTGATTCGTGACCAGCGGCGCGGATCATCCGGGATGGCGTTCACCGGTTCAGCAATCGAAACCCGGCAACGGCCAATGCCCAAATCAAGCGGGGCATAGATTTCCGGATAATCGAATTCCATCAGCACATCGGAACCACAAACGCCAATTGCCGCCGCGCCATGCGCCACGAAGGTCGCGACATCGAAGGGGCGCACGCGAATGACATCCACCGTCGGATCATTGGTGGGGAAGCGCAGCCGACGGCTATCTTCATCCGCATAATCAGCGGCCGGGATCAACCCTGCGCGCGACAGCACGGGGTGAAGTTCCTTCAGGATGCGCCCTTTGGGCAGGGCAATCACCAGCGGCGTATCGGTTTCAGCCGGTGCGGCATTCAGCGCATTCGGGATCGGGATATCCATGACAATCAGCCCGCCAGTCTTTCAATATCGGCGCCCACCGCCGCGAGTTTCGCTTCAACCCGTTCATAGCCGCGATCGAGGTGATAAACGCGGTTCACAATCGTCTCACCTTCCGCTGCCAATCCGGCGAGAATGAGCGAGACCGAGGCGCGCAAATCAGTCGCCATCACCGGCGCACCGGAAAGCTTTTTCACGCCGCGCACAATGGCGGAAGCGCCGTGGAAATTGATGCGCGCACCCATGCGCGAAAGCTCCGGCACATGCATAAAGCGGTTTTCGAAAATGGTTTCTGTGATCATGGAAGCGCCATCTGCCACGCACATCAGCGCCATAAATTGCGCCTGCATATCGGTGGCGAAGCCCGGGAAGGGTTCGGTCATCACATCGGCACCGCGAAGCCCATTGCTGCGCGTCACACGAAGCCCGCCTTCTTCTTCCGCGACATCGACGCCCGCTTCGCGCAGCGTACGCGTGACTGCGCCCAGATGATCAAGCCGCGCCCCTTGCAGCAGCAGCGACCCGCCAGTGATGGCAGCGGCACAAGCAAAGGTGCCGGCTTCGATCCGGTCCGCGATGATGGGGTGTGTTGCGGCGCCAAGGTTGGCCACGCCTTCCACCAGCAGGCGATCCGTGCCGATGCCTTCAATGCGCGCGCCCATGCGCATCAGGCAGGCAGCAAGGTCGGTGATTTCGGGCTCTCGCGCCGCGTTCAAAATTTCGCTTTGCCCGCTTGCTAAAGCCGCTGCCATCAGGATGTTTTCCGTGGCACCGACCGAGACTTGCGGGAAGATGATGCGCGCACCCTTCAGGCCACCTGGGGCGCGGGCTTCAATATAGCCAGCGGTAATCTCAATCTCCGCCCCCATCTGCTCAAGGGCTTTGAGGTGCAGATCAACCGGGCGCGTGCCGATTGCGCAGCCGCCGGGCAGGCTGACGCGCGCGCGGCCATGGCGGGCCAGTAATGGAC
>JBBAUC010000352.1:0-2008 GCA_040398485.1 Roseomonas sp. | reverse complement strand
TGCATTTGATGATCGCGCCGGTGGACCCCTATTTGCAGGCTTTTGCGGATGCCGGGGCGGATCTGATCTCGCTGCATCCCGAAGCCGGCGCGCATTTGCATCGTTCGCTGCAAACCATCCGCGGCTTGGGCAAAAAGGCTGGCGTGGTGCTGAACCCGGCAACGCCCATCGCCACCATCGAACATGTACTCGATCTTTGCGACCTTATCCTGGTCATGTCGGTCAATCCTGGCTTTGGCGGGCAAAGCTTCCTGGAAGGCCAATTACCAAAAATCGAAAAGCTGCGCCGGCTGATTGAAGCCTCTGGCCGCGATATTCGCTTGCAGGTGGATGGCGGCGTCACGGCCAAAACCGCGCCGCTGTGCCTGAATGCCGGCGCGGATGTGCTGGTGGCCGGCACGGCCGTGTTTGGTGCGCCGGATTACGCCGCCGCGATCAAGGCACTTCGCGGGGGGGCGGCATGATCAATCTGCTGCGCGGCGCCCGGCAGAAACTCGCACGGCTTCGCCCCGTGCGCGTGCCCGACGCCCCTTCCCGCCCCTTTCGCGATCTTTGGCCCGGCGATGCCGCCCGCGGCGCGCGGTTGTTGCGCGGAGAAGCTGATTTCGCCGGTACCATCCGCCCCATGCGCCTGGCCACAGAAGGCGGAGAGCCCTGGGGAGGCAAAGGTGCCTCCCCCGCCTGGCGCGCTTCTGCCCATGGCTTCGCCTGGATGCGGGATTTGCGGGCCTTGGGGACGGATGCGGCGCGGCTGCGCGCCCGTGCGTTCACCGCCGATTGGCTGCAAACCGGCTGGGAAGAAGACATTGCCGATGCGCCGGAAGTGGTCGGTGCGCGGATTTCAGCTTGGCTCGGCCATTGGGATTTCTTCGCGGCCACGGCTGAAGATGTTTTCCGCCGCCAGGTGATGCAGCGGCTCGCGCAGGATGCGCGTGATTTGGTGGGCGCCTTGCCTGCGGAAGATGAGCATCGCGGCGCGCTGGTGGCGCTGAAGGGCGCACTTGCGGCTGCTGTGGCCTTGGAAGAAGACGCCTATCTGCAACGCGCCATCCGCTTCCTGCCCGCCGAGATCGAACGTCAATTCCTGCCCGATGGCGGGCATATTGAACGATCACCCGCGCAGCAACTCGCGGCGCTGCAAGACCTGATTGAAATCCGCAACCTGCTGCACGGCGTGGGCGTGGAAGCGCCGCCGCATCTGTTGGCCGCCTTGGACCGTGCCGCACCTGCTTTGCGCCTGTTCCGCCATGGCGATGGTTGCTTGGCACTTTTCAATGGCGCGCGGGAAGAAAACTCGGCCTTGCTTGATCTGGTGCTGACGCAAGGCCAGGCGCGTGGGCGGGGCGCGCTGGAATTGCCGGAAACCGGCTTTCAGCGCCTGCAAGCCGGGCGCACCGTTATCATCATGGATGCCGGGCCGCCGCCACGCGGGCGCCGTGCCACCACCGGGCTTGGCGGCCTGCCGAGAGGGGCGGATCGCTTTGCCCATGCCGGCACGCTTTCCTTTGAAATGTCCATCGGGCGTGATCGGCTGATTGTGAATTGCGGCGCGGCCCCGGCTGGCGAGGAAGGCTGGCGCGATGCGCTCCGCGCCACCGCCGCGCATTCCACGCTGGTGCTGTCTGACACCAATTCCAGCGAACTCCGCCCCGAAGGCCTGGGCCGCAAGCCTGAGGCAGTGGAGGTGGAACGCCAGGAAGCCACCGGCGCGCAATGGCTTGAAGTGAGCCATGATGGCTGGCGCGGCCCCTTCGGCACAGTGCATCGCCGGCGCCTTTACTTGGCTGAATCGGGCGATGATTTGCGTGGTGAAGATGTGCTGGAAATGCCGCCCGATGCGCCGGTGCCGATTTTTGTTGCGCGGTTTCATTTGCACCCGGCCGTGACGGCCAATCTCTTGCAGGATGAAAGCGCTGTGCTGCTGCGCTTGGCGTCCGGTGCGGGCTGGAAGCTTCGCGCCAAGGGTGCGCGCGTTGCCTTGGAAGACAGCATTTATCTGGGCGGTGAG
>JBBAUC010000351.1:0-2044 GCA_040398485.1 Roseomonas sp. | reverse complement strand
TGAAGGTTCGACGCTTGATCTTGACCAGGCGCTGCTCGCAGCCACAGCGGGCGATGCCGCGCTGGCGGACCGCGCGCTGGATCAAGCCTTTGCCGAAGGGGCTGCCGCGGTGCAGGTGGTGCGCGCCGCGTTGCGGCATGTGCAGCGCCTGCATCTGGCGGCGCTTTCCGTTGCGAAGGGTTCAAGCCCCGGTGATGCGCTGTCCTCGCTTCGCCCGCCGGTGTTTTTCAAAAGCCGCCCGGCTTTCGAAAGGGCGCTGCGTTTATGGCCCGCCCCCGCCCTGGCAGCAGCCGGTGATGCGCTGCTGGAAGCGGAACGCCACACCAAAACAACGGGCATGCCGGATCAAGCGATTGCCCGCGCCGCGGTGATGGCGCTGGCGCGGGAAGCGGTGCTGCGGCGGCGTTAAGTTCTGATAAAATCAGCGATTGTTGCGTCTTGCCTCAAGGCCGCCAAATCATCCGCACTCGGCAATTGCGGGCGATCCCGTTCAGCCGCAACCAGACAGAGAAAACCCAGCGGCGCATCCCGAGCCGCGCGGAATTGATGCCATTGCATGGCATGGATTTCCACCAGGTCATGCTCGGCGATATCGGTGATCTCATCACCCACCAGGCAAGCACCACGCCCGCGCAGGATCAGCACCCAATGGATATGCTCATGGCGTTCCAGCGTGGAATGACCGCCGGGCTGCACCTCAAAATACCGCCACTGAACGGGGAGTGAGTCCGCACCTTCAAACAGGATTTGACGCGTCACATCCTTGTAGGGGCCACCTTCCTTATAGGACAGGACGGGCACGTTTTCCCACCCAAAGGCATTGAAGCGACGCACGGTCATTCGGCGGCCTTTTCGGCTGAAACGGTCTTTTCAATCGCGGCGATGAACGCGCGCGCGCCGACCTCAGGATCGGGCGAATGGCGCATCAGCGCGCCACCAATCAGGAAGACCGCGTCATGGCCGAAACTCGCCACCATGCTGTCAATGCGTTCAATGGACATGCCGCCCGCCGGGGAAGGAAAACCGGGCTTCACATCGCCCAAGGGTTCCTGCATGGCAATGGCCAAATCGCGGCATTCCTTGGGCGTGAAGGTGAAGCGTCCGCCGGCATTGGGAAAAACCGAGATATCAGCACCAAAAACCCGAAATAGCCGCCCAAGCAGCATGGCCGGTGTCATGCCATGTTCGGGGTCATGGAAATGGGTGCCGGTGAAGCTTGGGTGCGTCATCACCGCAAGGCCGTATTTGCGCGCCAAGTGAAAGCCTGTGTCAGGCCCAATCAGCAGGGGCGCAATCAGCGCCCCGGCACAGCCCTGGGCACGGGCGAAGGCCATTTGGTCTTCGATCTGATCGAAGCGCCCGGAGACCATTGGGAAATAGAGCGTCTTCCGCCCAGTCTTGGCATTGGCGTTCCTGATCGCCTCCTGCAGCCGCGCGACCCTTTCCTTGAAGGGATGGAAGGGCTGGTCCATCAGCCCGTGATCATCCTTGATCACATCAAGCCCACCAAGCGCATAGCCGGCAGCAAGGCGGGCCAATTCCTGTACCGATAACCCCAGAGGTTTGATGGCAGTTGCCGCCAAGGGCCGGTTGTAAACGCCAAGCGCTTGGCGCAATCCGGCAATCCCAAAACGCGGCCCGCCAAAGGCGCGCAATTGATCCGGTGTAAGGCGGATATCAATGATCTTGATGCCGCGCCTGATCGAGATATTGCCGAAAATGATGTTCAGCAGGTTGGGGATGGAATCATTGGCGATATCGGCGCGGTAGCTGATTTCCACATCGAAAGCGCGCGATGGCGCCGCGCAAGGCGTGATGGCTTCAACCTGCCCTACAATGCCCGCGTCCCAGATAGCCGGCGGCACGCAATCGCCCGGGATTTCGACCGTCTGCTCAAGGCAGATATCCTTGGCATGCGCTTCAATCGGCCGGGTATCATCCGGGGTGATGCGATAGAGAATATGAAACCGCGGCGCGCCCATCAAAACCTAAAGCTCCCCCCAACCCATGCCATAGGCCAGCCAAACCGCATTTGGCTGGCCCC
>JBBAUC010000350.1:0-2057 GCA_040398485.1 Roseomonas sp. | reverse complement strand
ACCCAGCGCGTGAAGCCGATGCAGCCCGCGCCCTGATTGACCAGGGCTGCGATGTGCTCTGCAGTCACACCGATGGCCCGGCGCCGCTGCAACTTGCCGAACAGCGCGGCGTCTTCGGCTTCGGCCAGGCTTCCGACATGACACGCTTCGCGCCGCGCGCCCACCTGACCAGCAGCGTCAATAACTGGGGCGACTATTACGCGGAGCGTGCGAAGGCAGTGCTGGACGGCACCTGGCGCGCGACGGATACCTGGGGCGGGCTTGGCAGCGGCATGTTCCGCATGGCCCCCTTCACCAATATGACGCCCGAGGAAGTGAGTGAGGCAACGCGCATCCGCGACGCCATCGCTGCCGGCACGCTGCACCCGTTTGAGGGCCCAATCACGCGCCAGGATGGCACGGTGATGATCCCGGCGGGCCGGCGCCTCACAGATGATGAAATCCGGGCGCAGAACTACTTCTATCAGGGCATTGATGTCGCGATGCCGTAAGGCGTTTCATCACCGTCAATGCGATGGCCCCAGCATGATGAACCATGCTGGGGCTTTTTTTATTCAAACCGATTTGACCGCGGGAACCCATTCGGCGGCGCCTTGCCCGCGCCGGCGCGATTGCCGACCCAGGCGCGCAAATCCGTCTCCACCCGCGTTCTTTCGCCAAGCACCCAGGAAAGCCCTTCCTTCCGGGTAAAGACCTTCACATCCGAAAGCCCGCCATCGCGATAGCTTTGCAATTGCACGCCGCGCCCGCGCGTCATCTCGGGCACCTGATCAATCGGGAAAATCAGCAATTTGCGATTTTCGCCAATCACCGCAATGGAATCGCCTTCCGCCGGCGCGCAGATCGCCGCTTCCGCCGGCGGGTCCACATTCAAGACCTGCTTGCCGGTACGCTTTTCCGCGAGCAAATCCTCACCCTTCACCAGGAAGCCTTTGCCATCGGATGCCGCGACCAGATAGCGCAGCCCTTCGCGGTGCACGAACATCGCAATCACCGTATCCTCATTGGTCAGGTCCAGCAGCAAGCGGACCGGCTGGCCATCACCGCGCCCGCGGGGAATGGCATCCGCCTTCAGCGTGAAGGCCTTGCCATTGGTCGCAAACAGCACCAGCCGATCCGTGGTTTCGGCGTGCAGTGCGATGAACAGGCTATCGCCTTCCTTGAAGCGCAATTCGCCATCCAAGGACACATGGCCCTTTTGCGCCCTGATCCAGCCTTTCTCCGACAGGATCACGGTAATCGGCTCACGCTCCACAAAGGCCGCTTCATCGACCACCACTTCTGGCAGGACCGCACCGGTGGCCGTACGCCGTGTGCCCAGCGCGCCATCGCCAAAGCGCGCGCGCATGCTTTCAATTTCTTCCGCAATCGTTTCCCAGCGCGCCGCTTCGGATTTCATCAGCGCTTGCAGCTTCTTCTGTTCCGCGCTGAGCTTCTTATGCTCCTTGCGGATTTCCATTTCTTCAAGGCGCCTGAGCGCACGCAGCCGCATATTCAGGATGGCTTCCGCCTGAGTATCGTTCAGGCCAAAGCGTTCCATCAGCCTGGGCTTTGGTTCATCTTCTTCCCGGATGATACGGATCACCTCATCCAGGTTGAGATAAGCGATCAGATAGCCATCAAGAATCTCAAGCCGCCGCGCAATGGCAACCAGCCGGTGATTGGTGCGCCGCTGCAACACCTCATGCCGATGATCCAGCCAGGCGCGCAGCACTTCCTTCAAGCTCATGACGCGCGGCGTGCGGTTGGCGTCCAGCACGTTCATGTTCAGCGGAAAGCGCGATTCCAACGGCGTGGCGCGGAATAGCGTTTCCATCAGCACCGCGGGTTCCACATTGCGTGATTTGGGTTCCAGGACCACCCGCACCTGTTCAGTGCTTTCATCGCGCAAATCCGCCAGCAGCGGCAGCTTTTTTTCTTCGAGTAACTGCGCGATCTGTTCGATCAGCCGCGCCTTCTGCACCTGATAGGGGATTTCGGTGATAACAATCACCCAGCTTCCGGCCTTACTCTTTTCCACTTCCCATTTCGCGCGCACGCGAAACCCGCCGCGGCCG
>JBBAUC010000349.1:0-2075 GCA_040398485.1 Roseomonas sp. | reverse complement strand
TCATGGAAAATTGGCTGAGCCTGCCGGAGACACTGCAAACCCATGCGCGACACCATGAAACCGGCGAAGCGCTGGATGAGTCGCTGCTCGCCCGCGTGCTGGCCGCGCGCAATGATGGGCAGGGTTTCGCTATGGTGGAGTATCTGTCTTGCGCGCTGATTGATCTTGCTTTGCATCGGCATGCGGCGCCGGAAGACCTGAGTCTGGCAGAATTCGAAACAGCGTTCCTCGCCGAAATCGGCATGCCTGAGGGCATGGCGCTGCGCCACCGTCCGATCCATTTCGGCCATTTGTTTTCCGGCGATGGCTATGCGGCGGGCTATTACTTCTACCTTTGGGCGGAAGTGCTGGATGCGGATGGGTTTGAAGCTTTTGAGGAAGCGGGCAATCCCTTCGACGCAGACCTTGCCGCGCGGCTGAAAAGCATTTTTGAGGCCGGCGATACGGCGGACCCCATGGCGCTTTACACTGGCTTCCGCGGCCGGCCGCCGCAGGTGGAGGCGTTGCTCCGCAAACGCGGGCTGGTTGGGGCATAAGGGGCAGCGCAGGGAAACGCCTAAACTTTACGCCCCAAACCGCGCAAATTCCTGCGCCAAATCCTCATAAATCGCGCGCTTGAAGGCCACCGCCAGCGCGGGCAATTCGCCAAGCTGCGCCCAGCGCCAGGCGTCGAATTCCGGGTGCGGGTCAAGATCAAGCCGAATATCCGCGTCACTACCCAAAAAGCGCAGCGCGAACCATTTCTGCCTTTGCCCGCGATACTTGCCGCCAAGCGCCTTGCCGATCAGTTCCGTTGGCAGATCATAGAATAGCCAGCGCGGATGTTCGGCCAGGATCTCGGCCTTGGCGGTGCCGATTTCCTCCTCCAATTCGCGGAAGATGGCGATGGCGGGGTCCTCACCCGCATCCATACCGCCTTGCGGCAATTGCCATCCGCCTGCGGCACCTTCGGCATTGGGCAGATCGGCCCGGCGCGCCACCAGCACCTGCCCCGCCGCATTAAACAGCAGCGCGCCGACATTATCGCGATAGGGTAGCATCATTGCGTGCGGGTTTCCCCTGCCTCCGGCGGGCGGCGGATCAGCACCGAGATGGGCGCCAGCGCCACACCACGCCGTTCAAGCCCGGAAGCCCAGGCCACCAGCCGATCCACCACCACCGGGGTTGCGGCATGCGCCAAGCCAAGTGCCGAACCGCGCGCCTTGGCAATCGTCTCCAACTCAACAAGGCGCCGTTCGATTTCGGTGCGGGTCGCAGGCTCATCCAGGATCACATCCACCGAACGGCCCCAGGCACGGGCCGGCCCGGCGACACCTGGGCGGGCATCCACAAACAGCAGGCCACGATTGCGGAGCGATTCCTGCAGCGCGAAGTAGCTTTGCTCCATGGTGGCGAAACGCTCACCACGCATGCCGCCCACCACGCCAATCGCCCCGACATAGCCCGGAAAGCGCGATAGCACCCATTCCAGATTGGCCATGTTTTCCGGCGCGGAACGCCCGGTCAGCAAAGCGCGATTGCCGGGGTCATTCAGCGGATACCCGGCAGGTTCCAGCGGCAAGCCGATCAGGGTTTCAGCCCCCTTGGCGCGGAGCCGCTCCGCCACCTGGGCCGCGCGCGGCGCATAGGGCGAAATGGCAAAGGTCACGGATGGCGGCAGGCGGCGGATCGCGTCTTCCGTTTGCGCATTGGAAATGCCGAGATCGGCCACGATAATGCCCACACGCGGGCGGGTATCCTGCCGGTCAAATTGCCCGGCATAAGCGCGGATGGGGGTGCGTCCATCAGCGCCCACGCGCGGCAGCGCGCCAAAGCGCCCTTGTTCCAGCAGGGCAGGATCAGGCGCGGGGATGGGCCGCGCGGCGGGGAAATCGGGGGCCATGACAGGCACATCAAGCGGCGGCGGCGCCGGGGCCGCAGGGGTTTGCGCGGATGCCTCGGCGGCCGGGGGCGACGGCTCAACCACCGCTGGCGCTGGCACCGCCGCCTGGCCGGGTGACGGGGCAGAGATGGGATCGAGTGTCGCTGCAGGCGGCGCGATTGGTTCTGCCCCAGCCGGGGCCGGCGCCAAAGCT
>JBBAUC010000348.1:0-2085 GCA_040398485.1 Roseomonas sp. | reverse complement strand
CGCCAATAGCGCGGTTGGGCTGCGCTCCATGCCAGCAAGGTTTCTGTTTTTGGATGAGGTGGACGCCTATCCCGGCGACATCGAAGGCGAAGGCGACCCGATCGCCTTGGCCGAGGCCCGGGCACGCACCTTCGGCTGGCGTCGAAAAGCGTTTCTGGTCTCAACCCCGACCATTGCTGGACGCAGCCGTATTGAACGGGAATACGCGGCATCTGACCAGCGGCGCTATTTCCTGCCCTGCCCGCACTGCAACGCGATGCAATGGCTGAAATTCGAAAGGCTGATCTGGGAGAAGGGTGACCCGCGCAGCGTGCGCTACTATTGCGAAGATTGCGACACGCCGATTGAGGAGCATCACAAGACCGCCATGCTCGCCGCCGGCGAATGGCGGCCGACAGCGTCAGCGGAGAACCCGCACACGATCGGCTTTCATATCTCGGCGCTTTATTCCCCAGTCGGCTGGTTGTCCTGGGAACAAATCGCGCGCGATTGGGAAGCCGCGCAGGGCAAGGCTGAGGATCTGAAAACCTTCCGCAACACGGTGCTGGGCGAGACCTGGCAGGATCGCGGCGAGGCACCGGATTGGGAACGCCTGGTGGAACGGCGCGAGGATTTCCGGCTGGGTGTTGTTGCGCAGGACGCGCTGGTGCTGACGGCTGGCGTGGATGTGCAAGATGATCGGCTTGAATGCGATATCTGGGCCTGGGCCGAAGGTTATTCCTCCTGGCTTGTCGATCACATTGTCATTGTGGGCAGCCCGCGTGACCGTGCGCCCTGGGATGCGCTGGCGGAAATGCTGGCGCGGGATTGGCCGCGGGCGAATGGCGGTGCGATCCGCATTGCCAAGGCCTGCGTTGACACAGGCGGGCGCGATACAGCGGCGGTCTATGGCCATCTGCGCCGGCTGCGCGACCCGCGCATTGCGCCGACCAAGGGGGTTGATGGTTGGAACCGCGCGCAACCGGTGCAGGGGCCAACGCCTGTGGATGCGTTGGTGGATGGGCGAAAGCTGCGGCGCGGCTTGAAGCTTTGGACGGTGTCGGTTTCGACCTGGAAGGTTGATCTCTATCGCCGGCTTTGGCTCGGGCGCGGTGAGGCAGCGGAATTCCCGCTCGGCTGGGTGCATTTGCCGCAAGGGATTGAGGTTGAGTGGGTCAAGCAGTTGGTGGCCGAGCAGCTGCACCAGGTGAAGGACAGGCGCGGCTTTGTGCGGCAGGAATGGGCGAAGCTGCGGGATCGGAATGAGGCGCTGGATTGCGCGGTGCTGGCGCGCGCGGCGCTGTGGTTGCTGGGTGCGGATAGGTATGGTGAGCGGTTCTGGCATAGGCTGCGCGAGGACATCGCGAATGCGCCGGTGGAAATGCTGGAACATCCCCGGCCTGAGCCAGCGCCGAACCCTGACCCACCGCCAATGATGCGCCGGCCCGGTTGGCTTGCGCCGCGTGGCGGTTGGCTGCGCTGATTACTTTCGGGAGGAAATCATGAGTAATGGGGAACTCCACGCGCGTGAGCGCGAGGATCTGTCGCTGCATGTCGAACGCTGCGCCGAGCGCTACACGGCGGTGCGCACCGAGATCTGTGGCCTGCGCAGGCAGACGCGCCGGATTGAGGGGGCGATTTGGGGCATCGTTGCCGTGCTGATCGCGCTTGGCGCGGGTGGGGTGGAGATCCTGCCAATCCTGCGCGCGCTGGCGCGCGGCGCTGGCGGGTGATCCGCCTTGGACCCCGCAACCCTCGCTTGGGCATTGGCGCAGCCTGCGGGCAGCCGCGCTGCAGTGCTGGCCTCTGCCTATACCGGCGGCGTCACCCGCGTGACCTTCGAAGGCCGCACCGTGGAATACCGCAGCCTCGATGAATTGGCCCGCGCAATTGCGGCGCTGTATGGCGCGGAGAATGCAGCGTCCCGGCGCCCGGGCGTGACACTCGCCAGCTTCACAAGGAACGCATGATGAAGCTCCACCTGCGCGCTGCTTGGCAGGCCCTCCGGGGTTACGCTGCCGCGCAGGAGAACCGCGCCTCAACCTGGTCGCCCTCAGGCGGCAGCGCGAATGGCGAGGTCGGCATGGCCGCCGCCAGCGTTGCACG
>JBBAUC010000347.1:0-2102 GCA_040398485.1 Roseomonas sp. | reverse complement strand
GTCAGGTTGAAGGCGAAGGTCCAGGGCGCCCAATCGCGCCACAGCGCCTCCGCGGGGCGGATGGTCGGCTGATCGGCGGCGAAGGCGGCGGTCGGCGTGCAGGCAGTCAGCACCAGATCATAGCGCTGATGAAACCGCGCCATGGCATGGGCGGCTTCCAGGCGCATCGCCTCGGCGGCCAAATAATCCACAGCGAGCATTTCGCCCTCACGTGCCGCAACCTCGGCAATGCCGGCATCGAGCAATTCGCGCTTGTCTTCCGGCGTGGTCGCGATGATGCGCGATAGCGCCACACCCCAAACCCGCCCAAAAATGGCGCGCGTGTCGGGCAGGCCTGGATCGGCTTCTTCCACAATCGCGCCTTGGTCTTCCAGAAGCCGTGCGGCGGCGGCGAGCACATCCTCGCCTTCCGCATCCAAGGGCGGCGCGAAGCCCATGCGCCGCACCACCGCCACACGCAGCCCCGCGACGCCATCCTCAATGCCGGTCAGCCAATCGCGCGGGTCATCCGGCAACGCATAGGGGTCGCGCAGATCGTGCCGCGCCATGGCGCTGAACATCAGCGCGGCATCGCGCACCGTGCGGGTCATCGGGCCTGCCACCGCGACATGGCCAAAGGCACCCAGCGGCCATTGCGGAATGCGCCCGAAGGAGGGCTTCATGCCGACCAGCCCGCAAAACGCTGCCGGGATACGAATGGAACCGCCGGCATCGGTGCCAATATGTAGAGGCCCGAAACCCGCCGCCCCCGCCGCCCCGGCGCCGGAAGAAGACCCGCCCGGCGTGCGCTTGGGGTTCCAGGGATTGCGCGTAATGCCATGCAAGGGGCAATCGGCGGGCGATTTCCAGCCGAATTCCGTGGTGGTGGTCTTGCCGATGATCACCGCGCCGGCGTGCTTCAGCCCCAGCACAGCAGGGGCGTCTTCAATCGCTGGCGTTGTATCCGTGCTGCGGCTGCCGCGCCTGGTGGGGAAGCCTGTCAGGTTCAGCAAATCCTTCACCGTGGAAGGCACGCCATCAAGGATCCCCATTGGCCTGCCTGCCTGCCAGCGCGCCTCAGCCTCGCCCGCCGCTTGCAGCGCGCGTGGGTTCATCGCGGCAAAGGCGTTGACCCAGGGGTTATAGCGGGCAACGCGCTCCATCACCGCCTTCAGCGCCTCCACCGGCGAAAGGCGCCGGCGCGCGTAAAGCCCCAGCAGGGTTTCGGCGGACATCAGGGCGGGATCGGTATCGCTCATGGGGGTTCCGGTATTCTGGCTAAGGGTGCAGCATGGTATTCTGGCTAAGGGTGCAGCATGGCCCTTCATCGCTGGCAGGAGAACCCCCATGAACGACAAAGCCGCCAAGCCCTGGGAATGGCCCGAAGCCCAATGGCGCGAAATTGTGGGCCGTGCCCGCGCCGGGCGTTCCTTGGCGCCCGCTTCCTGGCCAAATGGGGCGCGCTGCTGCGTCACGCTTTCCTTCGATGCGGATCACGAAACCATTCCGCTGCGCGATGCCGATGAAAGCCCCATGCGCATTAGCCAGGGGCAATATGGTGCGCGTCAGGGCGTGCCGCGCATCCGCGCTTTGCTCGCGCGCCACGACATCAAGGCGAGCTTCTTCTACCCCGCCGTCTCAGCACTTTTGCACCCGGATGAGGTGCGCGGTGTGGCGGATGAGGGCCATGAGATTGGCATCCATTCCTGGATCCATGAAGCCAATACGCAATTGCCGCCAGGTGTGGAGCGTGACCTGACCTTCCGCGCTGCTGATACGCTGGAAAAACTGACAGGCCGTCGCCCGGTTGGTATCCGCACGGCATCCTGGGATTTTTCGGTGGATACGCTTTCGATCATCCGCGAATTGGGTTTGATTTATGATTCATCGCTGATGGCGGATGATGATGCCTATGAATTGATCGATCAGGGCAAGCCCACGGGCATTGTGGAATTGCCGCCGGAATGGATCCGCGATGATGCGGTTTATTTCAATATGCTGCGCTTTTCGGGACTTCGCCCCTATACGCCCCCTTCAAGCGTGGAGGAGGTGTTCACCGCCGAATTCGAAGGCGCCTATCGCGAAGGTGGCTTGTTCCTGCTGACCATGCACCCGCATGTGAT
>JBBAUC010000346.1:0-2110 GCA_040398485.1 Roseomonas sp. | reverse complement strand
GCCCATCCCGGCTGCCGGGCGCAGCCTTGCCGATCTGCGCACCGATATGGAATCCCGTGCTGCGCGCGAGCTTGGCGGTTCCGAGGTGTTCCTTTCCATCGGCCAGATCCGCCAGATCAGCGTTTTCGTGGGCGGCGAGGTGATGCGCCCCGGCTTTCAAACCCTGACCGCGCTGGCGAGCGTTTTGGACGCCTTGGCAGCGGCTGAGGGAGTGCGGCGCAGCGGGTCTTTGCGTGCCATCAGGATCGAAGGGCCGGCGGGCTCTCGGCAGGTGGATCTATACCCGCTTTTGGCCGATGCCCCCGGGGAGGCTGACCTGACGCTGCGGGAGGGTGAGCGCATTCTGGTGCCGCCTTTGGGCGGCGTGGTGGCGATTGCCGGCGATGTGGCGCGGCCCGGGATTTATGAATTGCCGGCCAAACAGGGTTTTATGCCGCTGACAGACGCGCTGGTGCTGGCCGGCGGGCCGCTGCGTCCCAACGGCAACAGGCTTTTGGTGCAGCAAAGCGACGCTCAGGGGCGGCGCAGTTTCGCGGAGCTTGGGCTCAATGCCAGCCTCAGGCGCGGCGATGCGCTGCTGGTCCGGCCAGGGGCGGATGTGGCGGCCAATACCATTCGCCTTTCCGGGCATGTGGCGATGCCGATCACCCGCGCGGCCGGTGGGCGGCAGGGACTTACGGTGCGCGGCCTGATTGCGGATCATCGGCAATTGGGGCCTGACCCCTATACGCGCTTCGCCGTGGTGCTGCGCCCTGATCAGCGGAGCGGCCAGCGCCATTTACTGCCCTTTGATCTGGCGCGGAGTTTGGAAGGACGCGGCGGCCCGGCCTTGCGCGATGGGGATGAGGTGATTGTCTTCGCCCGCGCCGATATCCAATGGCTTTCAAGCAGCGCCATCCAGCGCGCCTTGCGGGGCGAGGCAACCGCGATGCAGGGCGGGGAATGCGTGGCGCTGACGCAGATTGCCCAGGCCGCGCAGGCATCCCCTGCCCGCTTCGCCCATGCGCGTGCAACAGGGTTTCCCGAAATGGGCGAAGCGCGCTGCCCGCGCATTTTTCAGGAAGTGCCAGAATTGGCGGGCTTCCTGCTGGACCACGCCGCGCTGATGACCGGCGAGGTGCGCGCACCTGGCTTGTATCCCATGTTGGAAAATACGCCCTTGGCCGATGCGCTTTCGATCGCGGGGGGTGCGACGGCGCTGGGCAATGCAAGCGCGCCGGATGTGGCGCGCGACGTGCCAAACCCCGCGCTGACTGGCCAGGTGACGCGCGTCAGCCTTGGCGGCGGGGCGAGGCTTCTTTCCCCACGGCAGAGCCTGCGGATACCTCGGCGCGAAGATGCTTTGGATACCGGGCCGGTGCTGCTGGTTGGCGAATTCCGCAACCCCGGCAGCTATGAATTGCGCCGGGGGGAACGGCTTTCGGAAGTGATCGCGCGCGCCGGCGGGCTGACGCCAGAGGCCTTCCCCTATGGCGCGGTCTTCACACGTGAAAGCGTGCGCCAGCGCCAGCAGGAAGGCTTTGCCCGCACAGCGCGGGATCTGGAAAGCAGCCTGGTGCAATTGGCCTCAGGGCAGACGCTGCCAGGTGCCCGGGGTGGTACCTCCGATGTTGGCGGTGCGATGAAGGCCGGGCGCGAATTGGCCGCCACCATGCGGGAAGCCCGCGCCGCCGGACGCGTGGTGGTGGAAGCCAATCCTGTGATCCTGCTGGCGCGGCCCGATTTGGATATATTGATGGAACCCGGCGATGTGATTGCCATGCCAAAGCGCCCGCAGGATGTGACAGTTGTAGGCGCGGTGCTCAACCCGGGCAGCCTGCCCTTCCGCCAAGGCTGGCGCGCAGCGGAATATATCCAGGCCTCGGGCGGGGCGCAGCGCTTTGCCGATTCGTCACGCGTTTTCGTGGTGCTGCCGAATGGCGAAGCCGCGCCGGCGAGCCAGGGATTTCTGCAAAGCGGCGGGCCGCCCTTGGCGCCCGGGAGCCTGGTGATGCTGCCGCAAGACCCAGCACCGTTTGAGACCTGGGGCTATATTCGCGACATGACGCAGATCTTGGGGCAGCTCACGATTTCATCCGCAGCGCTGGCGGTTATTGCGCGGGAAGCGCGG
>JBBAUC010000345.1:0-2169 GCA_040398485.1 Roseomonas sp. | reverse complement strand
GCTGGGCGTCCGATGGTCTTGAGATACCATGCTGGAATGGCGAGGTGGTTCGCATCGCCTTCGCGATCGACACACATGACCGCGAAATCATCACCTGGGTCGCAATTTGAAATACCCGCTTAAAAGTCGGGGCTGCCAACGGGGCGAAGCCCCTTTGAGCTTGTAGCAAGCAATCCATGTTATAAACTAACTGGCTTGGACTACTCCCGAAGCTTGAGGCGCATGGTGGCAACTGAAATTCCTGAGCTTGAAGAACCCGCGCAAGCCAAGGCCGCGCTGGCAGGGCTTTGGCAAGCGCGCCAATTCCACGAAGCCGCGGCCCTGGCCACCAAGGCCATGGCGCTTTGGCCTGGTGAGGCTGAATTTCGTGCCGAGCGCGCGAGAAACCTACTGGCCGCCGGGGCCTTGCTGGAAGCCGAGGCCGCGGCGCGCGAGGCATTGCTGGCTGAGGCGAGTGATGCGCAAAAGGAAGAGGCCTGGATTGTCCTGACCGATGCGCTGATCAGGCAGGAACGCGCCGCCGATGCCAGGGAGGCGCTGCGCGAAGCCTGCTTCGCGATGCCGGGAAGCGTCGCCTTGCAAGCCAGGCGCGGGCATCAGGCAGTGCAGGCGCAGGATTATCCGGAAGCCATTGACGCCTATCAGGCGGCCCGTGACTTGGCGCCGGAGCGTGAGGCGCTGCATCTGGGGCTGCTGCACGGGCTTTGGATGGCCAAGCGTTACGCAGTGGGAAGTGCGGCGGCTGCGCGCGCGGTGACGCAGTTTCCTGAATCGGCGGTGATGCTTCAGCAGCATGCCAGTTTTCTGCTGGCGGAGGGGCGCAATGCTGAGGCAACGGCCGCGGCGCGTGCTGCCTTGGCCAAAGACTCATCACTGAGCTCTTCCTACTGGACCATGGTGAGTGCCCTTTGGGCAGATGAGCGCCAAAATGAGGCGTTGAGGGAATTGGTGAAGGCCTGTGAACGCCTTCCCGGCGACGCCTTTCTTCTGATGCAATTGGGCCGGACGGCGCGCATCTTGTCCCAGCACGAACTCGCGGTCCGAGGCTACCAATTGGCAGTTGAAAGGCCGGATGCGCCTGAAATCGCTTGGACCGGTTTGGTACAGACGTTGGTTGAACTTGATCGTCTTCCAGAAGCCTTCGAGTTCGCAAAAAGGGGTGCGCTCAGCCGTTCTGATATCAGTGAAATGCCCCCCCTCCTGGCGGAAGTGATATTGAGGCAAGGTGCCGATCAGGAGAGCGCCTCAGCGTCTTTGGCAGAGACGCTCGGACTAGCCGTTTCGGCCGCAACAATACAGGACGCCATGATTGGTGCCTTGATGCGATTGGATCGGTGGTCCGAGGCTTTAAGCCTGCTTGAGGGCCTTATTGCTCAGGCGCCCCGGGAACCAGATATTGCGGTCAAATATGCCCGTGCATTAACTGGATCGGGAGCACTGGGTAAAGCGGAAGAGCTGCTCGAAGCGGTCTTGGCTACCAATCCTGATTTTATTCCGGCATGGCAGGGCTTATGCGACACATTGCGCCGGCAGAAGCGGATCAAGGAATCTCTGGCGGCGTATCGCCGAATGGAAGCCCTGGGGGCCGCCCCAAAAATCTTGAAGGAGACCCGGTATAATCTGTTCGGCGAGGATGATTGAAGCGTCAAGTACAGGCTAAGTCGGCGCCAAAGTCAGCGACTGAGCATTAGGTAATTCACGCTGCCATTCAAACGCGCCACACATTCCGCAGGAGATAGCTTTTGGGTCAAGCCTTGGGGTTCAGCAATAGCGATAGAAAAGCCTTGTGCTTCAAAATCCTGAAGGTACTCCTGAGGCGTCTGCGTCATTAATCTTCGAGTATCTAATTCGAGAATTATGGTCAAGTTTCTTGATCGCGCAATCAAATTCTTGGCGCCGGCAAGTACCTTCTGCTCCGCTCCCTCAACATCAATTTTGATAACATCCACCTTGGGAATATCGGCAAGCAGCGTGTCCAAAGGCTCTCCCTGTACCGGAAACACCTCACCCAGCGCTGGGCGCTCACCTTTGGCGATGTCGGTCCAACCGCCACCAGAGGCATCATGGCGAAAGAGAATCTCCATCGGGCTCGATTCATCGTGAACTGCCACATTGAAAAGGCTAATGCGTTCATTAAAGCCATTGACAGCAACAGATTTGACAAGCTTT
>JBBAUC010000344.1:0-2195 GCA_040398485.1 Roseomonas sp. | reverse complement strand
CCGATGAAAACAGGCTTTTTGCCAATAAGCTACGCGCCGCTGGCGTGGCGGTGACAGAAGAAACCTTCCCCGGCACCATCCATGGGTTCCTCCGCGCGCTTGGCCATGTGGCGGCGGCGGATCGTGCGGCGCGGCAGGGTGGTGAATGGCTCAAGGCGCGTTTTGCCTAAAAAAGGGAGAGACACCATGATTGATGAAGCAACCAAACAGCGCATCCAAAGCCAAATGGGTGATCCCAAGCTCGCTTCCCATTACCTGAAGCCGGATCAAATGACCTGGCAGGCAACGGAATTTCCAGGGATTGAAATGAAGCTGCTCTGCCGGGATGAGGCGCGCGGCATGTCCACCATCCTGTTCCGCATGGCGCCCGGTGCGGAAGTGCCGCTGCATGAACATACGGATATCGAACAGACCTATGTCATGGAAGGCTATCTGGAAGATGAAGAAGGCCGCTGCGGCCCGGGCGAATTCGTCTGGCGCCCGGCGGGTAATACGCATGTGGCGCGGGCACCGGAAGGGGCGCTTTTCCTGTCCATTTTCCTGAAGCCCAATCGCTTCGTGGAAAAGCAGCCGGGGTTTGCGCGGTAAAAGGGGTTGAGGGGGGCCTAGCCCCCCGCCAGCGCCCGCTTAGCGACTTCTGTCAAAAACTTCGAAGCTGTCGGCAAAATTGCGTCATTGAAATCATAGCGCGCATTATGCAGATCGCGCCCTTCCTCGGCGGGGCCATTGCCGATCCAAACGAAAGCGCCCGGCACTTCCTTGAGGAACCAGGCGAAATCCTCACCCGTCATGGCTGGGCGCATATCGCGGCGGGTTTCCGTGACGGCGGCGGCAGCAGCAGCGGCAAGATCACGTTCCGCCGGCGAATTTGCCGTCACGCCAAGGCCAGGGCTGATGATCAGCGTGCCCTTCACGCCACAGGTTGCCGCCACGCCATCCGTGATGCGTTGCAAGCCTTCCCTGATGGCGTCGCCCGCTTCGTCATATAACCAGCGCATGGTGCCCTTGATGGTCACGCGGCTCGGGATTTGATTCTGCGCCTCACCACCTTCAATCACGGTCAGGCTGACCACACCGCCCATCAGCGGGTCCACGCTGCGCGCGATGATGGATTGCGCCGCGACAATCGCATGGCCCGCGGCCAGCATCGGGTCGCGTGTCAGATGCGGCAGCGCGGCATGGCCGGCATGGCCATCGAAAATTAGTTCTATGCGCGCACCGGCGGCCATCACCGCGCGGTCATGAATGGCAATGGTGCCAGCCGCCAAGCCCGGCCAATTATGCCAGCCGAAAATCCGGTCCATCGGAAAGCGCGTGAAAAGCCCATCGGCAATCATGGCCCGCGCGCCGCCGCCGCCTTCTTCCGCCGGCTGGAACACCAGATGCACCGCACCGGTCCAGCTTTTATCGTCCAGCAGCATCCGCGCCGCGCCCAGCAGCGCGGTTGTATGCCCATCATGCCCGCAGGCATGCATCACGCCCGGCACGGTGGACCGCCAGGGCAGGTCATCCGCCTGTTCTTCGATGGGCAGCGCATCCATATCGCCGCGCAGCCCGACCGAGCGATTGCCCCCGCCGCGCCGGATGGTTGCCACCACGCCATGGCCGCCGATATTCTCGGCTATGTCGGTAATGCCCATCTCGCGCAGCTTTTGCACAACAAAGGCCGCGGTCGGCCCTTCTTCCAGGGTCAGTCCAGGATGGGCGTGCAGGTGCCGCCGCCAAGAAGTTAGGGTAGCTTGAAATTCGTCGGTCATGATTCGTCCTTCCTACCCTTCCCCGAAAGGGGCCACCACCAACCAGAGGTGGTTGCCTTGGCTGTTGCTATTCGCGTGCCTTTTGCTGGCAAATCCCTCGCCGGCGCAAGAAGCGCCCGCCATCGCTTATCACGTGGAGGTCACGCCGAAGGATGATGGGCGGCTTGTGTCTAGCATCCAAGCGGTTTCGCAATTGATAAAACTTGAGGATACAGCCCCAACCGATGGTTATGGGCTGCTGGCCCGGGCGCGCGCCGATCTGCCACGGATCACGGAAGCGCTACGCGCCGATGGTTTTTGGGGCGGCGCGGTTCGTATCGAGATTGCCGGGCGGGATGTGACCCGGCCCGACGCCAGCCCTCCCGCCGCCGATCCCGCAAACCCATTGCCGGTCGCCGTAATCCTTACCCCCGGCCCGCGCTATCGAATCGGGCAAAT
>JBBAUC010000343.1:0-2224 GCA_040398485.1 Roseomonas sp. | reverse complement strand
TCGTGGCTGCATGCTTGGTACCTCCCAAGCGCCGACGTGCGGCGCCGCCGGCCCTGGTCATTTTTGGCATGGCCTGGTTGATGCTGATGCTGGCGGTGGCCATGCTTGCCGATGTGATTGCACCTTACGCCTATACCGCACTTGATTTGCGCAACCGGCTTTCACCGCCCATTCTTTTTGGGGGGACATGGATTCACCCGCTTGGGACTGATGAATTGGGGCGGGATGTGCTTTCCCGTCTGATCTACTCCATCCGTACAAGCCTGCTGATTGCCTTTGGTGCGACCATTATTGGTGCGGCTGTTGGGACCTCGCTGGGATTTCTCGCCGCGCATTTTCGTGGCTTGGTTGAACAAGCCGTTTTGGCGCTGGTAGATTTTTCCGCATCCTTGCCCTTCCTGATTCTCGCGCTCGCAGTGCTCGCGTTTTTTGGCAATTCCCTTGGGCTGCTGGTCTGCCTTTTGGGTTTGCATGCATGGGAACGCTATGCGCGGATTGCGCGTGGGCTTGCGCTGGCCGCTGGTGCGCAGGGCTATGCGGCTGCGGTGCGCGGGCTTGGTGCTTCGCCGTGGCGGATTTATGGGCGGCATGTGCTGCCCAATATTGCCTCCACCTTGATTGTCTCCATGACTTTGGCCTTTCCTGAGGTGATCCTGCTCGAATCCGGCCTGTCCTTCCTTGGCTTGGGTGTGCAGCCGCCAGAAACCTCGCTCGGTTCAATGGTTGGTTATGGGCGCGAATATCTTACACGCGCGCCTTGGATTCTGCTGGCACCCGCCAGTGTCATTATCCTCACCACGCTGTCTGTTTCGTTGATTGGTGATTGGCTGCGTGATGGGCTGGACCCGACGCTGCGGTGAAGGCACTCACCGCAGCCTTTAGTGCGTAGCGTTAGGACTAGCGCCGGCGCATCGCGCTGGGATAGAGCCGTCCATCTTGTGCTCGCATGGCTTCCAGCACGAAATCTCCCGGCAAATCATGCAATTCCTCAGCGGGTGGCAGGTCTGCCATAGCATCCAACGCTCCGCGCAATGGCCGGCCTTCCATACCTGCAGTATCAATTCCAAGCAGGTGCAGAATGGTGGGCACAATATCCGTCAGGTCAGCGGGTTCTTGGATCACAGCACCCTGCCGGAACGGGCCGCCCTGCATAACAAGAACGGTCGCAAGCTCCGCCCGGTGCAGGCCGCCATGCATGCCGCCGCCTTCCGGCACATCGGGGGCATCGAAGGGGGCCGTGCCTGGCAGGCCCCATTCATCCAAACCTTCTTCACCCGCGAATGTCGCGACCAGATCAGCGCTGCGCGCATGCGCCGAGCCCAGCAACGCAAGCGGCACCGCACGGCCGGGTACGAGAATGGCAGGATCGCGCGCCAATAACGGGCCGGCCCAATCTTGTGTCGCAAGGAAATCGGCCACCTGTGATGCAAGGGCAGGGTCCCTGAGCCACATACCGGGCGCGGCCGCTGGCGCCACCACAATATCCACATTCGGTGCCATGCCAGTGCCAGCGCGGAAGCCAGCGCGCTGCAATTCGCTCCGTAGGCACTTCTTACCCCGCCCAGTCACATGGCCGTGGTCAGAGAGAACAATGATGGCAATTTCTTTCGCATCCGCTTGTGTATCGCGCCACGCCATGATGCGCCCGAGTACCGCATCCGCTGACTTAAGCGCACGTTGTGTATGTTCCGCCCTTAGGCCACCCCAATGGAAGGATACATCGGGTTCCGACAGCCAAAGCAGCGCCACATCCGGTTTGATTTGGGGTAGTACGTGCTCAAGCAGAACGCGCCCGGCAAATTCGACCCGCGCAATATTCGGCACAGCGGCGGTTGGCGTAGCGCCAAGCGATTCAACTACGCGCCGCGCTGTCTCGCCCTCTGTATCCTCGACATTCCAACGAAAGGCACCAAGGCGTTCAGCCGCCGGGTGAAGCAGCCGCGCCGCCCCTGCCGTGCCGGCGCTGACCAGCGCGAAACTCAGCCCATGCGGTGCAAGGCGCTCCGCCAAGCTGGGGCGCTGCAAGGGCGATTCCGCACCAGCAGCGAGCGTGATGACATCCTCCACCAGCTTGGTTCGGATCAAACGATCGGATGCGACTGATGCGTCGAACAGCGTATTGGCGACCAGGCCATGGCCCCCGGGGCGGCAGCCTGTAATCAGCGATGGCGTCGCAACCCGTGTTTCAGAAGGGAAAACGCTTCGCGCGCGCGAAAAGCGTGCT
>JBBAUC010000342.1:0-2230 GCA_040398485.1 Roseomonas sp. | reverse complement strand
GCGGAAGATGGCGTGGTGATGAATAGTTCGAGTCGCCCACCGGCCACATCCTGCAGCGCAGACGCCGCACCGCGATAGGGCACATGCACCATCTCGGCCCCGATGGCGCGGCTGAACAAAACGCCCCCCACATGCTGGATGGAACCATTACCGGAGGACGCATAATTCAGCTTGCCTGGATTGGCCCGCGCATGGGCGATGAATTCCTGCAGGGTATTCGCCGGCACCGTAGGCGCGACAATGATCGCATGTGGCGCCATGGTGGCCATGCCGACCAGCGCGAGGTCCTTGATGGGATCCCAGGTCAGGTTCTTCATCATCGCCGGATTGCCGGCGTGATAGCCATTATATTGCAGCAGGATCGTATGCCCATCCGGCGCCGCGCGCGCCACGGCATTGATTGCAAGGTTACCATTGGCGCCCGGGCGGTTTTCCACCACCACCGGCTGGCCGAGCGCTTGGCTCATGGCTTCCTGAAACAGGCGCGCGGCGAAATCCGTCCCCCCACCCGGCGGGTTCGGCACCACCACGGTGATCGGCCGGTTCGGGAAGGCGGGCTGAGCGCGAAGGCTGGCGGGCGCAGCCAGCAATGCGCCAGAAGCAAAAAGGGTGCGGCGCGATAGGCGCATGGGGTTTCCTCCCGAAAAAATGATGCTTGAGACGTTTCTAGCACCCCTGCCCGCCCCGTCCATCTGGCCCCACGCGCCAAGGCCGATTAGTCTCACCCCATCAAGCAATGAAAGCTGGAGGAAGCCCAAATGACCTATCCCAACGTCCAATTGCACGTGAATGGCGAATGGCGCGCCGCGCGCAGTGGCAAGACCATCAATGTGCTGAACCCGGCCAATGAGGAAGTGATCGGCACTGTCGCCCATGCCGAAAAACCCGATCTGGATGAGGCGCTGGCTGCCGCCGAGAAAGGCTTTGCGATCTGGAAGAAGGTCTCGGCCTATGAACGTTCCAAGCTGATGCGCAAGGCCGCTGATCTGGTGCGCGCGCGCGCGGATGAGATTGCGCGGCTGATGACGCTGGAACAGGGCAAGCCACTTGGCGAGTCCAAAGCGGAAATCATGGCGGCGGCCGACATTATTGATTGGTTCGCGGAAGAAGCCCGCCGCGCCTATGGCCGCGTGGTGCCCGCGCGCGCCGAGGGAATTTATCAGCTCGTGGTGAAGGAACCAGTCGGCCCCGTCGCTGCCTTCACGCCGTGGAATTTCCCGATCAACCAGGTGGTGCGGAAGCTGTCTGCCGCCGTGGCAACCGGTTGTTCCATCATTGTGAAAGCGCCGGAGGAAACCCCGGCTTCACCGGCTGAGCTGATCCGCGCCTTTATTGATGCAGGGTTGCCCTCTGGCGTTGCCAACCTTGTTTACGGCGTGCCAGCGGAGATTTCATCCTATCTGATTGCGCATCCGATCATCCGGAAAGTGACCTTCACGGGGTCCACCCCCGTCGGCAAGCAACTTGCCGCATTGGCGGGTCAGCATATGAAGCGCGTGACGATGGAATTGGGCGGCCATGCGCCGGCGATTGTCTTCAACGATGCCGATCTTGATCTGGCGGCCAAAACCTTAGCCTTCGCGAAATTCCGCAATGCGGGCCAAGTGTGTGTGAGCCCGACGCGCTTCCTGGTGCAGGAAGAATTGTATGATGGCTTCGTCGAAAAATTCGTGGCGCATGCCAAAACCCTGAAGGTGGGCGATGGCATGGCGGCGGATACCACCATGGGTCCGCTCGCGCATGACCGCCGCGTGCCTTGGGTGGAAATGATGGTGCAGGATGCGCAATCCAAGGGCGGCAAGCTGCACACGGGGGGCAAGCGCATCGGCAATAAGGGCTATTTCTATGAGCCCACCGTCATGACCGATGTGCCGAAGGATGCGCGGGCGATGAATGAGGAACCCTTCGGCCCCATGGCGATGATTTCCCGCTTCAAGGATTTGGATGAGGTGGTGGAAGAAGCCAATCGCCTGCCCTATGGCCTAGCTTCCTACGCCTTCACCCGTTCGGCCAAGACTGCCAATGCAGTCGCGGCGCGTGTTGAAAGCGGCATGATGACGATCAATCACCTTGGTCTTGCTTTGCCCGAAGTGCCCTTCGGCGGCATCAAGGATTCCGGCTATGGATCCGAAGGCGGGCTTGAGGCGATTGAGGCATACCTCAACACCAAATTCGTATCTCAGGCGGGTTTGTGACCTTGACGGCCGGTCGGGTTTTTCCTGACCGGCCT
>JBBAUC010000341.1:0-2262 GCA_040398485.1 Roseomonas sp. | reverse complement strand
GAAGGATTTGAACCTGGCCCTGCAAGCGGGGCGTGAATTGGGGGTGGCTTTGCCAAACACTGCCTCCACCCAGCAGCTTTTCGCGGCTGTTGCTGCGGCGGGCGGGGCGGATTTGGACCATTCCGGGCTGGTCAAGGCTTTGGAGACCCTGGCCGCGCATCCCGTGGCACCTGACGCCTAAGGCGCAACCTTCGCTTGGGTTAAGGCTTCCCACCAACCGGGAAGCCTTCTCATTTTTGACGTCTGGCGCCGAAAAAGCGCGCCACGTTTTGATTTTTGGATTTTTCGCGCTTTACTTGTTTCCTCGCCCGGGTCGCGCCTGCGCTGCCTGGGCCATAGCAAAGGCGCCATTCCATGCGGTTCGATGAAGTCGGCCAGCAGCTTCGCAATTACCGACTTGAATCGGGCCTTAAGGCGGATGAAATCGCCGCCCGGCTCGGCATCTCCCGCGCTGCGCTCTACCGCTACGAAAAGGGCGAGGTCATTAAGCTTGATACCGTCCGGCGGCTGGCGGAAATGCTGCAGGTCTCGCCGCTCACCCTTCTTGGTATCGGGGTGGATTACTTCTCCCGCAGCACCGCCTGCCTTGAACGCCAGCGTCAGATTGAAGAAGAGGCCGATAGCTATTTGCAGCTTGGCGGTGCGCTGTGTTTTGCCTTGACGTCCGAGGGCTTTGACTGGCGCCTGCGCGGGCTTTGGCTGGAAGCCTCAAGCCTGGCACAAGACCCGGCCGCGGCGCGGAGTGCGACGGAACAGGCCTTGATTTCCATGACCCAGCGCCGACTGGTGCTGGATCAGCGCCGCATGAACATCACCGCCATGCTCTCGGAAAAGGCTGTAAAGCGCATGCTGGCTGAAGGCATCGGCGCCGGTCTGCCGCTTTCCGAACGCAGCCGCGCCGAAGCCCGCGCCGCCGCGGTGACCGAGGTTGAGAACCTCACCAGCCAGATTGAACAAGGCCCGCTTGGGGTGCAGATCGGGCTATTGCAGGAACCCGAACCCCATCATCAGGCGCTGATCTATCGCGGCAGGGACCGCGCGCATGTCATTGGCAATCCCTTCCCATCCGATGCGCATCCGGCATGGAGTCAGGGCGTGGTCAGCATCACCTCGGCCGATGATGCGGTGGCCATCCACCAGCGTGTCGCGGAAGCCTGCTGGCGCCAGGCGCATAAGGGCTTGGCTGCGGCGCAGAGGCTCCGGCTGCTCATCGCGGAAGCGGCAGCAGCCTAACTAGACCGTTTTCCGTTCGCGCTGCTTCACGGAAGCCGCTCTAAGTCTTTGTTTCATAGAATTTTCAGAGCCGCCAAGTGATTCCACTTGGCTTGAAAATGCTCCTAGGGCTTGCCCTTCCGCGCCACAAAGTCTCCAGTACGCATCCGCCGGAAGCTGTGCCGGCTGAGCATGAGGAAACGCCATGGCCCGCGAGAATTGGGACAAAGAAATGCTGCGCTTCACCGAAATGATGGAGGCGCGCGCGGCAGCGCAGCCCCCGGTGAAGCTGGAAATGCCGCTGGATAATTCACGGGAGTTGAATGATGGGCTCAGCCTGCCGCTCGCCAAGGGGGGCGCCGTCATGGCGGAAAGCGAGGATCGCTGGTTGTCCTTGCGCGGGCGGCGGATTCTCTGCCGCTTTCATCGCCCGACGGCAGGCACGGGGCATCCGGTGCTGGTTTATCTCCATGGCGGCGGCTGGGTTTGGGGCAGTGTGGATACGCATGACCGGCTGATGCGCGAATATGCGGCCACATCGGGCTGCGCCGTTATTGGCGTAGATTATGCGCTGAGCCCTGAAGCAGTTTTCCCGCAAGCCCTGGAAGAATGCGCCGCTGTGACGCGTTGGGTTGCCAATCGCGGCGCGGAATGGGGGCTGGATACCAGCCGGATCGTGATCGGCGGTGATTCGGCGGGCGGTAACCTCGCGGCCGGCACAGCGCTATTGTTGCGGGAGACTGATCCCGCACTGAAACTACGCGGCCTGTTGATCAATTACGGTGTCATGGATAGCGCCATGAACACGCCCAGCTATGATGCTTTCGCGACTGGGCATTTCCTGACGCGAGAGAAGATGGATTTCTACTGGCGCTGCTATGCGCCGAAGGAAGCGGATCGCGTCACACCCTTCGCATCCCCGATGCGCGCCGATTTGCGCGGCCTGCCGCCCGTGCTGGTGAATATCGCAGAGCTTGACGTACTCGCCGATGAAAACAGGATTTTTGCCAATAAGCTCCGCGCCGCTGGCGTGGCAGTGACGGAAGAAAC
>JBBAUC010000340.1:0-2273 GCA_040398485.1 Roseomonas sp. | reverse complement strand
AGCAGGAGGGAGTGCAGTACGCGACAGCGCCCTTCGGGCTGGCACTGCCGGGGCTTGGGCCGGTGCTGCGGGCAGGCCTCATGATCCTGGTCGGCATGGCTGCCTTTACGCTCGCCGGCATGGCGCTTGGCGCCTTCCATCCGCGCGATGTGCTCCGCCAATTGCGTCGTCGCGCCCCCCGTGGCGCAAGCCCTGCCAATCCTGCATGATGCCTATAGTTTTTGGGGGGTAGGCGCATGGATGCGGCCAGACGGCAGGTGGTTCTGATCAATGCCGCGCATAGTTTCACCCATTACAGCCTGCTGATCCTGGCGACCGCCGTGCTCGCCATGATGCAACAGGATGCCGAGCTTTTCGGCGGGGATTACGGGCCCATCCTTGCACTCGGCACCACCATGTTCGTGATTTACGGAATTTGCGCCCTGCCCATGGGATGGCTTGCGGATCGCTTCGGTCGGCGCTTCCTGATGGTGGCCTTCTTCATGGGCTCTGGCGCCTTCATGGTGGCGGCGGGGTTTGCGCCATCACCCATGATGCTCGCCATTACGCTTGGCGCCATGGGGGCTTTTGTGGCGATTTATCACCCGATCGGCACCGCCATTCTGGTGGAAGCCGCCGGCGATAAAGTCGGCCGCGCCATGGGGATCAATGGCGTTTTCGGCAATTTGGGCGTGGCAACCGCGCCGGTGCTGACTGCCTTCATCGCCGCCGATGCCGGCTGGCGCTGGGCCTTCATCATCCCCGGTATCGCCTGCATCATTGCGGGGTTCTTTTACTGGCGCGAGCCACCCTTTGATTCGGAACGCATCCAGGCGGGCGGCAAACCTTTTCCTGAAATTCCTCCAGCCTTGGTCCGCCGCGCGGTGATCATTCTACTCGCCATCGCAACCGTTTCTGGATTGGTGTTCAACGCCTATACGCTGCTGATCCCGAAGCTGATGCAGGAACGCCTGGCCGGCAGCCAAGATTTACTGCCGATTGTGGGCCTGCTTTCCTTCCTGGCAACGATTTGCGGCGGGGTCGCGCAATTCAGCGTGGGACGGATGATTGACCGGCACACGCTCAAAACCGTGTTCATGCCGCTGGCGATTCTGGTGGTGCCCGGGTTATTCGCGCTCGCCTTTCTGGATGGCTGGGTGGTGCTACCCGTGGCGGGGCTGGTTGCGGCCTGCATCTTCGGCCAGGTCACGGTGAATGAGACAATGACCGCGCGTTATGTTGCCCCCGCCTTGCGCGCGAAGCTTTATTCCATCCGCTTTACGGTGGGCTTTCTGGGGGCCGCAATTGCCTCACCGCTCATTGCCTTTTTGCATGAAGCGACGGGTTCACTCGCGCTTTCCATGATGGTGCTGGGCGGGGTTGCTTGCGTGACACTCGCCTGCGCCATGCTGTTTCCGAACCGCAAGGAAGAATTGCAGCCGGAGTTGTGGAGTAAAGCCGGATAAACTCAATCTGGCTTCAGCAAAACATGGCGCTTCTTACCGATGGAAAGCCTGATCACGCCATCCTGCAAATCGTCATTCTTTAGCACGATATCAATCGCGGTAACGGGCTGGTTATTGGCGTAAATGCCGCCATTGGCGATCAGGCGCCGCGCTTCCCCTTTGCTCGGCACCAACTTGTGTTCCACCAGTACGTCAACAATGCTGGCCGGCAGCACGGAAACCACGGTCGGCAAGCTTGCCGCATTCAGCCCTTCCTCGAACGCCTTGCGCGCCGTCTCGGCGGCCGCTTCCGCCGCAGCTCGGCCATGCAGCAAAGCGCAGGCTTCGGTAGCAAGGGCCTTCTTCGCCTCATTCACCTCAGCGCCCTGCAGCGCGGCGTAGCGGGCGATTTCAGTCATGGGCAATTCGGTGAACAACCCCATGAAGCGCGCCACATCGGCATCTTCCGTATTGCGCCAGAATTGCCAGTAATCATAAGGCGAAACGCGATCAGCATTGAGCCAAACAGCGCCCTTCGCCGTCTTGCCCATCTTCGCCCCGGATGCGGTGGTGATCAGCGGTGTCGTCAGGCCAAAGGCTTCCGCCTGATCCATGCGCCGGATCAGATCGGTCCCCATGACAATATTGCCCCATTGGTCGGACCCGCCCATTTGCAGCACCACACCATGGCGGCGGCGCAATTCCAGGAAGTCATAGGCCTGAAGCAGCATGTAGTTGAATTCAAGGAAGGTCAGCGGCTGATCGCGTTCCAGCCTTTGCTTCACACTTTCCATCGTCAGCATGCGATTGACGCTGAAATGCCGCCCGACATCGCGGAGGAATGGAATA
>JBBAUC010000339.1:0-2280 GCA_040398485.1 Roseomonas sp. | reverse complement strand
CGCTGCCGGATGCCATTGTGGATGCGATTGAAAACAACAAGCTGGTCGGCGTTTCGGTGCTTTCGGGCAACCGCAACTTCGAAGGCCGCGTGCATGCCAATGTCCGCGCGAATTACCTGGCGTCCCCACCGCTGGTGGTGGCCTATGCGCTGGCCGGCACCATCCGAAAGGATTTGACGAAAGAACCCATCGGCACGGGCCGTGATGGCCAGCCGGTTTACCTCAAGGATATCTGGCCGACGCAGAAGGAAGTGAACGACACCGTTCACGCCGCTGTGACGCGTGAGATGTTCCAGGAACGCTATGGCGATGTCTTCAAGGGCCCGACGCAGTGGCAGGCCATTCGCGTGGAAGCGGGCAGCGATACCTATCGCTGGAATTCGGGCAGCACCTATGTCCAGAACCCGCCGTATTTCGAAGGCATGACGGCCGATCCGAAGCCGGTGGGCGATGTGAAGGGTGCGCGCATCCTGGCGCAGCTCGCGGACTCAATCACCACCGACCATATCTCGCCGGCGGGGAATATCCGGAAGGCGTCGCCGGCCGGTGAATATCTGCTGGAACATCAGGTGCGTCAGGCGGATTTCAACAGCTATGGCGCGCGGCGCGGCAACCATCAGGTGATGATGCGCGGCACCTTCGCCAATCCGCGTATCCGCAATGAAATGGTGCCCGGCGTGGAAGGTGGTATTTCCAAGCATTACCCTTCAGGTGAAGTGGCGCCGATCTACACCACGGCGATGCGCTACAAGAATGAAGGCGTGCCGCTGGTGGTGATTGGCGGCAAGGAATATGGCACGGGTTCTTCGCGCGATTGGGCAGCGAAGGGCACCTATCTGCTTGGTATCAAGGCCGTGATCGCTGAAAGCTTTGAGCGTATCCATCGTTCAAACCTGGTCGGCATGGGCGTGCTGCCGCTGGTGTTTAAGGAAGGCGAAAGCCGCCAGAGCCTTGGCCTGACGGGCGATGAGATGATTGACATTCTGGGCGTGGAAAAGCTTTCGCCACGCATGATGATGGATGTTGTCATCACCCGCGCCGATGGGTCACAGGTAAAAACCCAGGTGCTGTGCCGTGTGGATACCGCCGATGAGGTGGAATACTACAAGAATGGCGGTATCCTGCATTACGTGCTGCGCGGGATGGCGAAGGCGGCCTGAGTTTAGGGCGCACCAATAAAAAGGCGCAGCGCCGCAAACGCTGCGCCTTTTTTTATGTTCAGTCGGCCAACCATTCGGCCATCGCGGCATTCACCGCTTCCGGCACTTCCATGCTTGGCAAATGGCCTGAACTGCCAAAGCGCGCCAGCTTCGCCCCAGGGATGGCGGCGGCCATTTCCTCGGCCAGATGGGGCGGGGTCAGCGTATCCTCCTCCCCCACCGCTACCAGGGTCTTGGCGCGGATCGCCGGCAGATCGGGCCTGGAATCGACGCGCCCCATAATGGCGGTTTGCTGGCGGAGGAAGGCATCGCGCCCGACCCGTTCCGCCATGGCCATCACCTCAGCGGCCAAGGGTCCATCCAGGCGGGAGGGATGCACCAGCATGGGCAGCAGGCGTGGCGTCACGCCGCGGAACTGCCCGCTTTGCGAAAGGGCGAGCAAGCCGCGCCGGCGTTCGGTCTGTTCCGGCGTATCGGGGCGGGCGGAGGTATCGAACAGCGCGAGGCGCTTAACCTGCCCCGGCGCGCGGCGCGCGACCTCAAGCGCCACATAGCCGCCCATCGAAAGCCCCGCGACGGCCAATGGCCCACTCAGCGCGGAAAGTGCGGCTTCCGCCATGGCGGCGATGCTGTCATGCCCCGTCAGGCTGGCCACGACCACGCGGCGGGAAGCGCTGAAAACTTCGATCTGGTCGCGCCAAAGCCGGGCATCACATAGCAGGCCGGGCAGCAGCAATAGGGTTTCATCGTGATTCATGGGCTTGGTCTAGCCCTGTGCCGCAGCCATGGTCCAGGCCAGCCCCGCGCAAGGCAACGGAAATCCTTGATTCTCGCGCCGCTTCGGCGCATAGGGACAGCGCTCGCGGTAAGGCGGGCCGGATCCGCCGGCCCCGGCATGCGCGCCCCGCCGGGGCTCGGCCTTTCCCGCACCCACCGCCAAGCGCTCATAGCGCGGGCCTAGAAAGCGATTGAAGTTGAACGAAAATACTGAAGTGACCGCCGCCGAGGCTGTCCAAGCCGACCCTCAAACCCTGCCCGTGCCGCCTGAGACGCCGGAAACCGCGCCGGTTGAGCCCGCCCCTGTGGCGGAAGAAGCCGCGCCGGCTGAACCCGCCCTTGT
>JBBAUC010000338.1:0-2299 GCA_040398485.1 Roseomonas sp. | reverse complement strand
TTCAGGCGACCGGCGCGGGCACCTTGCTTGCAGGCGATATGGGCTGCCTGTTGAACATGGCCGGGCGGCTGAAGCGTGAAGGTTCTTCGGTGAAGGTGCGCCATGTGGCAGAAGTGCTTGCCGGCATGACGCGCGATGCGGCACCGATTGGGGAAGCGAAGGAAGACTGAATTATTCAGCCACCGCAAATGGCCGAATACGCGCCACCAAATCTTCCGCAGTATTCACCCCGCCGAGTGACGCGCCAATCCCCATGGCGGTCAGCGCCTGTGCTGTCCAGCTATTGCAGGTATTCAACAAGTGAAACCGCCCGGTGGCCGGGTAGAATAGGCTATAGGGATAGATGCCGCGCGCTGTCACCACCGCGCGCCCCGCCCCGGCGCGATCAAAACTACCGCGCAAAAAATCCAGCAGCCGACGCAAAGCCTCGGCGTTCACGGCAAAGGACAGGATGGTGACATTCGGCCAAATGCGCGCCGGGTGATCCGGCAGGCCAGAAACATGCATCACCGCCGGCCCCGGAAAGGCAGCACGCAGCGTTAGCCAAAGGCCAGCCTCCCGCGCTGGGTAGAATTCCGCGTCACCCCAACCGAATTCGAAATAGCGCGCATGGGGGAAATCCGCGATTTCCGGGATGATGGCTTCTGGCACATCGGCGCGCGCGAGCGCGATGCCGCTATGCCAGCCATTGCTGAGCACCAGCACCCGAAACTGGCCGTCGCGGGCAAAGGCCAGCGCCGGGGCAAAAAGCAAAGCGCCGAGGACGGCGCGGCGCTGGATCACGCCGGCAGCAGCACGCCTTGCACAACATGCACCACGCCATTGCTGGCCATCAGATTGGGGCGGATGATGCTTGCCGAAGTACCGGAAGGCACCTGGCCTGGGCGTGCCGCCTGAACGCGCGGACTATCCGCTGTCCCGCCCACCACGCGCACGTCAATGCCGCTCAACATGCGGATGCGTCCGCCGCGCGCCTGAATATCCGGCAAGCGCAGCCGACCACCCGCGATGAGGCTGAGCAACGCATCGTGTTCACCGCGGCGGATACGTTCAGGCGCACCAGACCAGGCAAGGTTGGTTGGCGCGAGTACGGTGTAGATGCCTGGGCGGTCAAACAATTCCGAAGCAAGGCCGGAACTGCGGAGCGCGGCGCGGAAACTTGAGAGTTCTGGATCAGCGCCAAGAACATCCATGAGCGGAGGGGTGCCACCCGGCGCAACCTGCGCGCAGCCATTGAGCAATAGGGCAGCACCACCGACGGCGAATAGGGAACGACGCGATAGCATCGGCGTTTCTCCTTGGCTTTGGGCGCGAATCGGCCCTGTTTTTCCTGCCCCCCTTCTGGCGCCGCGCGGGTGAAGGGGCAAGCCCCCATCCGCGCTACGGGGGTGGCATCAGTACGATGGTCACGGTGCGCGATGGGGGTTCGGCTGCCCGGACCGTGGGGCTATATTGGGCGCTGCGCGCTTCTGCCCGCTGCCTTTCGGCCCCAACTCCCTTGGCGGCCATGGCGTTATGCACTGCGCGCGCCCTTTGTGCGGCAAGCTGGATGGAAGTGCTGGCACCGCCTTCCTGCCCCGCATGGCCCAGGATGCAGATGTTTCGATCCGGTTCCGCCAAGGCCGCTTCGATCACGGCGGCAAGGGGGGAACGCGCGGCTTCGGTGATGGTGGCGCTGCCGCGCGGGAAGGCGATGGAAAACACATCATCTTCCAGCCTTTCGGCGCCCACGCAGGAAAAGCCGCGTGGCTGGGCCAGGGCTGGCAGGGCTATCAAAGCGATGCCCAGTGCAAACAATAAAGGGTGCTTCATGCCGGCAGCAGTATCTCGGCCGTGCGCAGTTTTTCGATCAGCGCCGCCGCATTGGCCCGCGGGCAAGCGAGTGCCAGAGAGGTTTCCGTAATGCTCGGCTGGGTGATGATCCAGGCGGCGGGCTCAACCTCCTGCGCGTCAATCGCCAAAACACCCATTTCAGTGCGCAGTCCGTAATCCGCGCCGCGGCGGACGGTTTTCACATTGGGCCGCACGCGGAAAACCTGGGCGCCGCCTGCTTCTGCCGCGGGTGCGGCGCCGCGCGCCGCCAACAAATCATAGCCACCGCGTTCGTAGCGATAATGTGTCAGGAAATTTTCCACCGCTTGCAGGAATTTCGGGTCCCGCGACCATTCGCCGATGCGTTGGCCGAGCAAGGCAGCGCGTTGTGTCAGCGCGTATTTCGCCGAAGCCGAGCCATCCTGCCGCGGCAGGGGCTTGCGGAATTCGGCGTCATGAAAAGCGCGTTCGGTCAGCAGGCCAATGA
>JBBAUC010000337.1:0-2309 GCA_040398485.1 Roseomonas sp. | reverse complement strand
GCGCCGTGATCCGGCTGCGCAAGCAGGAACCGGCGGAAGTGGAAGAACAGGAAACCCTGCTCGATCTCTATCGCCGCGCGCTGGGGATGTAGCGCGGGGCTATTCCACCGCCGCGCGGCGCTGCCCCGAAGCGTTTCGGCTACGCACATAGTAATCCGTGCCCGTGCCGGGATTGTTGATGTAGAATTCATCACGCGGAAAAACATCGGTCAGCGGCGCTTCTTCGCGCTTCTGCCCCGGTAGCCATTGCAAAGGCGTGCCGGCAAATAGGCTGGCCCAATCGCTGAACTCTTTGTTACCCGCGCGCAAATGCGCCAGATGCGCAGGCTTGGCGAATTCCGCGGCCAACCTTGCCGGGTCAAAGGGGATCGGATCATTCGACCCGATCATGACGCCTGCCGGCATCAGCAATAGCGCATGGGGGAAGACCGCCGCGAAGGTTTCCACCGCGCGCTGCGTCGGCACCCATTGGATATACATCCCACCAGGTGCCAGACGCCGGCGCGCCTGTTCAATGAATTCGGCGCTATACAGCAGGCCGGAATGTGAGCCCTGCGGCAGAATCGCATCGGCTTCAATGATGTCGTAAAGTGTTTCTTCCTTCGCCAGCGTCCGTCGGCCGTCGCCATATTCCATATCCCAGCGCTGATCCTTGAACATGCGCGCGATGGGACCATCCGGGTAATGTCGGCCAATTTCTTCTAGCGCCGTCAGCACCGGTGCCACCAATTCAATGGCGCGAATCTGGCTTTCCGGGCGAATGCCCGCCGCCCAGGGCGTGCCGCCACTCCCCACCCCAATCACCAGGACATTTCTCGGATTGGGGTGCATCAGCGGCCCAACCGCGCCCAGGAATTGATGGATCGACAGGAAGGGAATGCGCCCCTGGCTGAAGCCCTGGATAAAGAAGGGACCCTCCGCCACCCCATCCGACCTTTTGCTGTCTCGGAAGAAGGCAATGCCCGAGCGATCCTCAGCCCAGGCCACCATATTGCCCGGCCCTTCCGCATGCATGCGTGACCAAAGCCCGGCATTACTCGGCATGAACAAAAGCGCGAGGGCAGAGGCCAGAGCCAACCCCGCTTCTACCGGCCGGCGCCAACCGCCATGCCAAAGCCAACCGAGCAGCAGCAAAAGTGAAAGCGCGGCCAGCAGCTTGAGCGTGCCGGCAGTGCCCAGGAAATGCAGCGTAATCAGCCCGGTGAAAATGGACCCCGCCGCATTGCCGGCAATATTGGCCAATTGCACCCAGCCGACCCGCGTGCCGACACTCGCCAAATCCTGCTGCACCGCGCGCTGCACAAAGGCGAAGGTCATGCCGATCAGGAAGGAAGGCGGGCCCACCACGACCACGGCCAAGAAGATCATCATCGCCAGCGCCCCGCCATGCAGGCGCGAATGATCCACTGCCATCAGATCAGCAATGGGCCAAAGCGGCATGGCGAGCCAAAGTGCTGCCAGCAGCAGTGTTGCCAATACAAAGCCCGCGCCTTGGGTGATGAAAAAGGCCGGGCGCGGGTCCTTCAGGTGCCGCACCATGCGCGCCGCTACTGCCATGCCAAGCCCATCGGCCAGCAGAAAAATCCCAAGCACAGTCGGGAAAAGATAGGCGTGGTATTGCCCGACCTGGCCCATGATGCGGACCCAGAGAATCTCCAGCGCCACAATCACATAGCCAGACAGGAAAACCAGAAAGCACCATAGCGGCAGGCTGCCGAAAGGTGCATTGCCCGCCTTGCTGACAGGGCTCGGCGCGGGCAAGGGCAGGCCGCGCAACTGCGGCAGCAGGGAAAGGGCGACCAGCGCTGCAAAAACCTCCAGCCCTGCCGCCAACCATAGCGCGCCAACAAAGCCAAGATTGCCGACCAGAAACCAACCCCCCAGCAGAGCGCCAAGCCCCGCACCGAAGGTATTCAGCCCGTAAAGCAGGCCGATGCGCTCTGCTACTGTGTCCAAAGCGGTCGAGACAGCACGCGCCAAAAGCGGCAGCGACGCCCCCATCAGCGTGGTCGGCAGCACCAGCCCGGCGAAGCAGAGCGCGAAGATCATCGCCGGGTCATCCACCACCCCGGCCAGATCCATCGCCAGCCAATCATACAAGAATGCCTTGGACAGCAGGGCAAAAATGCCAACACCGATTTCAGCAATGGCAAAGCCAATCAGCGCGCGCGCCGGCGTGATACGGTCGGCAATCTTGGCACCAATGATCGAACCAATGCCAAGCCCGGCGAGAAAAGCGCCACCCACCAGCGCGGCAGAAATCGTGTCAGAGCCGGCGAAAATGCCCAGCATCCGCTGCCAGACAATCT
>JBBAUC010000336.1:0-2312 GCA_040398485.1 Roseomonas sp. | reverse complement strand
GGGCGATGCTCACCACCTGAATGCCCGTCCGCAGTGCCGGTGGGATGCGCACAATGTCCTTGCGCGTCGTGACCGGGGTGGCGCGGAGCTTTTCCGCCTCGGCCAGGATGTCGCGGATTTCCTGGTCATCGAAGGGGTAGTGATCCGCAAAGGGATGCCGCGCGGCCAGAACGGCACCGGCTTCCTGCAAGGTCGTGAAGAATTTACGCGGATTGGCGATGCCACAAAAGGCGACCACGGGCTTGCCAGCAAGTACCGCCGCTTCCGGGCCGGGCACCAGCCGGGCACGCAGCACGGGCAGTTCGGGCGGTAGTTGGGCGAGCGCGCCGGTTTCATCCTCACCGATCAGCACCGCCGCCTGGCAGCGCGCCGCGGCGGCAAAAACCGGTTCGCGGAGGGGGCCAGAGGGGATCACGCGGCCATTGCCGAAGCCATAGGACCCATCAATGATAAGCAAGGATAGCGTCTTTTCGAGGGTTGGGTTTTGCAGCCCATCATCCATGATGATCGCCTGCGCCCCGGCCACCTGCGCCGCCGCCCCGCCCGCGGCGCGATCCGCCGAAACCCAGGTGGGCGCGATGGCGGCCAGCAACAAAGCCTCATCCCCCACCGCCCGGCTGTCATGGCTGGCGAGGTCAACCCGGGCCGGGCCCTTCAGCTTGCCGCCATAGCCGCGCAGCAGGAAATGCGCGGCCAGCCCGCGCGCCTTGAGCCTTTCGCCCAAATCAAGCGCGACCGTGGTTTTGCCCGCGCCACCCGCCGTGGCGTTACCGCAGCAAATCACGGGCAGCGACAAATGCTGCCCCGGGCGCGCCATGCGCCGCGCTGTTGTACCCGCGTAAAACGCCGCAATGGGCGAGAGCAAAGCTGCCGCCACACCAGGCTTATCGCTCCAGAATCCAGGCGATCGCATCAGATGAAACCGTTCAAACCTTCCATGGTGCCCGCATCGCGCGACAGGCGCGCAGGGCTTGGATCACTTGGCTCGGGCTTTCCTATCCGCGCGGCTTCGCCGTCTTTCCGGTAAGGCCCCCGAGATTATTGTGGATTGGTCGTCCCCGGACAGGGCATGTTACCGTGCCGGGCGGATCAAGGGCAACAGGCTTGTCGCGATGCGACCCGGCAGGCCGGCCTGGTCCTGAGCAAGTGCCCCCGCCGCCCCAGCCATGGCCTGCCCTGCCGTGGGATCAGCCAGGATACGCGAGATGTTTCCTGCGAGCGCCTGCGCCGCCCCTGGCCCATCCGGGGTTTCTACCAAGCCATGGGCAGCGCTGAGCCGCGTGATGATTTCGCCGAAATTGAAGTGATGCGGGCCGGTGATGATGGGGCAGCCAAGCCGCGCCGCTTCCAGCGGGTTCTGCCCGCCATGCGGCACCAAGGACCCGCCAATCAGCGCGATGCGCGCCAGGCGATAGAAAAGCCCCAATTCGCCAAGCGTATCAGCGACATAAATGGCGGTCCCCTGCCTCGCTTCCTGCCCAGCACCGCGCCGTGCTACCGGTAAATCCCCCGCCAAAGCGGCGATATCCGGCCCTCGCTGTGGATGGCGCGGCACAATCACCGTCAGCAAGCCGGGATGATCCGGGGCGAGTAGCCGATGCGCCGCCAGGATGATTTCATCCTCCCCCGGATGGGTGCTGGCGGCGAGCCAGACCGGCCGCCCCGCCCAGGCTGCGCTCAACCGCGCAAGTTCAGGAGCATCAGCCGGCAAGGGCGGCGCGGCGTATTTCAGGTTCCCCCAGCAGGGCACCTCACGCCCGGCCAGTGCCGAAAAGCGCGAAGCATCGGCCTCCGTCTGCGCCAGGATCAGTGCAAAGCGCCCAAGCAAAGCGCGCGCAAAACCCGGCGCCCAGCCCCAAGTTCGGGCGGAGCGCGCCGACATGCGCGCATTGATCAGCGCCAGCGGCACGCCCTGCCGGCCCGCTGCCGCCAGTGTATTCGGCCAGAGTTCAGATTCAACGATCACGGCCAAATCAGGCCGCCAAGCTTCCAGAAACCGCGCCACCCAGCGCGGCACATCCAAAGGCAGGAAGCGATGCTGCGTGCGGAGGGCGAGTTCCGGCGAAAGCCGCTGTTCCAATAAGCGCGCGGAGGTCACGGTGCCGGTGGTGACCAGGAAGGACAACGCCTGATCCTGCTTGGCTAAAGCTTCCAGCAGCGGCAGCAGGGACAGCGTCTCCCCATTGCTGGCCGCATGGCACCAGACCAGTCGGCCTGCTGGACGCGCGGCGCCATGGCCCTGGCGTTCGGGCAGACGCCCGGCGATTTCCTTCCCCTTGGCGACACGGCGGCGGAGGTAAAACGGCAAAAGC
>JBBAUC010000335.1:0-2363 GCA_040398485.1 Roseomonas sp. | reverse complement strand
AGATATCGGGAAAACCTCCCGCATATAAGCACTGAACATGTCGCAGAACGCCACCGCATACCGCGGCAGCGGCCTACGCCTGTCCCAATAGATAGCCGCGCGCTCACGTAGCGGATCGCCCTGATAAGTGAGCGCGGCAACCTGCAGTTGGTATCGGTCGGTTCGCAGGGCGGAAGGAATGATGGCGACACCATGCCCGCTCTCGGCCATGGCAAGCAGCGTTTGAGGTGTGCGGCCTCCATAGTCGATGTTCGGCTGAATGCCAGCAAGGCGGCAGGCGGCGTCCAAATTCCGGCGGAAGATGTACTCGGTGCCGAGTACGAGCAATGGGTGCGCGGCAAGTTCGCTAATCTCGATACTGCCGTCTGCATTGGGCCTGAAGCCTGGGCTGAAGGCAGCCAGGATTTCGATCGATTCAAGCGGATGGCAGGCGAAGCGTGCATCGTCGGGCGGCGCGGCCCCCATCAGGCTTTGCCCCAGGTGGATTTCGCCGCTTTCAAGCTGCGCGGCGGTTACCGCCCATCCCATCACCTCGGTCAGCTTCCCCTGTACCTTCGGATATCTTTCCTTGTAGCGCAGCAAGAAAGCCGAAAGCGCGCCCTCGATCATCTGTGGTGATGACGCAACCTTCAGCATGCCCGCATTCCCATCCTGGAGCTGTCGCGCATGCTCCCTGATCGCTGCGGCGCTGTTCAGGAGTACCCGGCAGTCTGTCAGCAGTTGCTCGCCTTCCCCCGTCAGCAGCAGGCGGCGACCGACGCGGTCAAACAGCTTGATCCCAAGCTCCTTCTCAAGGTCGCCGATCTGCCGGGACAGCGCCGGCTGCGCGATGCGCAGGTGTTCCGCCGCGCGGGAGACCGTACCCAGTTCCGCGATGGTAACGAATGTCCTGGCGTGGCGCAGATCCATCCCTGCTCTTTATGCCGTATCGGCATTGACTGCCGGAAAAAAAAGTCTGTAATGATCCCCATGACCCGTTGATCGCCATACCACCCATAGAGAGCGAAACGCCGCCGCCGCTGGAGGGCCAAATGATCTCATCTTCGACATTCTCCGCCACCGATGGCGCTGCCTACGAACAGCAAATGGGCCGCTGGAGCCGACGGTTGGCAGAGCCTTTTCTCGATTTTGCAGCGCTTGGCGATGGCGGACAAATTCTTGATCTTGGGTGTGGCACCGGTAGCCTGACGCTCGCCCTTGCGGGCCGGCTGTCCACCAGCCGGATTGTCGGACTGGATGCTTCAGGCGCTTATATTGATCACGCGCAGCGATACATCAGCAACCCTCGCATCGAATTCCACGTGGGCGATGCCTGCGCCATGCCCTTCCCCGACGCCAGTTTTGACCACGTGCTTTCCATGTTGGTTCTCCCCTTCGTGCCAAACACGGCCGATGCGCTGGCAGAGATACGTCGCGTCGCGCGGCCTGGTGCCGTGGTCGCTGCCGCTTCGTGGGATGCGCGTGGCGGTGTCGTCGCGCAGCGCATATTCGCGGATACGGCCGCGATGCTCGATCCAAAGGCCGATGCGCTGCGCGCCCAGAATTTAACAAGGCCCACCACGCGCCCCGGCGATTTAGCTGCTGCCTGGCGCCATGCCGGGTTCCTGAACATTCGTGAAACCATGCTGACGATCCGCATGGAATATGCAGATTTTGATGATTATTGGGGGCCGCTCATCGGTGGTCAGGGGCCGGCAGCCGCGTATGTGGCCACCCTCGACGCGTCCATGATTGCCCAGCTGCGCGAACATGTTCGCCGCGCCTACCTGGACGGCGATCCGGATGGTCCTCGCTCCTATGCGGCGACAGCTTGGGCGGTGAAGGGTCGTGTGCCCGATGCATAATCGCCAAACAGCATTGCCGAGGGTCTTCCATGATGCAGGAACCCAGCGCCCGCGACAGCGCATGGGCGGGCGACCCCGCCCGGTATGCAGATCTACGAAACCCGCTTAGTCCGGCGAACACCCAATGAATGGCATGACGCGTCGATCAGGCTTGGCCCTTGGTCTTGGCATGGCGAGCGGCGCCTTTCGCGCCGCCATGGCGCAGGATGCGGCCTACCCGACCCGCGCTGTTCGCCTATTGGTCGGCTTTGCACCCGGCGGGCCGCTCGATTTTGTCGCCCGCGCCCTGGCTGAGCGGCTCAGCGAACGGCTTGGACAAAGCTTCATCGTCGAGAATCGGAGTGGGGCGACAGGCAATATCGCCGCCGAAGCGGTCGCCCGCGCGGCGCCCCCGCGGGATGGGCACCTGCTGCTGATGGGCAATGTACAGAACCTCGCGGTCAATGCCGCGCTGCAGCGCGACTTGCCCTTCGATCCCGCACGCGACCCGCAACCCGTAGCGCAAATCGCGACAGTTCC
>JBBAUC010000334.1:0-2378 GCA_040398485.1 Roseomonas sp. | reverse complement strand
AATCCGCGCACGCCGGTGACTACGGCCGCGGAACTGCTTGCACTGCTACGCGCCAATCCTGGCAAGTTTAATTTCGCCTCGGCCGGTATTGGCAGCGGCGTGCATTTGGCGGGCGAGATTTTCCGCGGCATCAGCGCCGCGCAATTTGAAATGGTGCATTATCGCGGCGGTGGGCCAGGTGTGGCCGCGCTGGTGAGTGGTGAAGCGCAATTTGGCACGCCCACCATGGCATCCTGCCTTGGCCAGGTGCGTGGTGGTGGCGTGCGCGCACTTGCCGTCGCATCAAGTCAGCGCAGCCCGGCCTTGCCGAATGTGCCGAGCGCGACTGAAGCCGGCATACCGGGTTTTATCTTTGAAGAATTCTTCCCAATGCTGGCCCCGGCCGGCACGCCGGCGCCGGTTGTGGCCGCGCTGGGGGCGGCCTTCCAAACCGCCATTCAGCAAAGCGCGCCGCGGCTGAATGAATTGGCCGGCGTTGTGCCGCGCGCTGGTTATGAAACGCCCGAACAGGTGATGAATCTGGTGCGCGAAGGCGTGAAGACCTACACGGATGTGCTGCGCGCTGCGGGTGTGAAGCCGGAATAACAGCGCCGTTTGTGAGGAAACAATACCATGCCCGAAGCTTTCATCTGCGCTGCCTTGCGCACCCCAATCGGTCGCTACGGCGGCAGCCTTTCTTCCATGCGGCCGGATGATCTTGGCGCGGTGCCGCTGAAGGCGCTGATGGAACGCCACACATCTGTGGATTGGGCGGCGGTTGATGATGTGATTTTCGGCTGCGCCAATCAGGCGGGCGAAGATAACCGCAATGTCGCGCGCATGGCGCTGCTGTTGGCTGGCCTGCCGCAAGCCATCCCCGGCAGCACGGTGAACCGGCTATGTGGTTCCGGTATGGATGCGGTGGGCATCGCCGCGCGTGCCATTCGCGCGGGCGAAGCGGAATTGATGATCGCGGGCGGCGTTGAGAGCATGTCTCGCGCGCCCTTCGTGATGCCCAAGGCCGAAAGCGCCTTTTCGCGCAGCAATGCGATTTACGACACCACCATTGGCTGGCGTTTCGTGAACCCTGCCATGCATAAGCGCTACGGCACGGATTCCATGCCGGAGACAGCGGAGAACGTCGCTGCCGATCACAACATCGCGCGCGAAGATCAGGACGCCATGGCGCTGTGTTCCCAGGCGCGCGCCGCCGCGGCGCAGAAGAATGGCAGGCTTGCCAAGGAAATCGTGCCGGTGACCATCCCTTCCCGGAAGGGGGATCCCGTGGTGGTGAGTGCTGATGAACATCCGCGCGAAACCTCCATGGAGGCGCTTGGCAAGTTGAAGCCGGTGGTGAAGCCGGATGGATCGGTGACCGCGGGCAATGCTTCGGGGGTCAATGACGGCGCCTGCGCGCTGATCATCGCGAGTGAAGCGGCCGCCAAGCGCCATGGCTTGACGCCGCTCGCGCGGTTTGTCGGTGTGGCGACGGCGGGTTGCGCGCCGCGCGTGATGGGGATTGGCCCGGTGCCGGCGACGCAGAAACTGTTTGCGCGGCTTGGCCTCACGCAAGATCAGATGGATGTGATTGAATTGAATGAGGCCTTCGCGGCACAAGGCCTGGCCGTGCTGCGCGGGCTTGGCATTGCCGATGATGATGCGCGCGTGAACCCGAATGGCGGCGCGATTGCGCTCGGCCATCCTTTGGGCATGAGCGGCGCGCGGTTGATCGCGACCGCCACGCATGAAATGCAGGAGCGCGGGCTGAAGCGCGCTTTGGCTACCATGTGCATCGGTGTGGGGCAGGGTATTGCGACGGTGCTGGAAAGGGTTTGATTTACCCTTCCGCGCCATAAGCGTATCAAGGATCAACTTCCCAATGGGGCTTTGCTTGCGCGAGGCATATGAAGGGTCACCGGGCAATGCCGCTGCGTGCCACGCGTCCCTTCCAGTGGGTTCAAGCCCCATCAATCAAGCTGGGGATACGCGATGATCAAACCAATGGTGTTTGTAATGCTCCTGTGTTCGCTTTCTGCGAATGGCGGAACCTGGGAGCGAATCGACCACAACGCGATTAGGTTTAGTGGCGATATTCAACAGGGCGATTTTGAAAGATTAGAGGCTATCCTTAGGCCAGATGACAGGATTTTGTATCTTGACTCCAAAGGTGGTGATGTCGAGGTCGGGGTCCGTCTTGCAAGCCATTTACTACCCAGGCAATTGACGGTGATCGTGGATGGCATTTGCGCATCATCATGCGCAAATTACTTGTTCACTGCCGGACTAAACAAGGAAATTCGCAGAGGCTGGGTTGGATTTCATGGAAATTTAACTGCTTTGATGGCGCAGGATTGGCATGAGGTGGCAAGAAAATTTAAGGAGGAGGGCGGGTTATCTGA
>JBBAUC010000333.1:0-2484 GCA_040398485.1 Roseomonas sp. | reverse complement strand
TATTATATATGGAACCACGCATCCACCAGCCCGTTCAGCGCAATAAATTATTATATATGGAACCACAGATAAAACGAAAGGGGGGTGTTTTCGGGGGGGGGGGGTCTGAGGATGGCCGGGAAATGTCGCTGGACGGATTTGGAACGAGATCTGCCTGACAGTGGGTATATATTTATGCGCGGTGCGGGCTTGCGCGCGCGAGTGGGTGGGTGGGGGTGCGCGGGCAGTGCCAGTCCCGCCGCCAGCCGGAAACGGGCAGGGCATTGCACCACATCCGGCTGAATATATATCCACATCCGGTGCTGGTTGTTGACGTTTACTGTTGACGCTATGTGCTGTTTCATGGTCATATCATGGTGCGGCAACGGTGCCGCCTGAGTGGAAAGGGAACCAGATGCTTAATTCAGTCACTCTCGAAGTCACCTTCGGGGAATACATTCGTATCAAGATGGCTTTGAACGCCGCAGCATATGAAGCGCGGGCAGAAGCATTGAAGGGTGCGCGGGCTGGCAACGCCGCGATGCAAGAGCATTACGAAGGCGACTATGCGGAAGCCGCCGCCCTTATCGAAAAGCTCACCGGCCAAGCCCACGCCTGACAGCAACAGGGCCGGCCCAGCGCCGGCCCACCACATCGAAGGGAGCAACACCATGATCGACCGGAGCGAAGTCGCCCGCGCTATGGCCAAGGCCATTGCCTACAAGCAATGCGGGAAACAGAAGGAAGCCGAACAGTGGGCGCGGGAGCTAGTGCGCTTGCTCGAGTGTGCCGAGATATTGCGTTAACCACATCACAGGGAGCAACAGACCATGACACGAACCACCATCGAGCAAGCAGACGGAACCACGTGGCTTTGCGCTGACACAAACTGGCCGGGCCAACGGAACGTTCCGGGCCGCGACTATTGGGTGAGCTACCTAAACGGGCCGGCCACAGCCAAGCCCGGACGTGTTGTGGGTTTCTATGCCAGCAGCATGGAAGATGCGCGAAAGAAGCTGGGCCTGTGATGGAGTCCCGCCTTCACTCCGCGCTGGCCGTTGCCGCGCTCGTTATCGTTCTGGCCGTTCTGGCCGCTATCTGAAGGGAGCAATAGACCATGACACGCAAGGATTACGTGATGCTTGCCGAGACGCTGCGCGGCCTACTGGCCGACATTGAACGCGAGTCGGCCCCTATGGCCGTTTGCGACCGCACCCGCGCTTGCTTGACCGGCGAGCGCATGGGCGTTGCCGGTGTGGCGCGACTACTCGCCGACCGGCTGCACAGCGAGAACACCCGCTTTGACCGCACCCGCTTCATCGAAGCTTGCGGCCTGACCGCCTAATCACCACAGGGAGCAACAGACCATGACAACCAAACCACACAACGGGCATCGCTCTTGGAACGCTTGGAACGTGAGCCTTTGGCTCAATAACGACGAAGGGCGTTATCGCATGGCGCGGTCGTTCGCGCGGCAATACGGCATAGGCGTTGGGGCAACAAAGCTAGCGATTGCCCTACACGGCGAAAGCACGCCAGACGGCGCACGCTATACGTCTACGTCAATCCGCGAAGCAATGCGCGGCATACTGGACTAATCACACCGGGGGAGGCGCGAACCTCCCCCATCACATTACAATGTGACGCAAGGGAAACATCACCATGAGCACCCGTAACGATATTGCCCGGGTCAAGCGCCGTTGGCCAGAGGCGACGTGCGAGCAGGTCTACGCTGATGTGTGGCTAGTGCAGTGGGGCGCTGGCTCTGTTGTCAAAGCCGCAACCCGCGCGCGGGCTTGGCAGCTTGCCGCCGCATATGCCGCCATGAAATGAGAGGAACACCCATGAACACCACCACAGCACCCAGCGCCGCCACGTTTGATCAGTGGCTTGCCTACTACACGGAGCGCTTCACCCGCCTGCCTGATGATGCCCTGAAAGGCTATTGGTGGCTCTATGGCCGCGACAGCGAGGAAAGCGCACCACCCCGCGATATGGCCGCATGGGCCGCCGTCAATGCCGAGATGCAAGAGCGCGGTCTATAGCCGCCGCCACATCCCCCACCCCACCTAGCCCGGCCCAGCGCCGGGCTTTTCTTTGCCCGGAAACGGGCCGCACAGCGCCGCCAGCATCTCGCGGGCACCAGCACCGCCCCCAGCACCCGGACGCGCGCAGCGGGCTTTAAAATCGCTTCCAGCCGCGCAGCCACCGCCGCCCAGCCGCGCGCCAGCCCCCGGCTTCGCCGCCAGAGCCTGTCCCCGGCTGCAGCGCCTGTTGACACGCCGGCTAGCGGCTATCTGCTGTGTCACGGGCTAAGAGCCTGTTTTTGCTGCATAAAAAGGCGTTTTGAAACGGAAAAACGGCGTTTGTCACAGCCTCTGTTTCACTCTAAGTTATTGAAAAGCCTCCCCTTTTCTTATTATTATTATAAATGAAACAAGATTTAGATATATATAGCTCTCTAGAGAGGGTGCGTTGTATACATAATACAGTAGGGGGGTTTGA
>JBBAUC010000332.1:0-2510 GCA_040398485.1 Roseomonas sp. | reverse complement strand
TGTGGCGGAGCTGATCGCACTGGCCAAGGCACGCCCGGGGCAGCTTACCTATGCGACATCCGGCAATGGCACGACATCGCATCTGATCACCATGATGTTCGCGCGCGCGGCCGGCGGGCTTGAATTGACCCATGTGCCCTATCGCGGCGGCGCGCCGGCGCTGACCGATCTGCTGGCTGGGCGGATTGATATGATGATTGATACCGAGGTTTTCGCCCTGCCCCATATTCGTGACGGCCGTGTGCGGGCGCTTGCGGTGACAACAACGCAGCGCACCGCGCTGCAACCTGAATTGCCAAGCCTTGCGGAATCGGGGCTGGCGGGATTTGACGCGGCAGCCTGGCTTGGCCTCGTGGCGCCCGCCGGCACGCCACGGCCCATCATTGAAAGGCTCAATCGCGAATTGCACCGCATCCTGGCGGAACCGGCAACGCGGGAGAGGCTTTCGGGCCTTGGCGCTCAGGTGATGATGAGCACGCCGGATGATTTCCTGGCCTTCATGCGGAGCGAATATGTCAAATGGGGCAATGCCGTGCGCGAAAACAATGTGAAGCTGGATTGAGCGCGCAATGACCGAGGCTGCGCTTCAGATATGGGAATGCGCGCTTTGCGGCTTCATTTACGATGAGGCGAAAGGCGCTCCAGAAGAAGGCTTGGCGCCCGGCACACGCTGGGCGGATGTGCCGGAGGATTGGACCTGCCCCGATTGCGCCGCCGGCAAGGCGGATTTTGAGATGCGGTTGAAGGGGTAATTGCCCGGCTCTGGGAGAGCCTGAGGATTAGCGCCCCAGCATATCCATCATTTCGCGCCATTCCCGCTTGGAAAGCCCGCTGGTTTCTTGTGTCACGGCTTCATTGGCCAGCATGCGGCGCAGGATCGCGATCATTTGCGCGGAGAATGTCACCGCGCCCATGCGGTAATCGCGGAAGGCTTCAAAGGCCATGGGGACCCAGGCCTCAACGGTTTTCAGTATGGCATCGGCATAGACACGGATTTCATATTGCGCATGGGCATCGGCGCGCAGAGACAGGAAATGCAGCAGATTGTGCAAATCCGTCTTCCAATACCATTGCGTATAGGCATTGAGCGTCAGGTTCATCCGCGCCAATTCGCGTGCCAGGCCCTGGCGGCCTTCATCGCGCGCAGCGCCTTCATCATCCTCATTCAGCATTTCAAGATAGTGATCGTAATTGCGCGTAGCGTCTTCGCGGAGCAGATCAAGCACGCGCGCGGCTTCAGCACCTTCAAGCACATCGCCACGCCCCTGGCGGTTCATGGAAGATTGCGCGGCCAGGTTTTCCGGCGCGGGGATGTAGAATTCGCGGTCCAGGATGGAATAGCGCGCAGAATACTCATTCACATTGGCGGTGCGATGCCGGATCCATTGGCGCGCGATAAAGATCGGCAGCTTCACGTGATACTTGATTTCGCACATCTCAAACGGTGTGCTGTGGCGATGGCGCATGAGGTACCGGATCAGGCCGCGATCCTCATTCGCTGCACGTGTGCCGCGCCCGTAAGATACGCGTGCCGCCTGCACAATGGCGGCGTCATCGCCCATGTAATCAATCACCCGGACAAAGCCGTGATCCAGCACGGGGAGCGCCTCGAACAGCATGGCCTCCAGCGCCGGCACGCTCGGGCGGCGCGTGGGCGCCTCGCTTGCGCGGGCGGCTGCGATTTCCTGCTGCTGGGCATCGGTAAGCGCCATGGTGTGACTCGCCTGTTTTGATCTGTTTTGGCGGTAGCGGTGGGGGGCGGTCGGGTCAAGCGCGGGTGCTTCCGCCCCGCGCCGCTTCCAGGCAGGATGGGCGGGAAACCAGTCCCCGGAGCCCGCCATGTCCCCAATTGATGCCATCCGCCGCCACCAGGCCGAACTCACTGCTTTCCGGCGTGATCTGCATGCCCATCCAGAACTGGGCATGGACGGATTCCGTACGGCAGAGAAAGTGGCCACCGCCCTGGAAGCCCTGGGTATTGAAGTGCATCGCGGCGTGGGCGGCACCGGGGTGGTTGGCGTGCTCCGCAATGGTTCCGGCAATCGCGCCATTGGGCTGCGCGCCGATATGGATGCGCTGCCGATGGATGAACTGACAGACCTGCCCTTTCGCAGCACGGTGAAGGGGGCGATGCATGCCTGCGGGCATGATGGGCACACCACCATGCTGCTTGGCGCCGCCAAATATTTGGCGGAGACCCGCAATTTCGACGGCATTGTCCATTTCATCTTCCAGCCGGGGGAGGAAGGCTGCGGCGGCGCGCTTGCCATGCTGGCGGATGGGCTGTTTGAGCGTTTCCCCTGCGATGCGATTTACGGCATGCATAACCGCCCCGGCATGCCGCTTGGCGAATATGCGATCAATAGCGGCCCAACCGCGGCCGGCGGCGCGTTTTTCGATATCACTATCACCGGCAAGGGTTCCCACGGCGCGCGGCCTGAGGTTTCGATTGATCCCGTATTGGCCGCCTGCCATGTCACGGCGGCGCTGCAATCAATTGTTTCGCGCAA
>JBBAUC010000331.1:0-2526 GCA_040398485.1 Roseomonas sp. | reverse complement strand
CGCGATCATGGTGGGCAGGCAGGCGCGCATGGTGTTGAAGCAACCGCGCATGTTCAGATGCACGATTTCATCGAATTCCTCCTCGGTGGTTTCCCATCCGGTCTTGCCTATCGGCCCCGAACCACCCGCGACATTCACCAGAATATCAATCCGCCCGCCAAAGCTTGTGTGGGTTTTCTCCATTGCGGCTTCGCAGGCAGCACCCGAGGTAATGTCGCAGGCAATCACAATCGCCTCCGCTCCCAGTGCGCGGGCTTCCACGGCCACCGGTTCAATCGCCGTGACATCACGACCAATCAGCGCAAGCCGGCAGCCTTCGCGCGCAAAGGCCAGTGTGACGGCAGCACCCATCCCCTTTGCCGGGCCGGTAATGACCGCGACGCGCCCCTTCAGATTCAGTTCCATGATGGTTTCCCGTGGTCAGATCAGCTTCGTGATGCGGTCTGCGAGAGGCGGCAGGAAGGATCGGTTGAACACTTCGGTCGGCGCCGGCGTGCGCGGCAGCGCATCCGCTTCCACGACAATGCCAATGGATTTGGCAAAGCGTGCATCATCAATATCGCCAAGCCCGATGCGCGCGATTTCCGGATGGCTCATTTCATCGCGGAGCGTCGCCATCAGGCGTTCCTTTTCCACCACCTTGTTGATCAAAGGCTCGCGGCGCGCCACAGCATCAATCGCCGCGTCAGGATTGGCGAGCGTATCCTTCAAGCCGCGATCAATCGCGCGCAGCAAACCGCGCAGCGCAGCCGGGTTGTCATTCACCAAGCGCCGCGCGACGATGATGGCATTGGAATAAAGATCCATGCCGTGGTCGCCATAATTGATGAAACGAAAATCCTTATCAGGATCAATGCCGACCAGCTTTGCCGAAAAGCGGATGGTATTCACAAAGCCGAATACGCCATCCACCTGGCCGCGCTGTAACATCTGCTCCCGCAGATTGGGCTGCATGTTGGTGATCTGCACTTTTGTCGCATCAATGCCGGTCATGCGTGCAAAGGCGGGGAACAACTTCAACGCGCCATCATTGGCCGGGCCGCCCAGGGTTCGGCCTTCCAGATCCTTCGGCGAGCGGATCGGACCATCGGCCTTCACCGCAATGGTGAAGGGTGGGCGATTGAAGGTGGACGAAATTGCCATCGGCGTCGCACCCCCCACCGGGCCACGCGCCACAAGCTGGATCAGCGCATTGATGTCGCCAAAACCAAGATCATAGGAACCGGAAGCAACCACCCCCACCGCGGCGCCCGAGCCATTGCCCTGATCTATGGTGATGGCGAGGCCGGCCTCGCGGAAATAACCCCGGTCATCCGCCAGAAAGAACCAGCCCTGGGGGCCCTGATAGCGCCAGTTCAGCACCATTTTGAGCCGGAGCAGGGACTGGGCGATAGCGGGGCTGGCCAGCAGGGAGAGTGCGCCCGCACCCAGCATCAGGCTGCGACGGGTGGTGGAAAGCGGCATGGGAACCTCTTCAGGACGGGGCCGGAGGGGCCGTTGGACCTGGGTTTGGGGCATAGGCCATGGTAAGTGTTGCCGTCTTCTGCTGATTTCGTGCATATCTAGTGCGAAAAAAGCACCACTAGGCACCCCCATGCGCCATTTGCGGCTTCTGAACTATATCAATGAGGTCGCCCGCACCGGGTCCATCCGACGCGCGGCGGAACAGCTCAACCTGACCCCCTCCGCGCTCAACCGCCGCATCCAGGATGTGGAGGCGGAACTGGGCACCGCGATTTTCGAACGCCTGCCGCGCGGCGTGCGGCTGAATGCCGCCGGCGAATTGCTGATCCGGCATATCCGCAACCAGATCGCCGATATGGGCCGCGTGCGATCCCAGATCGAAGACCTGTCGGGTTTTCGGCGCGGCACGATTGCCATCGCCTCAAGCCAGGCGCTGGCCTATGATTTTCTGCCATCCATGATCGCTTCCTATCGTGCGGAATTCCCGCTTGTGGAGTTCGATTTGCAGGTGCGTGACCATGGTGAAGCACTGGCGGCGCTGCTTGAATTTGAAGTTGATCTGGCGATGGTGTTCCGCCCGGAACCGATGCGTGATTTCCAGATCATCGCTTCCGCCGAACAGAGGCTGGTCGCGATCATGGCGGAAGATCATCCGCTGGCAGCAAAGCCCGTGCTGCGCCTTCGTGAATGTGCGGAATATCCACTGGCCATGCCGGCGCAGCGTTATGGTGGGCGGCAATTGCTGGAAGAAGCGGCGGCACGCAGTTCCTTCCGGCTGCATCCCGTGGTGCAGTCGAATTCCTTTGAATTTCTGCGCAATTACGTGCGGTTTGAAAAGGCCATCACCTTTCAGATCGCAATCGGCGCGCCGGCTGCCATCCGCGAACGGCATGGGCTGGTGGCGCGCCAGATTGACCCACGCGATATCCCCGCAAGCCCTCTGGCGATTGGGCAACTCAGGGGCCGCGCGCTGCCGGTAGCGGCAGCGAAATTCGCTGAACAGATTGGGCGGCGGATGGAAATGGGTGGGCTCACGCCTCAGCAAGGTTAAATGCCGCGCTG
>JBBAUC010000330.1:0-2531 GCA_040398485.1 Roseomonas sp. | reverse complement strand
CATGCGGCGCGTATCGGCGAAATTCTCACTCATGGAATCATGGTTGAGCGCGGTGGCGAATAGCATGGCGCCATAGGCCATCTTGCCCCACAGATAGGACCAGATATCGGTGGTTAAAATCGCTTCTGGTTCGAAGGACTGGCAGAGCGCATGCATCGCGCGGGTGCGGTCCCGGATAGCGGCATCAATCTCACCCACCACAAAGGCGCCGCGATTACCAAAGAGAATCTGCCCCGGCGCATGCCAATCCGCACCGAAATTGACAAAGCAGCCCATGGTACGCTCGGCCCCGACGGCTTCGGCGATTTCCAATTCATTCAGGCCATTCTGCGCAGAAAAGACAAAGCCATCCGGCGCAAGATGCGGTGCCAGAATGGGCAAAGCGGCTTTGGTGGCCTGCGCCTTGACCGCGAGCACAATGCGCGAATAGCGGCCCGTGAGTTCAGCCGGCGTGACAGCGGGAATGATTTGCGTGAATTCGGTAACCGGGCCGGATATGGTCAAGCCCGTGGTGCGACAGGCCTCAACATGCTCGGCCACGGTGTCCACCAGCAGCACCTCATGCCCTGCACGCGCCAAATGCGCACCAAGCGTGCCGCCAATCGCGCCAGCGCCCCAAATGACTATCGGGTCGGCCATGGCCCCTCCAACGCGGCGCGGGTTTCCGCAACACCTGCGCTCCAAAGGCGCAGCATATCCTCATCCGGCTTGCGCCATTCGCCGCCGAAGGAACCATCGCCCAGCATGTCGCGTACCTTGGCAGGTGGGCTTGCCTTCATCAGCGCCGTATCTACCCCGGGCTTGGAACCAGAAGGCGATGGCGCATTGGCCAAGCGCGTCCAGGGGAAGTTTTCCATCCAATTGCCGTGGCTGCCGGAACGATCAATGGCCATGGCAGTGTCCCAAGTCTTGGGCTGATTGTACCAATTGTGGAATTTGATCGAAAGCGCAGGATTTTCTGTCATCATCTGTAAGGCCAGCGCACCGACAGGCGCATTACCGCCATGGCCATTGACAATCAGAATGCGGCGAAACCCAGCGCGCGCCACGCTTTCAATCAAGTCTCGCGCCACCGCCAATAATGTTTCCACCTTGAGCGAAATGCTGCCCGGGAAGGCCGCGAAATAGGGCGCAAGACCAAAGGGCATGGCGGGATAGACTGGAATGCCGAAAGGCTCCGCTGCCTCCACCGCAACTTTCTCGGCCAAGATCGCGTCCACACAAAGTGAAAGCTGCGCATGCTGCTCCGTACTGCCAAAGGGCAATACGCAGCGATCATCATGGCGGAGGTAAGCTTCCACCTGCATCCAGTTCATATCCGCGATGCGCATGACGCTGGGCTTCGCGCTTAGCGACTGACTGGGCTTATATCCCAGGCATAGGTTTCCTCATCACTGCGGCCAACACGGAGTGTTACGCGATCACGCCGCATGGCCCAGGCGGAAGCCACCGCGGCCAAGGGAATGACAACGCGCTTTTCATTCCAAAGCGCGCCGACCTGTTGCAGCAGGGCTTCGCGCTTCTTCTCATCCAACTCCACATTGGCGGCCTGGATCAGGCGATCAATTTCTGGATCGGAAAAGCCAATCCAATTGAAGGCACCAAGGCGAAGCTGCGCGTTATTGGAATGCGCATTGGCGGCATAATAGTAATTCGCCTCACCAGTCAGGGTGCCCCAACCGGCCATGATGTTGGAAAGCTCACCCCGTGCGCGCGCCGGGAAGATCACCGCCGCCGGCTGGCCCGCCGCCTGCACTTCAAGGCCAATGCGCGCCAGCATTTGCGTCATCGCCGCGCCAACACCGGCATCACCAGGCAGGCGATTATTGGTGAAATTCAGCACCATGCGAAAGCCATTCGGATAGCCCGCTTCGGTCAAAAGCTGCCGCGCGCGGTTGATATTGGTGGTCGGGATGGTCAGCGCCGGATTGAAGCCGAAGATACCCGGTGTCACCATCTGGCTGACCGGAGAGCCAAGCCCTTCCATGGCAATTTCCGCGAGCGCGCGTCGGTCAATGGCAAGGTCAATCGCCTCCCGCACACGCGCATCGCGATAGGGATTCGCAGCCAGGCGCGCCCCATCGCGGGCGGTGACTTGCGGCGTTGGCTCACGTTGATCGAGCGCCAAGTTGAAGACATAGACTGTCTCGGCCTTCAGCACATTGATATTGCGGTCGCGTTCAAGGGTCGAGACATCGGCGGCCGGCACGCGCACAATCATATCAACCTGGCCGGTGCGAAGCTGCGCCACGCGCGCGGCGGGGTTGGAGATTTCACGCCGCACTACGCGGCCCCAGGCCGGACGACTGCCCCAGTAATTATCGCTGCGTTCCACCGCGAATTGCTCACGCGGGGTCCAGGATGAAAACCGATAAGGCCCGGTGCCGATTGCCGCGCGGCCGCTATTGAAGACCTCATTGGCGTTTTCCGGCGTCAGGCCGGCGGTAGCGCGGGCAGAGGTGATGAAAAGCCGGATGAAATCATTGGGGAGTGTCGGCGCCGGACCATCGGTGACGATCTGGATGGTGTGC
>JBBAUC010000329.1:0-2555 GCA_040398485.1 Roseomonas sp. | reverse complement strand
TCGAAAGACCCCGCATGGGTCGCGCCATCCGCGCCCACCAACCCGGCACGGTCCATGGCGAAGCGCACGGGCAGGGATTGCAGCGCCACATCATGCATGATCTGGTCATAGGCGCGCTGCAAAAAGGTGGAATAGATCGCGCAAAACGGCTTCAGCCCTTCGGTCGCAAGACCGGCTGCAAACGTCACCGCATGCTGTTCGGCAATGCCAACATCAAAACTCCGGCGCGGAAATTTCTTCGCGAATAGATCAAGCCCCGTGCCGGTTGGCATGGCGGCATTGATGGCGACGATGCCCTCATCCGCCTCAGCTTCCGCGATCAGCGCATTGGCGAAGACCTTGGTGAAGGAAGGCGGGCCAGGCGGTGCCTTGGCCTGTTCGCCGGTGATGACATTGAACTTCACGACGCCGTGATATTTGTCGGGCGAGGATTCCGCCGGCGCATAGCCCTTGCCCTTTTGCGTCACCACATGCAGCAGGATCGGGCCTTGGTGATCCGTATCACGCAGATTGCGCAGAATGGGCAGCAAATGGTCCAAATCATGACCATCCACGGGGCCGACATAATAGAAGCCAAGCTCTTCAAACAACGTACCGCCGGTCAGCAGCCCGCGCGCATATTCATCTGCCCGACGTGCCGCGCGCTCCAACGGAGCAGGGAAGCGCTTGGCCAGCCGCGCCATCATATCACGCAGCGAAAGGAAGGGGCGCGATGAAATCAGCTTGGACAGATAAGCACTCATCGCACCAACAGGCGGCGCGATGGACATGTCATTATCGTTCAGGATGACAATGAGGTTCGCCTTGGATGCGCCAGCATTGTTCATGGCTTCATAAGCCATGCCGGCACTCATAGACCCGTCGCCAATCACGGAAATCACATGGCGATCCTTGCCCTGTAATTGGCTGCCAATCGCCATGCCAAGCCCGGCGGAAATGCTGGTCGAAGAATGCGCCGCACCGAAGGGGTCGTATTCGCTCTCACTCCGTTTGGTGAAGCCGGAAAGCCCGCCGCCCTGGCGCAGCGTGCGGATCCGATCGCGCCGCCCTGTCAAAATCTTATGCGGATAGGCCTGGTGTCCGACATCCCAGATCAGCCGGTCATGCGGCGTATCGAAAATCGCGTGTACCGCGACGGTCAATTCCACCACGCCAAGCGATGCGCCAAGATGCCCACCGGTGACAGAAACCGCGTCAATGGTCTCGGCGCGCAATTCTTCGGCCAGGCGCTTCAATTGTTCGCCCGAGAAATTCCGCATATCGCTTGGGATCGTGATACGATCGAGCAGCGGTGTGACAGGACGGTTCATTTAGCTTCTCCGCGCGATTGTGTAATCGGCCAGCGCGCGCAAATGCGCGGCTGCTTCCCCAAAAGCATCCAGATGATCTTGCGCCTGGGCGGCAAGCCGTTCCGCTTGCAGCCTGGCGCGTTCAAGTCCCAAAAGCCCGACCAAAGTGGCCTTGCCTGCATCGGCATCCTTGCCGGTGCGCTTGCCGGTTTCCTCGGCTGAGGCGGTGGCATCCAGCACATCATCGGCAATCTGAAAGGCAGCGCCCATATCACGGCCATAGGCGGAAAGCGCATGGCGCAGCTGGATAGGTGCCTTGCCAAGAATGGCGCCGGCTTCAGCAGAAAATTCAATCAGCTTGCCGGTCTTCAGCAATTGCAGCCTGCCGATTTCAGCTTCTTCCAAAGGCCGGCCGGCTTCTTCTGCCAGCATATCCAGCATCTGCCCGCCACACATGCCACGCGCCCCGGCGGCCCGCGCCAAGGTGCGGCACAGCTCCGCCCGCACGGCGGGGTCGGGGTGCGTATCGGGTTCACTCAACACCAGAAAAGCCTGGGTTTGCAGCGCATCGCCGGCCAGTACGGCGGTTGCCTCATCAAAAGCGCGATGCACGGTGGGTTTGCCGCGGCGCAGATCATCATCATCCATGCAGGGCAGATCATCATGCACCAGCGAATAGGCGTGCAGCATTTCAATCGCTGCCGCCACACGGAGCGCCGCTTCGCGCGAAACGCTGAATTGCGCCGCCCCTTCCAGCACCAGGAAACCGCGCAGCCTTTTGCCGCCGCCCATGCTGGCATAACGCATGGCTTCAAACAGCCGCGCCTCATCGCCTTCCGGCGGCGGGATCAAGGCATCAAGCGCCTGATCAATTTCCGTTGCCGCTGCCGACATGGCGGCAGCAAGGGCCTTGGTGGGATCAGGCATGGGCGCGGACATGCAGGGCGCTATTCCACGTCTCGCAAGGATAACCCGGCCGGGCTATCCACAATGGCTTGGATTTTCTGCTCCGCTTCCGCGAGCTTCGCCTCACAATGGCGCTTCAGTGCCGCGCCGCGCTGATAAGCGGCGACCGAGGCTTCCAAGGCGCCCTTGCCGCTTTCCAATTCCCGCACAATTCCCTCAAGCTCCGCGAGCGCTTGCTCGAAGGAAAGGGCGGCTACATCTGACGGCGGGGCCCCCGCCGCATCATTGGGTGTTCGTGCCATACTGTCAGCCTAGCCTGACAATTATTGAAATGTCTATTCCGGTTCGATGCCCGCGGTC
>JBBAUC010000328.1:0-2563 GCA_040398485.1 Roseomonas sp. | reverse complement strand
TTTGGTGCTGCATGGCTCGGCGGGGTCGTCGCGCAGCATGGTCTCCCCAGCCTTTGCCGGTCAGCTTTTTGGCCCCGGCCAGGCTTTGGATGCGGCCAAGCACTTCATCATCATCCCGGATGCGCTGGGGGCGGGCAAATCCTCCAAGCCATCGGATGGGCTAAGGACAGGTTTTCCGCAGTTCAATTACGCCGATATCCTGGCCGCCCAGCGCCGGCTGCTCACAGAAGGGCTGGGGATCAGCCATGTCCGGCTGGTGATCGGCAATTCCATGGGGGGCATGCTGGCCTGGCTTTGGGGGGTGACGCATCCGGATTTCATGGATGCGATCGTGCCCATGGCAGCGCAGCCCACCGCCATGTCTGGTCGAAATTGGATGCTGCGGCGCATGATGACCGAAACCATCCGCCGAGACCCGGCCTATCAGGGGGGGAATTACACCAGCCAGCCGGCTTCCCTTTCGCTTGCCTTCCTGTTCTTCAATATCGCGACCAATGGCGGGTCTCAGGCGTTGCAGAAAGCCGCCCCCACCCGCGCGGCGGCGGATACCGTCCTGGATCAGCGCCTGGCCCAACCGGCGGCAGCGGATGCCAATGACCTTATCTATATGTATGAGGCATCGCGGGATTTTGACGCGGAACCGCTGCTTGGGCGGATCAAGGCGCGGGTGCTCGCCATCAATTCCGCGGATGATGAACGCAACCCGCATGAAACCGGGCTGATGGCGGCGGCCATGGCGCGCATCCCGAATGCGCGGCTGCTGCTGATCCCGGGCAGTACCGACACCGCCGGCCATGGCACCACTGGCCAGGCGCGCTTTTGGCGTGAGGAACTTGCGGCCTTTCTGAAGCAAGTGCCGTGACGCACGCCCGATCAAGCGCCCAACAGACCACAGGAGAGAACCTATGAAAGCCGCCCCGATGCTCCGCGTTGATCCCGCTGCCTTGCGCGGCCTGGTGCATGCCATGATCCGTGCCGGAGGCAGCGCGGAAGATGAAGCGGCGATGGTCACGGATCATTTGCTGGAATCCAACCTGCAAGGCCATGACAGCCACGGCATCATGCTGCTGGTGCGCTATGTGGAAAATCTCCGTGCCGGGAAGCTTAATGCCGGCGCCATGCCGGAAGCGGTGCGCCAGGATGCATCGCTTGCCGTGTTTGATGGCAAGATGGGCTATGGCCAGCGTATTGGGCGCATCACCATGGATTGGGCGATCAATGCCGCGCGCCAGCATGGCCATGCGGTGATGGCGTTGAAGAACGTGCATCATCTGGGGCGCATTGGTTCCTACGGCGAACAGGCGGCGCGGGCTGGGATGATTTCGGTCCATTTCGTCAATGGCGTTTCCGGCCCTGGCGCGGTGGCGCCCTTTGGCGGGACCGATGGGCGCATGTCCACCAACCCGGTCTGCGTTGCTGTGCCGGCAGTGGCGGAAGGTGAACACCCGCTGATCCTGGATTTCGCCACGGCGGCCATCGCGCTCGGCAAATGCCGCGTTGCCTTCAATGCCGGCAAGCCGGTGCCGGATGGCGCTTTGGTGGATGCCAAGGGCCAGCCCACCAATGATCCGGGTGTGCTGTATCGGGACCAGCCGCGCGGCGCCTTGCTGCCTTTTGGTGGGCATAAGGGCTATGGGCTCGCCTTGATGTGCGAAATCCTGGCCGGTGCGCTGATCGGCGGCGTCACCGCCGCGCCGCATCATCATAAGGATGGCAGCATCGTCAATGGCTGGCTTGCCTTTGTGATTGATCCGGCACGCTTTGGTGATTTGGCCGCCTTCCGGTTTGAAATGGCGGCGGTGATCGCGCATGTGAAGGCGTCTCCGCCCGCGGATCCTGATCAGCCCGTGTTGGTGGCGGGTGAGAAGGAAAGGGCGACGCGTGCCGCGCGGCTCGCCGGCGGTATTCCGGTGGATGGCACCACCTGGGATATTTTGGCGGATACGGCACGCAGCCTTGGCATCAATGCCATCCCGACGCCGGGCATGTTTTAGGAGGTGCTGCGCCTTCTGCTGCTTGCGCTGAGCTTTTTCAGCGCAGAGGCTTTTGCGCAAGCGCCTGATTGGCGTACCGCCGCGCCGCCCTTGCCGCTCAGCGCGCCGATCACGCCGATGACGGCTGCGGTTTCGGTCGGTGGCGCTGCCTGGGGCCCGTGGCGCAAGCTCTGCCGCGAGCAATGGGAAAGGCTGGACCGGACACCGCGCCGCGATTGCCTGAATGTGGCCGCGGTGGAACGCGATGCTCCGGCGCGTGCAACCCGCATCAGCCTGGCGCCGGAGGTGTTGCGCGGCGAAAGGCTTGCCGTGCTGCGCCGCGATGATGGCGCCGTCACAAGCTTCACCCATGAACCACCAGATGCGGCCCGCGATGGCGCGCTTGCCCCCTGGCGCCGGCATTTTGAAAGCTGGAGCCTGACAGCGCGGCGCATCCAGCCCGGCGCCACTTTCAATCTGCCAGTGCCCGATAGCCCACGCGGGGTGACCTGCCGCCCGGAAGGTCTTTCCCGGATTGGCGCGCGGCAAGTGCTTGTCGCGATATGCGCGGTGGAATTGGCGGGGGGGCT
>JBBAUC010000327.1:0-2592 GCA_040398485.1 Roseomonas sp. | reverse complement strand
TATCTGTGGCCATGTCATCCAGTGTGGCTGCGTCCAAAGGCGCGCAAAGCCCAAGTGAGCGTGATCCGCATTTTACGCAGGTATCGCCGTCAGCCCCAAGGCCATCCATCATCGAACGGGTGACATCAAGCGGATTCATGATTGTTTGCTTTCTCGCTTTGCCTTCATGGCGCGGACTTTTGCGCAGGTCGCTTCGTTTTGAGTATACTCTACTTTTTTTTGTTCATTATCAATGAAAATCCGCATCACCCGCTTTGTGCTGGACAAAGCCCCGCCAAGGGACAAGGCTTGCTCTTGCACAGCCCAGAACAGATGCTGGGGAGGAAAAAATGGCCTTATCAGTCAGGGTTTGCGGCGCGGCACGCACCGTTACCGGTTATTGCCTGGTTTTCGATACCGGGCAGAGCCGGTTTCTGGTGGATTGCGGCATGTTCCAGGGGCCTAAGACACTGAAATCCCTGAATTGGGAGGAGTTCCCCTTCAACCCGCGTGAAATTGACGCGGTGCTAATGACGCATGCCCACATCGACCATTCCGGTCTGTTACCCAAGCTGAAGGCGGCTGGTTTTCGCGGCGTGATCCACGCCACGGCGGCGACGGCGGATCTGTGTGCTGTCATGCTGCCGGATTCCGGCCATGTGCAGGAAATGGAGGTCTCGCAGCTCAATCGCCGCAACCGCCATCGGGGGCGCGCCCCGGTGGAGCCGATCTATACGGCGGAGGATGCGGCGGCGGTGCTTTCGGCCTTTCGCGCGGTGCCCTTCGGACGCTGGGTGGAACCCGTGCCGGGCGTGCGGGCGCGCTGGTGGAATGCGGGGCATATGCTTGGCTCTGCCTCGATCGAAATTGAATGCGCGGATGGCAAGGATGCGCCGGTGCGCGTGCTTGTCTCGGGTGATTTAGGGCCGGATTGTTCGGTGTTTCATCATGAATCTGAAGCGCCAGCCGCGCTGGATCACGTATTTATGGAAAGCACCTATGGCGATGAGGAAAAGCCCTGCGTGGACCATGTGGCGCGGCGGGCGAAGCTTGCAGCCATTGTGCAGGAAGCGGCGAAGCCAGATGGCGTGCTGCTGATCCCTGCCTTTGCGGTGGAACGTACCCAAGAAATCTGCTGGGATTTGGTGACGTTGATGCAGGCTGGTACCATTCCACAAGCGCCGATTTTCATGGACAGCCCGCTTGCGATCCGCGCAACGGAAGTGTTTTTGGAACATGCGGCAGCGCTGGAAAACGGTGATTCCGTACGCCGTGCCTTGCGTTCCCACTTGATCCGCCCAACGGAAAGTGGAGAAGCAAGCCGCCGCATTGCGGAAGCCGAAGGCTTTCACATCGTCATTGCAGGTTCCGGCATGTGTGATGCCGGGCGCATCCGGCATCATTTGAAGCGCTGGCTCTGGAGCCCCGCCGCCACAGTCATGCTGACGGGTTATCAGGCGGAAGGCACGCTCGGCCGGCTGTTGCAGGAAGGCAAGCCGGAGGTTCGCATTCAGGGCGAGACCATTCGCGTATCGGCGAAAATCACCGAGATTCGTGATTTCTCCGGCCATGCTGATGCAACTGAATTGGCGCGCTGGCTTGCGGCGCGCGGAAAAGTCATGGGTGGCGTCTTCCTGGTGCACGGCGAAGCGCCGGCGATGGAAGCGCTGGCCAAGCGCCTGACCGAGGGCGGGATTACCGCCACGGACCAAGTGATCATGCCGGTGCTGGATGAGGGTTGGGCGCTGCCTAAGGGTGCACGCCCGAAGCGCCTGGAAACCAAAGGCCGGCGCGCTGATCCGGTGCACAGCATGCGCCCCGATTGGCATAATCAGCGCGCGGCACTGATGCTTGCGATTGAAACTGCGACAGAAAACGCGCGGGATGATGCGGCACGCGAAGCCATGATGCACAAGCTGCGCGCGGTGCTGGAGGAAAGATAAAACTCAACTCGGCGCATTGCGCAGCGAATGGCGCCAATTCAGGAAGAATACGGGCAGCGCCAGCACTGCCCCGGTCAGGGTCATGGAAATATTCGGAGAAATCATCAACAGCGCTGAAATCACCAATATGGCCTGGGCGCCAAACCCCATATGGGTGAAGGCATAGCCTGTCAGGCCGATGCCCAGTACCAAAACGCCGATCGCACAGCTGATCGTGGTAAACAGGAAATCACCCCAGGTGAAACCATCCACCATGATCAGCATCACCGGCGAATAGGCAAAAACAAAGGGTACGGTAGCCTTGGCAAGCCCAAGTCGAAAGGCGGTAAGTCCCGTTCTGAAGGGGTGTGAGCCGGCAATCCCTGCGGCAGCATAGGCTGCGACGCAGACGGGTGGAGTCAGATCAGCGAGAATTCCGTAGTAGAGAATGAAAAGATGCGCGGCCAGCGGCGGCACGCCAAGCTGTTGCACCGCTGGTGCAGCAATTGCTGCCAACACGATGTAAAGCGCCGTTGTTGGAATACCGCAGCCCATGACGATGCAGATAAGGGCAACAAAAACCAATGTCAGGAACAGCGTTAATCCTTGCATGGAAGCCATGCTGGCTGGCAAGATTTCAACTACAGGGCGGAAAAATTCCGCCGTTTGCACAGCCGCCTGCGTCACCATG
>JBBAUC010000326.1:0-2605 GCA_040398485.1 Roseomonas sp. | reverse complement strand
ATCCTTGCCGACCAGCTGCGCAAAAGTACCGGCAGAGCGAGCGATCTTGCCGCCAGCGCCCGGCTTCATTTCGATATTGTGGATGATGGTACCCACCGGAATGGCCGCCATCGGCATCGCATTGCCAGGCTTAATGTCCGCGCGTTCGGCCGACACCACCGTATCACCCACCTTCAGACGCTGCGGCGCGATTATGTAGGAAAGCTCCCCATCCTCGTACTTCAGCAGCGCAATGAAGGCCGTGCGGTTCGGGTCATATTCCAGCCGTTCCACCAACGCGGGCACGCCGAACTTGTCGCGGCGCTTGAAATCCACGATGCGATAGGACTGCTTATGTCCACCGCCGCGGAAGCGCGAGGTGATGCGCCCGTTATTATTGCGGCCACCCGAATGGGACTTGCCCTCGGTAAGCCCCTTGACGGGCTTGCCCTTCCACAATTCGGAACGGTCAATCAGAATCGTGCCACGCAGCGAAGGCGTGATCGGGTTAAAACTCTTGAGAGCCATGACTTAAGCGAGCCCCGTCGTGAGGTCGATGCTTTGGCCTTCAGCAAGCCGCACCATCGCCTTCTTCCAATCAGACCGCTGGCCGGGACGGCCGCGGAAACGCTTGGTCTTGCCCTTCACCACAATGGTGTTTACAGCAAGCACCTTAACCCCGAACAGGCCTTCAACCGCCGCCTTGATTTCAGGCTTGGTAGCATCGCCCGCCACCTTGAAGGTAACCTGGCCACGTTCGCTATTCAGGGTCGCCTTTTCGGTCACCAGCGGGGACAGGATGGTCTGATACATCCTTTCCTTACCGATCACCGGCTTCTTCGGCTTCGCGGCGTTCTCGCTCATGCCAGCCGCTCCTTCAAGGCTTCCACGCCGGCGCGCGTCACCGCTAGCACTTCGTGGTTCAAAATGTCATAGACATTGGCGCCCATGGTCGGCAGCACCTGCACCTTGGGAAGGTTGCGTATGCAGCGGGCGAAATTCTCATCCGCCGCAGCATCCACCACCAGCACGCTTGTCCAACCAAGCGCCTTCACCTTCGCGGCGATAGCACTAGTCTTTGCATCAGCGGCCAGGGCGGCATTTTCGAGCACAATCAGCTTGCCTTCGGCAGCCTTCTGGCTCAGCGCGCTGATCAGCCCAAGCCGACGCACCTTCTTGTTCAGGCTATAGCCATGGTCACGCACAACTGGCCCATGCACCACGCCACCCTTACGGAATTGCGGCGAACGCAAGGAACCCTGGCGCGCATTGCCAGTGCCCTTCTGACGATAGGGCTTCTTGGTCGTACCAGAAACTTCGCCCATGCCTTTGGCTTTGTGGGTGCCGGCACGGCGCTTGGCCAATTGCCAATGCACCACACGCGCCATGATGTCAGCGCGCGGCGTTGCACCAAACAGCGCTTCCGGCAATTCGATCTCACCAGCTTGGGTGTTCTCGAGGGTGATGACAGGGGTTTGCATCTTCGCCTCGTTCACGCGATGGCCGCTGGGAAGGGCGCGTCAGCATGGCGCGCGCGCTTCACAGCGTCGCGCACCAGCACATAGCCACCCTTGGAACCCGGCACGGCGCCTTTGATCAACAGCAGGCCTTTTTCGGCATCCACGCCGGCCACTTCCAGATTCTGGGTGGTCACGCGCTCAACACCAAGGTGCCCAGCCATCTTCTTGTTCTTGAAGGTCTTGCCCGGATCCTGACGGTTACCGGTAGAACCATGCGAGCGGTGGCTGACGGAAACCCCGTGCGAGGCTTCAAGCCCCGAGAAGTTCCAGCGCTTCATCGCACCCGCGAAGCCCTTACCAACCGTCACACCGGTCACATCCACCTTCTGTCCCGCAACGAAATGCGCGGGGGAAAGTACGGCACCGGGTTCCAGTACAGCATCGCCGGCCACACGGAATTCCACCACTTTACGTGGCGCTTCCACAGCAGCCTTCGCGAAATGCCCCTTATTCGCCTTGGAGACGTTCTTGGGCTTCGCAATGCCGATGCCAAGCTGAACGGCTTCATAGCCATCCTTCTCAGCGCTGCGCTTCGCAACCACGCGCACATTGTCAACATGCAACAGCGTGACGGGGATGGTCGAGCCATCCTCATTAAACAGCCGGGACATGCCCAGCTTTTTGGCGATCAGGCCAGTGCGGCCATTTTTCGCGGCCATGATGGTAAACTCCCCCGGCCCTTCAGATCTTGATTTCGACATCCACGCCAGCGGCGAGGTCGAGCTTCATCAGCGCGTCCACCGTCTGCGGCGTGGGGTCAACGATATCAAGAAGACGGCGATGCGTACGGATTTCGAATTGCTCGCGGCTTTTCTTGTCGACATGCGGAGAGCGGTTCACGGTGAAACGCTCAATATGCGTCGGCAGCGGAATCGGGCCCCGCACGCGCGCACCTGTCCGCTTCGCGGTATTCACGATTTCCCGCGTGCTGCCATCCAGCACGCGGTGATCGAACGCCTTGAGGCGGATGCGGATATTTTGGCTGTCCATGATGTGGGACCCGGTATCCTGTTCTTACGCAGTGATCTTGGCGACAACGCCGGCGCCGACGGTGCGGCCACCTTCGCGAATGGCGAAGCGCAAGCCTTCATCCATCGCGATCGGCG
>JBBAUC010000325.1:0-2614 GCA_040398485.1 Roseomonas sp. | reverse complement strand
CCAATGCCGGGCGCTTCAAGCGGGCGCACGCAGCCATCCTTGCCGATGCGCCAGGGCTCGCTGCCCAATTCATCGCGGAACTTATTGGCGCGCGAGACATCGGCTTCGAAATAACCGCCATTATCAATCGCGGCGAGCAGATGGATGGACGCTGCCTGATTGACGCCCGTCATGGATGAATGCGGGTGGATCGGAATCTTGAAAGCCGACGCCATGGCGGCGATGCGGATGGTTTCAGTCACGCCACCGCATTTGGACAAATCCGGCTGCCAAATGCGGATCACATCATCTTCCAGAACGCGGGTGAATTCAAAGCGCGTGAAGTGATTTTCGCCGGCGGCAAGCGGTGTGCTGCCAAAACCATGAGCCTCGGCATAGGAACGATGATCATGCGCTGGGAAGGGTTCTTCCAGCCAGCCGATATTCAGCCGGTCCATCTCAGGCATCACTTGCCGCACCTGCGCGATATTGTAGCCGATATTGGCGTCGGTCAGGATTTCCAGATGATGGCCAAAGGCATCGCGCACCGCTTCCATGCGCGCAATGTCATCGCGCACCGTATCACCAATGCGGAGCTTCACGGCCTTATAGCCCGCTTCCATATGGGGTGCTGCTTCATCAATCAGCTGCGCCGGCGGCTGATAGCCAAGCGCCACACCACCGGCATAGGCCGGCACCGCCCGCGCGGAGCCACCCAGCAGCTTGTAAAGCGGCAGGTTCAGCGCCTTGCCCTTGGCATCCCATAACGCCATGTCGAGACCGGACATCGCCATGGCGGTACCGGCACCCATGCCATGGCTCGCCAATTGGTATTTGTAGATGCGCGCCCAGATGCCGGTGGTGTCGAAGGCATCCATGCCCAGCACCAATTGGCGCAGCGTGGTTTCAAGCAATTTCGCGATGGCGGTATGCGCGCGCCCATGATGGCTTTCGCCCCAACCGACAATGCCATCTTCCGTGACGATCTTCACCATCACCGCATCGCGCTTCACCGCCTGGCCAATCCCAAGCCGAGGCCCGGAATTGGGCGGCAGCGGGAAGGAGGTTGGGAATGCCTTGATATCCACGATCTTCATGCGGCGATCCTCATGCTTGCTGGGAACGAAGCCTGCCATCATGGCCGCGCATTTGCAAAGACTTCTCACCCGTCGCAGCATGAGTGACCGCAGGAGAAACTGGCATGAAACCCGACCCCATCCCCCCCAGCATGGAAGCCATCCGCTTATGGAGCGGCGTTGAATGCCCGAATGAGGCCGCGCGGCTTGGCCTGGCTGATCACCTCGGCCTGCTCAAGGAATTGGAGGCTTTGCGCGGCACGCTGGCCTTTGAAGATGAGCCTTCCAGCTTTGAAGCGGCCTTGCGCGCCGAGCAGGAGAAGGAATCATGAGCGCTTTGCATGAACTTTCCATGACGGAAGCCGCCGATGCGGTGGCGCGTGGTGAGGTGACGGCGACTGCGCTCACGGAAAGCTGCCTCGCGCGCATTGCTGCGCATGATGGCAAGGTGAATTCCGTAATCAGGCTCGATCGCGACAGCGCCTTGGAACAGGCGGCTGCGGCGGATGCGGCGCGCAAGGCGGGCAAGGCGCTCGGCCCGCTGGGTGGCGTGCCGATGATGCATAAGGATATGTATTATCGCGCCGGCAAGGTCACTACCTGCGGATCAAAAATCCGGCGTGATTTCGTGCCTAAGGTAACGGCAACCGTGCTGGAAAAGCTGGATGCTGCTGGTGCGATTGATATGGGCACGCTGAATATGGCGGAATTTGCCCAGAACCCGACCGGGCATAATGCGCATTTCGGGCATTGCCATAATCCTTGGCAGCATGGCTATTGCACGGGCGGGTCTTCGTCAGGCTCCGGCGCCGGTGTTGCCGCGCGGTTTTTCTATGGCGCGCTTGGGTCCGATACGGGCGGTTCCATCCGCCTGCCGGCCACGATTTGTGGCGTGACGGGCCTTAAGGGCACGCAAACGCGCGTATCGCGCGCGGGTGTTATGCCGCTGTCGTTTTCCGCTGATAATGTCGGGCCTTTGGTGCAAACAGCGCGCGATGCGGCGCGTTTCATGCGGATTATTTCCGGCCATGATCCGCGCGATGCCACCAGCGCACGCGAAGCCGTGCCGGATTATGAGGCTGCACTAACCGGCGATTTGCGCGGCATTTCCGTGGCGGTCCCGCAGGAATATTTCTTCGATGGCGCCGATGATGTGGTGGTGAAGGCCTTTGATGCCGCGCTTGAGGCCATGCGGGATCGCGGGGCGACGATCACGCGCCTTTCCTGCCCGTCGCTCCGCGCCATCGCCGCCTATACCGCCATGATCAGCCGGGCCGAAGGGGCCGCGATCCATGCGGAAGGGATGCGCGAAAGGGCCGCGGATTATTCCATTCACCTGTCTTCCCGGCTTTACGGCGGCTATCCCATTCCGGCGCATCTTTACATTGAAGCGCTGTCGCGGCGCGGCCCGCTGCTGCGGCAATTCTGCGCCGAAGCCATGACAGGGCATCACATTGTCGCGACCCCGGCGCTGCGGACCCGCGTGCCCACATTGGCCGAGACGGATATTGATGCCGATGCGGCGAATTGGTCGCGCTTCATGGCGGTTTCAGCCAATA
>JBBAUC010000324.1:0-2615 GCA_040398485.1 Roseomonas sp. | reverse complement strand
CTTGCGCTCCGCTGGCAGCCCCACGCGCTGCAAAGCGGTTTCCACCTTGGTTTGCAAATGGGTCAGCGCGTCATTGCGCTCCGCACCCACCCAAAGTGCTTGGATGCGCCCGGCTTTCTCGAATGTGCCAACGCCGGCAAGCTGCAAGGTGAAGGGCCGCGCGCGGATCGCCATCAGCGCATCATCCACTTCCTGGGCGCGCCAGGGCTCAATTTCGCCAATGAAGCGCAAAGTCAGGTGGTAATTGTCAGGCGGCACCCAGCGCGCGCCGGGAATGCCGCCAACCAGGCCCGCAATTTCCGCCCGGAGTGAGGCCGGCAAGGCAAGGGCGACGAAAAGACGCAGCATGGCGAGGGCCCTTCTGTGCAATCCGGCGGTTAGCCTATGGCGCGGCAACCCGAGCCAAAAGCGATTCGACATAAGGTAGCATGCGACGAACCAACTCCTCCACGCCAGCGACATTTGGATGAATGCCGTCCGGCTGGTTCAGCGAAAGGTCGCCCGCCACGCCTTCCAGCAGGAAGGGGTAGAAGACCACGCCGGGCCGCTCCCGGGCCAAGTCACTGAAACTGGCGGCGAATTCCCGCCCATACTCGGCGCCGAGATTGGGCGGCGCCAGCATCCCGGCGAACATGGTGGGCAGGCGTTTTGCGGCCAAAGCATCCAGGATGGCGGCCAGATTGGCCCGGCTGGCGCGGGGTTCCAGCGCGCGGAGCCCGTCATTCCCGCCAAGCGCCACAATCACCGCATGGGGATTTTCGGCCAAGGCCCAATCCAGCCTGGCCCGCCCGCCCGCCGTGGTATCGCCGGAAACCCCGGCATCAATCACCCGCACGGCGCTGCCTTTGGCGCGCAAGGCTGCTTCCAGCCTGGCCGGCAGCGCCTGGCCGCGCGCCAGCCCATACCCGGCGGTAATCGAATCCCCCAGCATCATCAGCCGGATTTCCGCCGCCTGTGCCGGCAAAGCCCCCAAAGCCAGCAGCGCCAGCGATTGGCGTCCGAGCCATCTGCGACCATATGCGCGGGCAGGATAGGAGATCAGCGATACCATGGATGCCCTTCACGTCACCGAGACGACCAGCGCCGGGGCGACAAAACCCCTGATCGAAGCGCGCGGCCTTGGCTTCAAAGTGAGGGCGGGGGCGGGCGAGATCAACATCCTCCGCGGCCTTGATTTGCGCGTGAATGCTGGGGAGGCTGTGGGCATCGTCGGCCCCTCCGGTTCCGGCAAGACCAGCCTGCTGATGCTGCTGGCGGGCTTGGAACGCCCAACATCAGGCACCCTGCTGATTGACGGCGCGGATATCGGCGCGATGGAGGAAGACGCGCTGGCGCGTTTCCGGCGCGAAAGGCTTGGCATTGTCTTTCAGGCCTTTCACTTGATCCCGACCATGACGGCGCTTGAAAACGTCGCCGTGCCCTTGGAATTCGCCGGTGTGCGGGATGCCTTTGACCGCGCGGCGGAAGCCTTGCGCGCCGTGGGGCTTGGCCATCGTTTGGGCCATTACCCGGCGCAGCTTTCAGGGGGCGAACAGCAGCGCGTGGCGCTGGCCCGCGCTTTTGTCGCTGAACCGCGCTTGCTGCTGGCGGATGAACCCACCGGCAATCTGGATCGCGCGAAGGGTGAGGAAGTCATGGCGCTGTTGTTTGACCTCCGCGCGCGGCTTGGCACCACGCTATTGCTGATCACGCATGACCCTGCCTTGGCGGCGCGCTGCCCGCGGCAATTGCGGATCGAGGATGGGCTGATTGTGTCCGACCAAATGGTGGCGGCGTGAGCAATCTGCTGCTGGCGTACCGAATCGCGCGGCGCGAATTACGCGGCGGCTTGCGGGGTTTGCGTATTGTGCTGGCCTGCCTCGCCCTTGGCGTGGCGGCGATTACGGCGGTGGGCACTTTGCGCGCCGGCGTGGATGCCGGGCTTGCCGCTGATGGCGCGCGGATTTTGGGTGGGGATGTTGAAATCGCTTCCCCCTATCGCCCTTTGGGTGAGGCACCACGCGCCTGGCTTGCGGCGCGCGGGGCGCGGGTTTCGGAAGTGGTGACATTGCGCGCCATGGCGGTGGCGGATTCAGGCCAGCGCATGCTGGTGGAAGTGAAGGCGGTGGATGGCGCCTATCCGCTTTACGGCGCGCTGGAACTGCAACCACCTGTCGCGCTCGGCGCGGGTGATATCCTGCTTGATCCTTTCATTGCCGAAAGGCTTGGCGTGGCGCCGGGCGCCGTGCTGCGCATTGGCGAAGCGCGCTTCACGTTCAGCGCCACCATCGCGCAGGAACCGGATAAGGTCGCAAGCCCCTCCTTGCTCGGGCCGCGCGCCATGATTGCCTTGGCGTCTTTGGACGCAACACGGCTGATCCAGCCGGGCAGTCTGGTCACTTACGAATATCGGCTTGCGCTGCCGGCGGGCGTGGATCGTCAGCGCTTCATTGCTGATTTGCGCCGGGATTTTCCGGAATCCGGCTGGCGCATCAGAAGCTCTGATGTCGCTGCCCCCGGCGTTAATCGCTTCCTGGATCGCGCGGCGTTCTTCCTGACGCTGGCAAGCCTGACGGCGCTACTGGTGGGCGGGATTGGCATTGCAACTGGTGTTTCTGCCTGGCTTGAGCAACGCG
>JBBAUC010000323.1:0-2625 GCA_040398485.1 Roseomonas sp. | reverse complement strand
GAACCTGGTATGCCTACCTGCTTCAGCGCCTTTTCCAAACTATCAAGATAGATTTCCGCGATCGGGCGCACATAGGCATTTGCAACGGCTGTTACGCAGCGTGGATACTCCCGAATTTCCGGCGCGATATCTGATGACAGGGTTATGGAAAGCGTTGGAAATTTTTGTGTGACAGCTTCTGCCGCCATGCGTTCGTGAAGCGGATTTGCGTAGGAGTGCAAGAAGCAGATGGCGAGGCTGGTAACGCCCGCTTGGATCAGAATCTCCACCTCTCGCAGCATGGCTTCGACATCGAGTGGTACTTCCACCTGCCCATCTGGTGCCAAACGCTCACGCGCCTCTCGGCGAAGTGGCCGCGGCACCAGGGGCTTGGGCATTTCCAGGAATAGATCATAGAGCTCGTATTTACGCTCTCGGCCGATCTCAAGAACGTCTGCGAACCCGGCGGTAGTGAGCAGACCCGTCGGCGCACCCTTTCGTTCGATCAGGGCATTCGTGAAAAGCGTTGTTGCATGTACAACGCGTCCAATCGAAGCGGGTGCGATATTGCCTTTCTTAAGGAGATGCGTGAGCCCCAGCATGGTCCCGCGCGCAGGATCATCAGGCGTGGTGCTTTCTTTCCAGATGATCGCCCGGCCATCACTCGGATCCAGGACAACCAGGTCAGTGAAGGTGCCGCCAATATCAATACCAAGCGAGAGAGACGCCGACATATTTCTGATCCAGTATAGAGAAAAGACTGTGGCCTTGAACGGCTTCAATCGCCGCGAATGTTATTGGCCTGCACAACACGGCGCCATGCCTCTCGATCGCGCTTGATGCGTTCCTCGAAAACCGCTCCACTTTCGCTGAGCGGCAGCAAGCCCCGCTCCACCAGCGTCCGGGCCGTTTGAGGGTCTGCCAAGGTCGCCGCGAATGCAGTGGCAAGGCCTTCACGGATTTCCCGTGGCAAGCCAGCAGGACCGGCCAGGCCGAACCAGTTATTGATTTCAAGCGCAGGCAGTCTTCCGGCAAGAGGCGGCAGTTCTGGCATTAGTGGCGATGCTTCCCTTGCCGTCACGCCGATGCCCTTCAATTGTCCAGCACGAATGGCGGGCGCGACTTCGGCGACATTGGCGACCATGATATCGATGCGACCAGCAGAAACATCCAAGGCCGCGGGTGCGCCGCCGCGATAGGATACATGCGTCATTTGCACACCAAGCGCGCCAGCAATCAGGGCACCGCCCAAATGATTGATGGACCCATTGCCTGCCGAGGAATAGGTCGCCGCGCCATCGCGTGAGCGCGCATAAGCAGCAAGCCCATCAAGATCATTGAAGGGCGCATCCGGGCGCGCGACAAGCGCCATGGGCGTGCCAGCAAGCGCAGTTACTGGCGTGAGATCGCGATCCAGATCGAGCGGGATGGGAATACCGGGGATGGCGGGCGCTACGCACATCATGCCCATGATGGCACTCGCCAATGTATAACCATCAGGTGCGGCGCGCGCGGCGGTCTGTGCTGCGATAAAGCCATAGGCACCGCTGCGTATTTCAGGGATCACACTCACGCCGCGTACCCGTTGCAGCCCCTCAGCCACAATGCGCACAAGTATGTCCACAGCGCCACCAGGTGCGTAGCCAATCAGGATGCGAATGGGTTGCTGCGGTGTCCAAGCCGCCTGCGCCTTAACACTGGCCCCTGCAAAGATAACTGGCGCTGCGGCCAACAAGGCGCGACGTGACACCTGAGTTTGAATATCCGGCATGAGGTCTCTCCGTGTCATTGGGGCAATCTGATACAAATCTAAGAGCATTGGTTGTCAGTCTACAAGAGACGCGGACCAGCCCCCAATTCGACCGGACATATGGCTCAACCGTGAGGTTCTGGGCCTACGCCCGTGCTTAAGCCCGTCGTGCGTATTGGGAATTATCAGCAGCAACCAGCCGCGGCGGCAAACCCAAACTCCTGCGGAGAATAGCGTTTCAATCCTCCGCAGTAGATGCGGCGAATATGCCCGAGACAAACGGACGCGGGCGCAGCAGGGCAGCGGAGAGGCCTGGAACCGGCGGCGGCACCCAGTTGGGAAAAGGAGTGCTACTCGCCCGCTGACGGCGCTGAGAGGGCGGCCAGGTCGCGTCCACCGTAGTAAACCCCGAGGACCTCCACAGCTTTGGGTGTGACACGATAGACGATCATCGCGCGGCGTTCGAAAGGATGCAGGCGAAGATCGGGGCCAAGGTCTTCTGCCTTGCGGCCCATCTCTGGGAAGGTACCGAGGCTGATGCAACTGGCCTCAATACGGTCGATGAAGCCGCCCGCACGGTCACGGCCGGTCTCGGCGGCGATGAATTCGTAAAGGTCGAAAAGCTGTGCTCGTGCCGCCGGGTGGAAGCGGACACTAAGCGCCATGCGTGTCGGCTTTCACCTGGCTTTGATGGTGGGCGCGGAGATCTTCGAAAACACGGGCGGCGGGCTGTGTGGGGCGGCCATCATTGGCGCGTTCCGCGAGCTCGGCCCGTATGGCGGCGCGGCGCTCGAGATTCGTCGCTTCGGCATCCTCAAGCAGGCGCAGGCCCGCGCGGACAACTTCGCTGGCGTTCTGGTAGCGACCTTCCGCGAGTTTTTCCTGCACGAAGCGGT
>JBBAUC010000322.1:0-2641 GCA_040398485.1 Roseomonas sp. | reverse complement strand
CAATTCCCATGTCCGAGACAGGGTGGATGAAGCGCGCTTTCGCGTCGCGCTCCGGCGTGAATTGGCGCATGAAGCGGCGCTGCTTGGCCGCCGACCGCTTGCCAGCATTTTCTTCGGCGGCGGCACGCCAAGCCTGATGTCGCCCGAAACCGTCGCGGCCTTGATTGAAGATGCCACGCGTTTCTTCGACCCGCTGCCCGATATTGAAATCACGCTGGAAGCCAACCCAACCAGTGTGGAAGCCGCGAAGCTTGCCGCGTTTCGTGATGCGGGCGTCAATCGCGCTAGCCTTGGCGTGCAATCCCTGAATGCGGAGGCTTTGGGTTTTCTCGGCCGCCGCCATGATGTGCCGCAGGCGATTGCCGCTTTGGAAGCCGCGCGCGCAATCTTCCCAAGGCTTTCCTTTGACTTGATCTATGCGCGGCCCGGCCAACAGGAAGCGGCCTGGCGGGCGGAACTGCGTCAGGCTTTGGCGCTCGCGGCAGATCATCTCTCACTTTATCAACTGACGATTGAACCCGGCACGCAGTTTGAAACGCTCTATCGTCGCGGCGCCTTTGCGCTGCCGGCGGAAGATGACGCGGCGCGGCTTTATCTGGCAACGGCCGAGGAAGCCGCGCGCTTTGGCCTTGAGGCCTATGAAATCAGCAATTATGCCAAGCTCAGCGCGGAAAGCCGGCATAATTTGGCTTATTGGCGTTATGGCGATTATCTGGGGATCGGCGCCGGGGCGCATCAGCGCATCATGCGCGAGGGGCGCATCCAGGCGTCTCGGCGCCATCGCGCGCCGGAAGAATGGCTCCGCCTGGTGGAAGCCCAAGGCCATGCGGCGGTGGAAAGCGAAAACCTGAGCCCGTCGGACGTAGGCCGGGAAGCCATGCTGATGGGGCTTCGCCTGACAGAGGGCATAGACCCCAAGCGAATCGAAGCCCGCGCCGGGCTTACCTTTGCCGAGGTGGTGGACCCCGCCATGCTGGCCGCCTGCCTGGACGAGGGTTACCTGTTTTGGCGCGAAAATGGCCGGCTTTGCGCAACTGAGGATGGGCTTTTGCGTCTGGATTCCATGCTGCCGCTGCTGTTGCGCTGAATTCCGCCGATAAAGCTTGATCCTTCCTGAAGAAGACGTAAAATTATGGTTGATGACAATCACCCATGCCCCCGAACCACGCAGCGCGATCGAAGCCGCCGGCAGCCTGCCGGATTTGGAACTCGATATCGCGACGGTTGCCTTGCAATTGGCGCGGGTGGATGCGCCTGAGGCTGATTGGCGCAAGGTCGCCGCGCATTTTTCCGATATCGCCCGCAAGGTGGTGGATGCCGCCAGCATGGATGGCAAGGCGGATGGCGGTGATCTGGAAGCGCGCCGGCTGATCCTGGCGGAAACGCTGCATGGGCATTTTGGCTATCAGGGCGATTCCGAAACCTATGAGGATATGGCGAATGCCAATCTGATCCGCGTGGTGGAACGCCGTCGCGGGCTGCCCGTGGCGCTTGGGATTTTGTGGCTGCATGCCGCCGATGCGGCGGGTTGGGGCGCTTTTGGCGTGGACTTCCCCGGCCATTTCCTGCTGGCGCTGGAAGGGCCTAAGGGCAAGCTTATTCTTGATGTCTTTGCCGGCGGCAAGGTTCTGGAAGCGCAGGATTTGCGCGCACTACTGAAGCGCGTGGAAGGCGAAAAGGCGGAATTGCGCCCCGGCGTGCTGCGCCCCATGACGCGGCGCGAAGTGCTGCTGCGGCTGCAAAACAACATCAAGCTGCGGCGCCTGCGTTCGGGCGAGATCAAGGCGGCGCTCGACACCACGGAAGACATGCTGCGCCTGGCGCCAGACCATGCCGCGCTTTGGCGCGAAGCGGGGCTGATGAACCAAAGGCTGGAACGGATCGGCGCGGCACTCGGCTGCCTTGATCGCTTCCTGGAATTGGTGCCGGAAGGCGAAGCTGCGGCCCGCGTCCGCGGCCTTGCCGGCGAATTGCGCCAGCGTCTGAATTGACACCTTGTCCCATATCGCCAGGGCGCCGCGCCAAGGCTAAACTGAGCCCATGACCCAAGCCCGTCCGCGCGTTGCGCTTTTTGTCACCTGCCTGGTGGATCTTTATCGGCCGACGGTCGGCTTTGCGGCCATCAAGCTGCTGGAAGAAGCCGGCTGCCTGGTGGAAGTGCCGCCGAGCCAAACCTGCTGCGGCCAACCCGCCTATAATTCTGGCGATCGCGCCAATGCCAAGGCTATAGCTCGCGCGGTGGTAGATGCCTTCCAGGGCTATGATTACGTGGTCGCCCCTTCCGGTTCCTGCGCCGGCATGATCGCGCATCACTACCCGGCGCTATTTGATGATGACCCGCATTATCGCGGCAAATCTGAAGCGCTCGCCGCGCGCACGCATGAACTGGTTTCCTTCCTGACCGATGTGATGGGTATGGAAAAAATCGCCGCGCGGCTTGATGGCAGCGTGACCTATCATGATTCCTGTTCCGGCATGCGGGAGATGGGCGTGAAGGCGCAGCCGCGCAAATTGCTGAAGACGGTTGAGGGTTTAAGCCTGATTGAATTGGCGGAACCGGAAATCTGCTGCGGCTTTGGCGGCACTTTCTGCGTGAAATATCCGGATATTTCCGTACGTATGGTCACCGATAAATGCCGCG
>JBBAUC010000321.1:0-2678 GCA_040398485.1 Roseomonas sp. | reverse complement strand
CATACAAGAATGCCTTGGACAGCAGGGCAAAGATGCCGACGCTGATTTCCGCGATGGCAAAGCCAATCAGCGCACGCGCCGGCGTAATGCGATCAGCGATCTTCGCGCCAATGATCGAACCAATGCCAAGACCGGCAAGGAAAGCGCCCACCACCAGCGCGGCAGAAATCGTGTCAGAGCCGGCGAAAATGCCTAGCATCCGCTGCCAGACAATCTGACACAGCAGCGCGGCAAAGCCCGATGCAAAAAAGGCAACGGCCAAACGAGGCATTTACCCCAAGCTCCCCCAGAGGCGGCTTTTTATCACCGCTTTGTGTTTCTGGCGTCTAATTACGGCGAAATTACCGCAATACAAGCCCCGCATCTTGCCCGAAGCCGCCCCTCGGCGCAGGCTGCGCCCCATAACGCCAAGTGGAGAGTCGGCAATGAATGGTGCGGAAAGCCTGGTCCATACACTCATAGGTAGTGGGGTGGATGTGTGTTTCTCCAACCCCGGCACGAGTGAGATGCATTTCGTGGCGGCCTTGGACCGGATCCCCGGTATGCGCTGCGTACTGGGCTTGCAGGAAAATGTCGTGACCGGGATGGCGGATGGCTATTGGCGCATGGCGGAAAAGCCGGCCTGCACTTTGCTGCATTGCGGGCCTGGTTTGGCTAATGGCTTGGCCAATCTGCATAATGCACGTCGGGCACGGTCCGGCATTGTGAATATCACGGGTGATCACGCCACCTATCACCGACCCTATGACGCGCCGCTGACCGCCGATACGGAAGGCTTCGCCCGCGGCGTTTCCGCCTGGGTGCGGACTTCAACCGATTCAACCAAGGTGGGCGCGGATGCGGCCGTGGCCGTACAGGCGGCACGCACCTCGCCAGGCCAGATCGCGACCCTGATCCTGCCCGCCGATACCGCCTGGAATGATGGCGGCGTGGTGGCGGCAGCCCTGCCGGTACCCGCCGTGCCGGAAGCGGACCCGCATGCCATCCGCAACGCCGCGCGCATCCTGCGTGAAAAGAAGAATGTGCTGATACTGCTGGGCGGCCCGAGCCTGCGCGAAGGCGCGCAGTTGCACGCCTATCGCATCGCTGAGGCAACCGGCGCGCGGCTGCTGGCGGAGGGCTCAAACGGCCGCACCCAGCGCGGGCGCGGGCGCATCGCCCTCGAACGTGTGCCCTATTACGTGGACCAGGCGATTGATGCGCTGAAATGGGTGGAGCATTTGATCCTAGTGAATGCCAAGGCGCCGGTCGGCTTCTTTGGCTATCCGGGCAAGCCTTCGCTGCATTACCCGCCCAATGCCGAAGTGCATGTGCTGACGCGCTATGAACAGAATGCCGAAGTGGCTTTGGCCGCGCTTGCGGCAGAGTTGAACGCGCCTGCCATCGCCATTCCTGATCGCGGCCCGCGCCCGGAAGTGGCGCGTGGCGCACCCTCGCCGGAAGGGCTTGCGCGCGTGTTGGGTGCGCTGATGCCGGAAGGTGCGATCATTGCGGATGAGAGCGTTTCTTATGGCCGCGGCTTCTTCCCCGAAACCCATAACGCGGCGCCGCATGATTGGTTGCAGATCACGGGTGGCGCCATTGGGTGTGGCATGCCGTTGGCGACGGGTGCGGCTGTTGGTGGCGGTGGCCGGCGCGTGATCAATATGCAGGCCGATGGTTCTGCCATGTATACGGTGCAATCGCTTTGGACTCAGGCGCGCGAAAAGCTGCCGGTGACCACGGTGATCATTTCCAATCGCAAATACGCGATCCTGCTTGGCGAATACCGCAATGTCGGCGCCAATCCAGGCCGTACTGCGATGGATATGATGGATCTTAGCAATCCTGATATCGGTTGGGTGAAACTGGCTGAAGGCATGGGTGTGGAAGCCGCGCAGGCGACCACGCTTGATCAGGTGGCGGATCTGATGAGCCAAAGCTTTGCGCGGCCTGGCCCCTTCCTCATTGAATTGGTGGTGTGAACATGGATATGCAACTTGCCGGCAAGCGTGTGCTTGTAACGGGTGGATCAAAAGGCATTGGCCTGGCTTGCGCGGAAGCCTTCGCGCGGGAAGGCTGCGATGTGGTGCTGACAGCGCGCGATACGGCGGCACTTGCGACCGCCGCGGATAAGGTGCGCGCTTTGGCGCAGGTGCGGGTTGCAACCCTCGCCGCTGATCTTTCGCGTGTTGAAGAACGCGAAAGGCTGCACGCCGCTTTTCCGGATATTGATGTGCTGGTGAACAATGCCGGCGCCATTCCATCCGGGCGCTTGCAGGATATTTCCATCCAGCGTTGGCAGGAAGCCTGGAGCCTGAAGGTGTTTGGCTATATTCATCTGTGCCAGCTCTATCTGCCGGCGATGGAAGCGCGCAAGGCGGGCGCGGTGGTGAACATCATCGGCATGGCCGGGCGTTCACCCAAGGCGGGCTATATCTGCGGCGGTGCGGGCAACGCATCCTTGATTGCCTTCACGCAAGCTTTAGGCGCGGCGACGCAGGCCAATGGCGTGAAGGTTGTCGGCATCAATCCCGCCGTGACCAAAACGGATCGTATGATCACCCAGGCGCGCGTCAATGCGAAGCTGAAATTCGGCGATGAGGAACGCTGGGCGGAAACCATCACCGGCCTGCCCTTTAACCGCCCAATCGAATCAGCCGAAATTGCTGATCTGGCGGTGTTCCTGGCAAGCCCAC
>JBBAUC010000320.1:0-2702 GCA_040398485.1 Roseomonas sp. | reverse complement strand
CGTTCACGCGCACTGGGCTTTGGCTGCGCGGCTTGCATCCATCCCGCGCAAGTGGCCGTCGTGAATGAGGAATACGGACCAGCGCCGGCGGAAGTGGAACGCGCGCGTCGCCTGATCGCGGCTTTTGATGTGGCATTGGCGGAAGGCAAGGGCGCGGTCGCCTTTGAAGGGGCGATGATTGATCTGCCTGTCGTGGAACGCGCGCGGCGCTTGCTGGCGCGCGCACGGTAAGCCCGCCATGCGCCGCCGCGGTTTGCTTTTCGCGCCAGCGCTGATCGGTGCTTCAGCGCAGGCGCAGGCCGCGCCCGAAGTAGATTTGCTGTTGGTGCTTGCGATGGATGCTTCCGGTTCCATTGATGCAGATGAATTTCGCCTGCAACGCGAAGGCATTGCGGAATCCATCATTCATCCCGCGGTGCTTGCTGCCATTGCCGCCAATCCGCGCCGTGCCATCGCGATTGCCATGACGGAATGGGGCAGCCCTGGTGGCGCCGCGCTTGTTGTGGATTGGCACCGCGTGAGTGATGCGGCTTCCGCACAGGTTTTCGCCAATGCCGCGCTGGCCGCGCCACGATCACGGCAAAGCTACAACGCCATTGGTGATGCCATCACGCATGCGGCAGGGTTGATCGCCGCAGCACCCTATCGCGCGAATGAACGCGTGATTGATGTGGCCGGCGATGGGCCGGATATGCGCTCCGTCACGCTGGCCCCGGATGCGCGGGATGCGGCAGTGGCGCAGGGCATCACCATCAATGGGCTCGCCATTGAAATCGCGCCGGTCACGCGCGGCAATGAACCGCTGCATGTGCATTATGAACGAAATGTGATGGGCGGTCCTGGCGCCTTTGTGATGGTGGCTGAGACTCGGCGCGACTTCGCCCGCGCCATGCGCGCCAAGATGCTACGGGAAATTGCTTGATCCGCCGCGCTTAATTCACCAAATACCGCGCCCGCAAATGTTCCATGAAATCATTCGGGTCCAGCGGCTTTCCGGTGGCCGCGCGCAACAAATCCTGAAAGCCGAGCAGCGATCCCTTGCCATGCACATGGGTGCGAAGCCAACCAAGCAAGGGCGCCATATCACCTTCCGCTAGCGCGTTATCCAGCCCAGGCTCAGCGCTACGCGCCGCCTTCATCAATTGCGCTGCCGCCATGGCGCCCAAAGTATAGGATGGGAAATAACCAAAGGCACCATCATGCCAATGGATATCCTGCAAGCAGCCCTTGGCATCATTGGGCGGGCGAATGCCGAGCAGCTTTTCCAACCCCTCATTCCAGGCACCAGGTAGATCAGCCACAGAAAGCGCGCCTTCAATCATCGCTTTTTCCAACCGAAAGCGTAGAATGACATGGGCCGGATAGGTGATTTCATCCGCATCCACACGGATAAAGCCGCGCGAAACGCGCCGCCATAGCCGCCCCAGATTTTCGGGCGCCACCACCGCCGCATCGCAGCCAAACCGCGTGCGCAATTCGCTGGCCAGAAAACGCAGAAACGCATCCGAACGGCAGGCCTGCATTTCAACAATCAGCGATTGGCTTTCATGCGCGGCCATCCCCGCCGCTTCGCCCACTGGCTGGCGCGCATAGGCTGCCGGCAAGCCGCGCTCATACAGCGCATGACCCGTTTCATGCAGCACGCCAAGCAGCGCCTTGGCCACATCACCCTCATCATAAAAGGTCGTGATGCGCACATCGGTCGGCGTGCCACCACAGAACGGATGCAGCGATTCATCCAACCGCGCATGATCATATTCCAAGCCAATGCGCGCCGAGAGCGCTTGGCACAGCGCCTTCTGCGCTGCCACGGGAAACGCCCCTGTCAGCGGGACGGGCGCGCCACGCTTGGCCTGGATTTCCTCAGCGCGCGGCAGGGCTTCAGCCAAAAACGCCTCATAGGAAGCGAAGACGGGTTCCACATCTGCCGCGGTGACGCCGCGCTGATAGCCATCCATCAGCGCATCATAAGGTGCCATACCAAGCGCCGTTGAAAGTGCTGCCGCAGTTTCGCGTTGCAGCGCGACAACTTCGGTCAAGGCCGGGCGCACCATGGCGAAATCAGCGCGCGCCTTGGCGTCTCGCCAGATTTTCTCGCAGGCCGAATTGGCGCGTGTGGTCGCCTCCACCAGGCTGGTCGGCAAGGCCGTGGCGCGCGCATGGGCGCGGCGCATAAGGGCAAGGTTTGCGCTATCCCAATCACCTTCAGCCTCAGCCACCGCGAGTTCTTCCGCAACCACCGGCGCGGTCAGCAATTCATGGGCAAGGCCGGCAAGGGTCGCCAATTGTTCACCCCGCGCGGCACCGCCGCCTGATGGCATCATCGCACTCGCATCCCAATGCAGCATGGCGGCGGCTTCATTCAGCGCGGCGATGCGCCCAAAGCGGGATTTCAGGCTGGCATAGGCGGCGTTTGACATAGGTCATTCCTGGATGATCGGGTTACCCTTAGTCCTTGAATATAGCGGCCTTACCGCCCTTGCATAATGCCATGCGGCGGCGATCGACTGTCACCCAAGGTTTCGAAAGGTGGAGCACCGATGATGAAAAACTTTCTGCACCTGATGCTGTTCTGTCTCAGCCTAAGCCTAGCATGGCCGACGCAGGCCCAGGCCCCACAGCGCGTCACGGTGGATAATTTCGCCCGCGCCGAAACGGATCATTATTTCGCTACCTATGTCGCACAAGGCGCTCTGTGCCGC
>JBBAUC010000319.1:0-2705 GCA_040398485.1 Roseomonas sp. | reverse complement strand
CGATCACCGGTGGCAGATGGACGCGCACGGGCGGCAAGGGTGCGGTCCATTTTTCGACCTCGATCAGGCAGGATTGCGCTGATGGGCCTTGGCCGAGCTTGGAGGTGCCCACATCTGCCGTCAGCACATTCGGATTGCCATGCACGCAGATGCTGCCCGGCACGCCTGGTTCCAGCGGATCAAACCAGGCGCCTGTCGCCATCATGGCCACACCGCGCATCAGCCCGGGATCAAGCCGCAAACCGCCAAGGCAGGCACCGCGATCATTGAACACGCGCAGAATATCGCCATCCTTCAAGCCGCGTTCGGCAGCGTCTTCCGGATTGAGCATAATGGGCTCTCGCCCCGCGATTTTATTCGCGGCTGAGATGCGCCCCGTATCCAATTGGCCATGCAGCCGCGTGGCGGGTTGGAAGGACAAAAGATGCAGCTTGTGGCGCTTGGCTTCAGGCGCGCCCAGCCATTCGCGCGGCGCGATCCAAACGGGATGGCCCGGCGCGTCATCATAACCAAAGCTTGCGATGGTTTCGCTGAAAAGCTCCACCTTGCCGGAAGGTGTATCCAGGGGATTTTCTTCAGGATCAGTGGCGAATTCGGCGAATTGAGTATATTCATCACCGCGCGCGGGGGCGGAAGCCTCCCACCAGCCTTGCGCCCAAAACGTATCGAAATCTGGCGTTTCCTGGCCCATGCGCGCGCAATGGCGGCGCCAGCTTTCGAATAAATGGCGCAGCCAGGCATCTTCATTGCGCTGTTCGGTGAAGCGTTCTCGGTAGCCCAATTCTTCCGCAATATCGGCCAGAATATCATGGTCATTGCGCGCATGACCTTGCGGCGCAATCGCCTGATGCATGGCGCGTAGGAAACGATCCCGCCCGCTGCTGGCGATATCATTCCGTTCCAGCGTGGTGGTGGCGGGCAGCACGATATCGGCGTGGCGTGCGAGCGATGTCCACCAGGGTTCCTGGACAATGATAGTCTCGGCCTGCGCCCAGGCGCGCAGCATGCGGTTCAGATCCTGATGGTGATGGAAGGGATTGCCGCCGGCCCACCAGATGATTTGCGTATCGGGAAATTGCAGCACGCGGCCATTGAAGTGATGATCGCCGCCGGGGTTTTCCAGCATTTCCGTGATACGCGCGACGGGGATGAAGAACCCGGTGGGGTTGGGTGTCGCCGGCATCGCAAAACTCGGCACGTCGCGTCTGGGCTGGCCCATGCCATTCACGCTGCCATAACCGAAAGCGACACCTTGGCCTGGTTTGCCGATCAAGCCGAGCATGGCGGCGAGCACGGTCAGCATCCAATAGGGTTGCTCGCCATAATCCGCGCGCTGCAAGGACCAGGTTGCGGTCAGCATCGCGGGTTGTGTGGCGATTTCCGTAGTCAGTTGGCGGATGGTCTCGGCCGGGATGGTGGTGATGGGCGCGGCCCATTCCGGGGTTTTCGGCAGGCCATCACTTTCGCCGGTGATGTAGGCGCGCAACTTGTCCCATCCGACGCAATGGGTCGCGAGGAAGTTCTTGTCCTCCCACCCGCGCACCAGGATTTCATGCGCCATCGCCAGCAGCAGCGCGGTATCCGTGCCGGGGCGGATAGGCGTCCATTCCGCGCCGGCCCAATCCGGCACATCCGCCCGCGCCGGCGATATTTGGATGAAGCGTAGCCCGGCTTCAGCGGCTGCGCGCAGATTCATCTCATTGCTATGCTGGCCCGCACCGCCCGAGGTGACATAGCCATTCCTGATCGGCAGCCCACCCAGGCAGAGCATGACCTTCGAATAGCGCGTGATCGCGGCCCAATCCGTGACTTTGCCAAGCAGCACTTCATTGGTGCCCAGGATATGCGGCAGCAGCGCCTGCGCCGCCGCATAGGAATAGGCATTCACCTGGCCCGTATAGCCGCCGCCAAGCCCGAGGAAGCGCTGCAATTGGCTGCGCGCATGATGGAACCGCCCGGCCGAGGACCAGCCATAGGACCCGCCCATGATGGATTTCGGCCCGGCTTCGGCACGCACGCGGCGGGTTTCTTCCGCGACCAACCGCACCGCCTTGTCCCAGGAAACCGGCACAAAGGCATCACCGCCGCGCAAAGCCCCGCGCCGGCGGCCTTCCAGCCAACCCTTGCGCACGTAGGGGCGATCTATCCGGGCCGCGCTATGCACCGCATCGGGCACGGCTTCGATCAAGGAACCGGGGAAAGGGTCGCGGTGAAAAGGCTTCACGCCCACCAGCCGGCCGTTTTCCACCACCGCATCGAAGCTGCCCCAATGGGCCGCATGGGGTTTGATTTCGGTCATGAGACGCCTCCGTGGGGGTAATGTGCCGCGCAGCGGGGCTTAGGGCAACGCTTTCCTCTTGGGTCTTTGGCCAAGGCATGCCTTAATCAGGTTTCTGACAAGGTTCGAGGAAGCCAAAACATGACCCCGCCCCGCAATTCCAATGCCGTCCGCGACATTGCCAATGTGCTGCACCCCTATACCGACGCCAAGGCGCATCAGGTGAATGGCCCGCTGGTGATCAGCCGCGGCAAGGGCGTGCGTATTTTTGACGATCAGGGCAAGGAATACATCGAAGCCATGGCGGGGCTGTGGTGCACTTCGCTCGGCTTTGACAATGAACGTCTGGTGCAGGCCGCCACCAACCAGATGCGGAAGCTTCCCTTTTATCATTCCTTCACGGCTAAATCGCATGAGCCGATGATTG
>JBBAUC010000318.1:0-2705 GCA_040398485.1 Roseomonas sp. | reverse complement strand
TGGGCCCAGCATGGAACAAGTGCCGCTGGAACGCTGGAATGGCCCCGGCGTTGTCTGGCGTTTTGATCTGCCGCCCAATAGCCTTATTGATCCGGAACATCTGGAAGCCGCGCGCCCCTTGCTGCGCCCGGGCGATATACTCGCGCTGGATACGGGTTCTTCGCCGCATATCAATACGCCCGCCTATGATGCGCATCCTTGCCTTAGTTTGGCAGCAGCAGATTGGATCGTGGCGAAGCAGGTGAAGCTGCTCGCCTGTGATTTCCCAACGCCTGATCTACCCGTGCATCGTCGCCCACCCGAGGGCTTTACCTGGCCCGTGCATCAGCGCCTATTGCGTGATGGCGTGCTGATTTGTGAACATTTGCGCGGGCCGCGCCCGCTTGCCGGCAAGCGGGTGGAATTCATCTTTGGTGCGCTTTCCATCACCGGGTCAGATGGTGCGCCGGCGCGCGTCATGGCGCGTGAGATTGCTGAGTAAATCAAAGGACGTGCCCCATGGGTGAAGCATTATCCGCCACGCAAATCCTGGGGCGTTTCGTCACCGAATCGCGGTTTGAAGCCCTGCCCGAAGCGCTGCGGCATGAAGGGCGACGTTCCATCCTCAACCACGTCGGCTGCGCCTTGGGTGTCGCGCGTGATCCGGCGGTGATCACGGCGCTTGAGATCATGCGCGATGCCTCAGGCAAGCCAAGCGCCACCGTGCTTGGCCAGCGTGATAGGCTTGGCGTGATGGAAGCGGCTTTCGTCAATGCAATCGCGTCCAATCTGCTGGATTATGATGACACGCATTTGCGCACCGTGATCCACCCAAGCGCGCCGGTCGCCCCCGTGGCCTTTGCACTTGGCGAAGAAATTGGCGCGAGCGGGGCCGAGGTTTTGCACGCCTTCCTGCTGGGTGCAGAAATCGCCTGCCGCATCGGGAATGCTGTCTCACCAGGGCATTACGCGCGGGGCTGGCACATTACCGCAAGCTGCGGGGTTTTTGGCGCGGCGGCGGCAGCGGCGCGGTTGATGCGGCTATCGGCGGAACAAACAGCGGATGCGCTTGGCATCGCTGCCAGCCAATCGGGCAGCATCGTGGAAAATCTCGCGACTGCGGCCAAGAATATCGGCGTCGGCAATGCGGCGCGCAATGGCATATTGGCCGCGCGCTTCGCTGCCGGCGGCTATCGTGCCGCGCCAGGCGCCATTGAAGGCCCGCTTGGCTGGGCGCGTGCCATGGGTGATGAACCCGTACTGGCCGAGATCACCGAAGGGCTTGGCCAGCGCTGGGAAATCGCGCGCAATACCTACAAGCCCTATGCGGCGGGCATCGTCTTTCATGCGGTGATTGATGCCTGCCTGGCGCTGCGCGAACAGCTTGGCAATGCGGTCGCGCACATCAAAAGCGTGACGGTTGCCGGTGATGCGCTTTTACTGGCGCGCGGGGACCGCGTGGTGCGCAATGAACGCGACACGCGCGTCAGCATCCATCACTGCGCCGCGATTGCGCTGGCCCTTGGCCGCGCAGATGTGGCAGATTTTGAAATGCCGGCAGTGCAGGACCCCGCCCTTGCGGCACTGCGCGCAAAACTGGTGGCAGAATGCGATGCCAGCCTGCCACGCGGCGCGGCGCGCGTGACCATCACACTTGCTGATGGCAGCACGCATCAGGCCACTATCGAACATCCACGCGGCAGTGCGGAACGCCCGCTGAGTGACGCGGAACTCGATGCCAAATATCGCGCCAATGCGGCGATCGGCGGCACCACAGCCGATGTAGAAAGTCAGATTGCAGCACTTTGGGCGTTGGACTGGTCCGCTTCCATTGTGCCGCTGATGGCTTTGCTCAGTAGCCCGGAGCGCAATGCAGTAGGGTAAAGCCGGCCGAGGTGATCACCAGATCAATCTTATCCGGCGTGGTCCAGCCGATATCTTGTTCACGACTGCGCGGGTCCTGATCATCAAACTCCGGCGGGCCGAAGCGGGCGATCAATCTTTGGCGCAGCACATCGCCCTGCGCCGCAGCGCCACGGCCTGAAACGCACGCCAGACCGCCTGTCTTGGTATCAAAGCCAAAGGCGATATTCATGCGCAGCCCCTGCACGCTGAAGGTGCCGCGTGCGCGATATTCCACTCGCGCATCCATCATGCGCCGTTCCGCGGCCGGCAGGCTGCGCACCGCGCGGCGCGATGCGGTCACCGCCTGCGCTTCATTCATACCCCAGCGCGTATATTCCCAGGCGGCCTCAGCGGGCGCGGAAAGCACCAACAGCATCAGGGCGATCAGGCCAATACGGGCCAATTTCATGCGGCATTTCCGGGCGGCGCCCGACCTCTGACTTGTCCTGCCCGCCTATAGCGCGAAAAGCGTGATCTGGCGCTGGGCGAGCTGGGCGTTTAGCGTGCAACCCTCAACGTAGCGATGGTCACCACCGATATCCACGATCTTCACGCCCTTGGGGACACGCGCCAGCGCCTCGGCCGAACTGCCCGTGGGCAGCGAGGCAAACAGCACATCGAGCTTCGGCAGCATCGCAGGGTCCCATTTCTCGATCATCATTTCGGCCAGCTTGGCTGGCGCACCGGGGAAGCGGTCCCCCAAGCGGCTGCCGGCGCTGCCTTCACCTGCGGCGTAGACCAGTTCGAAGGCCGGGTGGTTTGCTACCAGGCGCATCGCCTCGCCACCGCCAAAACCGCTGATCCCGACAATGCCAATACGA
>JBBAUC010000317.1:0-2711 GCA_040398485.1 Roseomonas sp. | reverse complement strand
CGATGCCGATGGCAGCCATTCCGGTCGGTACCATCATCCACAATATCGAAATGAAGCCGGGCGCTGGCGGCAAGATCGCGCGTTCTGCTGGCACTTTTGCGCAGTTGGTCGGCAAGGATGCTGGCTATGCGCAGGTGAAGCTGGTGTCTGGTGAACTCCGTCTGATCCGTGCGGAATGCATGGCGTCCATCGGTGCGGTGTCCAACCCGGACAATAGCAACCAGGAACTTGGCAAGGCGGGTCGCAATCGTTGGCTTGGCCGCAAGCCGCATAACCGCGGTGTGACCATGAACCCGATTGACCACCCACATGGTGGTGGTGAAGGCCGTACCTCTGGTGGTCGCCATCCGGTGACGCCATGGGGCAAGCCGACAAAGGGTGCGAAGACGCGCAACAACAAGCGGTCCGATGGATTTATTGTCCGTCGCCGCAACGCGACGAAGGGCTGATCGCGATGCCGCGCAGCGTATGGAAAGGCCCGTTTGTTGACGGGTATCTGCTCAATAAGGCGGAAGCCGCACGTGCTTCTACGCGTAACGAGATCATCAAGATCTGGTCGCGTCGCAGCACTATCCTGCCGCAATTTGTTGGCCTGACTTTTGGTGTCTACAACGGCAAGAAGTTTCTGCCGGTGCAGGTCTCTGAAAATATGGTTGGTCATAAGTTCGGTGAATTCTCTCCGACGCGTACCTTCACGGGTCACGCGGCGGATAAGAAGACGAAGCGGGGCTGAAGCAAATGAGCAAGCCGAAACACCCGCGCGGCCTGGCCGATAGTGAAGCCCAGGCTGTGACCTTCAATATCCGCGTGAGCCCACGCAAGCTGAACCTGGTTGCCGCGATGATCCGCGGCAAGAAGGCGCAGGATGCGGTGGCGCAGCTTACCTTCAGCAAGCGCCGCATCGCCGGCACGGTGAAAAAGACACTAGAAAGCGCGATTGCGAATGCTGAAAACAACCACAGCCTGGATGTGGACCGCCTGGTGGTCTCCCGCGCTGAAGTGGGGCGCGCTTCGGTCATGAAGCGCTTCCATGCGCGTGGCCGTGGCAAGTCATCCACCATCGAAAAGTGGTTCAGCCATCTGAAAATCGTCGTGGCCGAACAGGTTGTGGCGGAAGCCGCTGAAGCTCAGGAGGCCGCGTAGTATGGGCCAGAAAGTTAATCCCGTCGGGCTTCGGCTTGGCATCAATCGCACTTGGGATAGTCGCTGGTTCGCTGCCGCCGATTATTCCAAGATGCTGCATGAAGATTTTAAGCTGCGTGAAAAGCTGCGCGAGCGCCTGAAGGGCGCTGGCGTGAGCCGTGTGGTGATTGAACGCCCGGCGAAGAAGCCACGCGTGACGATCCATGCTGCCCGCCCCGGCGTTGTCATCGGCAAGAAGGGCGCGGATATCGAAGTGCTGCGCAAGGATTTGCAGAAGATGGCGGGTGCCGAAGTGGCGCTCAACATCGTTGAAATCCGCAAGCCCGAAATCGATGCCGTGCTGGTCGCCGAGAGCATTGCGCAGCAGCTTGAGCGTCGCGTTGCTTTCCGTCGTGCCATGAAGCGTGCGGTGCAATCCGCGATGCGTCTTGGCGCACTTGGCATCCGGATCAATTGCTCCGGCCGCCTGGGCGGCGCTGAAATCGCGCGCATGGAATGGTATCGCGAAGGTCGCGTTCCGCTGCATACGCTGCGTGCCGATATTGACTACGGTACGGCGACGGCGAAGACCACCTATGGCACCTGCGGTGTGAAGGTTTGGGTCTTCAAGGGTGAGATCATGGGGCATGATCCGATGGCGCAAGACAAACGCGCTGCCGAACAGGCGCCGCAGCGCTAAGGGTATAGGACAATGCTGCAACCTAAGCGCACCAAATTCCGCAAGGCCCATAAGGGCCGCATCCATGGCTTGGCCAAGGGTGGGTTTTCCTTGTCCTTCGGCGGTTTCGGCCTGAAGGCATTGGAGCCTGAGCGCGTGACCGCGCGGCAGATCGAAGCGGCGCGCCGCGCGATCACCCGCGCCATGAAGCGCCAGGGCCGTGTGTGGATCCGCATTTTTCCGGATGTGCCGGTTTCGACCAAGCCTGCCGAAGTCCGCATGGGCTCCGGCAAGGGTGCTCCGGAATATTGGGTGGCCCGGGTGAAGCCCGGCCGCATCATGTTCGAGATTGACGGCGTAAGCAACGAACTGGCGCGTGAAGCGCTTAGCCTCGGTGCGGCCAAGCTGCCGATCAAGACAAAGTTCGTGACCCGTCTGGGTCTGGAGGCTTGATCATGGCCATGACCAAGATCGGCGATGTTCGCGCCAAATCGGCGGATGAGCTGAACACAATGTTGCTTGATTTGCGCAAGGAGCAGTTCAATCTGCGTTTCCAACGCGCGACCGGGCAGCTTGAAGCGCTCAGCCGTATCCGCCAGGTCCGTCGGGACATTGCGCGGGTGAAGACCATCATCGGTGAGCGCAGCCGCGCCACCGCAACCAAAGCCTGAGAGGAGACCGACGGCGATGCCGAAGCGCGTCCTCACCGGGCGGGTCGTCAGCGACAAGACGGACAAGACCATCACGGTCCTGGTCGAGCGTCGCGTGATGCATCCGCTCTACAAGAAGTTCATCCGGCGCTCGAAGAAGTATGCCGCGCATGACGACGCCAACCTGTGCAAGGAAGGCGACGTGGTGCAGATCGAGGAATGCCGACCGATCAGCAAGACGAAGTCCTGGGTGGTGATCG
>JBBAUC010000316.1:0-2723 GCA_040398485.1 Roseomonas sp. | reverse complement strand
CGAGCGCTCGGAAGCTGCCAACGGCTTCGGGCTTCGGCGCGCGGGCGGTATAGAAAACCTCACACCCCATGGCCTGCAGCACGGGGGCGAGCAGGCGGGGCACCGCGCCATAGCCCACCAAGCCCACCTTGCGCCCGCCCAATTCAAACAACCCATCCTGAAGGGCAGGGGGCTGGGACCAGCCGCGCCCGGCCCGAGTCTCCGCATCGAAATAGGCTATGCGGCGGAGCGCGCCGAGCATCAGCAGCAGCGCCATCTCCGCCACCGCTCGGCTATTGGTTCCGGGCAGATTGCACACCGCAATGCCGCGCGCGCGGGCCGCTTCCAGGTCAATCGTATTCACGCCCACGCCGATTTTCTGGATCAGACGGAGCTTGGGCGCGGCGGCGATATCGGCGGCGGTGATGGGGCGAAGCACGTGCCAGATCACCTCAACCTTCGGCAGCAGACGGGCGTAAAGCGCCGCATCGGCTTCCGGGCAGATGGTCAGATCAATACCGGGCAGGGTGGCAAGCTGCGCGGCCAAGCCGGGCCCGGCGTCATAATGCAGCAGCACCTTCATGGGCGGGACCGCCCCAGATAGGCACCGCCCGCAAAACGCGCCCGTGCGCCCAGGCTTTCTTCCACGCGAAGCGCCTCATTCCATTTCGCCATGCGTTCAGACCGCGCGAAGGAACCCACCTTTAATTGGCCAACCCCCCAGCCCATGGCCAGGTGGACAATGGTGACATCCTCGGTCTCGCCAGACCGGGCGCTGACAATGCCGGCGAAGCCCACTTCCCGCGCGGCATCCCAGGCGGCTTTGGCCTCGGTCAGGGTGCCGCGCTGGTTTGGCTTGATCAGCACGGTATTGGCGGCACCCATGGCAGCGGCGCGGCGGACACGCGCGGCATCCGTCACCAGGAAATCATCCCCCACTACCTGGATGCGCCCGCCCACTTCGCGCGTGAAGGCCGCAAAGCCCGCAGCATCATCTTCGGCAAGCGGGTCTTCGATGGAGGCGATCGGATAGGCGGCGATCCAGCCGAGCAACATGCGGATCATCTCATCCGTGCCGAGTTCGCGGCCTTCCAGGCCAAGCTTATACCATCCGCCCTTGCCGAAATCCGTCGCGGCAATATCAAGCGCAATCGCCACTTGCCGCCCCGGCGCAAAACCCGCTTTTTCGATGGCTGCAACAAGGGTTTCCAAAGCCTGCTCATTGGCGGTGAAGGCGGGCCACCAGCCGCCTTCATCCGCCACACCTTGCAGCAGCCCGCGCTGCTTCATGATGGCACCCGCTGCCCGATAGACTTCGGCGGTCCAATCCAGTGCCTCGGCAAAGCTGGTCGCAGCCGGGCACATGACCAGGAAATCCTGGATATCCACGCGCCGCCCGGCATGGGCGCCGCCGCCGAGAATCTGGATTTGCGGCAGTGGCAATAAATCCGGCGCATCACCGCCGAGATAACGCCACAGCGGCACACCAGAAGCCGCCGCTGCCGCATGGGCGGCGGCCATGGAAACGGCGAGCGTCGCATTGGCGCCCAGGCGCGTTTTTTGCGGCGTGCCATCGCGCGCGATCAGCCGCGCATCCAGGGCAGCTTGCGCACGCGCATCCATCCCAATCAGGGCAGGGGCCAATTCGCGGTTCACGGCATACACTGCGCCCGTCACGTCATAGCCGCCAAAAGCGCTGCCGCCATCGCGTTTGTCCAAAGCCTCACCGCTGCCGGTGCTCGCACCTGCGGGGGCAATGGCGCGGCCTGTGGCGCCACCCGCCAAGGTGATTTCCGCTTCCACGGTGGGCCGGCCTCGGCTGTCCCAAACGCGGCGGCCACGAATGGCGGTGATGATGGTGCTGCTCATGCGCCGATTTCTTCCCCCCAGGCCGCGCGCACCGCCATCAGGCGATCCGTGGGCTTGGTCAATAAGGCGCGCGCCACGTGGCGCACGCGGTTTTTATCATGCTCATCGGTCAGGTATTCGACCGGGCTTTTGCCGTCCACCCGTGCCAAGAAAAGCCCTGGCAGCAGCCGCGCCGCGCGGGCTTCCAGCCCATCCGCCGCTTCCCAGGTGATGCCCGCCAGGTAGCTCGCTGCGAGCGCTTCAAAGCAGGCCATGAAACCGGCGGCCGCCTGCGGCGCCCACAGGCATTTCAGCAGAAGGTGATTGAGGCAAAAGGCAAGATCGAAAGCCGGGTCGCCCCACCAGGCGCATTCCGCATCCAGAAACACCGGCCCCGCTGGGCCACATAGGATGTTCTTGGGGCTGACATCGCCATGGACCAAAGTGCGTTTGTTGCGTGCGGTCACCGCCGCGATGTCTTCCAACACCGCAGCCAAATCCGGATGCGCGCGTGCAGTCGCCAGCAGATAGGGTTCCAGCCGAATGGCGTGGAAAATCTCATCCGTTGGGAAGGCGGCGGCCAAGCCAGGCTGCGCGGCGGCATGGGCATGGATGGCCGCGATGCGCCGCCCGACTTCAGCCGCGAAAGCCACATCCGCATGGCCATCACGCAGCCGCGCCTTCCAGACCGGATGATCCGCCGGCGGAAGGAAGGCCATGGCAAGCGCGCCCGTCGCCTCATCCTGGCCGAGCAGTTTCGGCACGGCACCTGGCAGGGCGCGATCCGCTTCCGAAAGCCAGCGCGCTTCGTAGATATTGCGTACCACCGGCGCGCGCCAATCCGCGGCCACCTTCAGCTTGGGCAAAGCGCGCTTCACGCAAATCTCGCGCCCATC
>JBBAUC010000315.1:0-2734 GCA_040398485.1 Roseomonas sp. | reverse complement strand
TGGTGCCGACTCGGGGAATTGAACCCCGGACCTACTGATTACGAATCAGTTGCTCTACCCCTGAGCTAAGTCGGCCCCGAAACGCCTGGAAAACTCCAATAACCGGCCTATTAGCCCCCCCAAAGGCTTCGCACAACCATCCCCTATCGACGATCCCATTGCCCAATGCCGATCACCCACCAGGGAAGCCAAACGCCACCTGTCATGTTAGACTGACAGCATGCGTCCCCGGATCATCATCCTGCTTCTACTTTTGGTGCTTGGCCTCGCCGGCGCCTGGGTCTGGCGCGGCCTGCCGCCTTCCGTCGCCGTTGCCACCGCCACCATCGGCCCCGCCGTGCAGGCGGTTTACGCTACGGGCAATGTGGAACCGGTGCATTGGGCCAAGGTTGGTCCGGCGGTGCGTGCGCGTATCACTGCGGTCCTGGTCGAAGAAGGTGCGCGGGTTGCAGAAGGCCAGCCCATGGCCAGGCTGGATGACCGCGAAGCCCAGCATCGGGCCGAAGAAGCCGAAGCCCGCGCCAATTTTGCCCAGGAAGACCTGGCCCGGGTGCGCACTTTGGTTGCGCGCGATGTCGCTTCCCGCGCCGCGCTGGATCGTGCCGAGGCCGAAGCCCGCGCCGTGCGCGCCGTGGCCGAAGCCGCGAAGCGGCGCCTGGATGATTACATCGTCCGCGCGCCCTCCGCCGGCCTGGTGCTGCGCCGCGATGCCGAGGTGGGGGAAGTGGTGGATACGCCCGCCGCACTTTTCTGGATTGGGGAACCAAAGCCGCTCCGCATCACGGCCGAGGTGGATGAGGAAGACATCGCCCAAATCCGCGAAGGTCAGCGCGCCCTGCTGCGCGCCGATGCCTTTGCGGGGCAAGTGCTGAATGCACGGGTGACGCAAATCACCCCCAAGGGTGATGCAACGCGCAAAGCCTATCGCGTGCGTCTGGCGCTGCCGGAAGACACGCCGCTGATGATCGGCATGACGGTCGAAGCGAATATCGTGTTGCGTGAAACAGCGAACGCCGTGCTTATTCCGCCGGCGGCGCTCCGCGGGGATCATGTGTTTGTCGCGCAAGGGGAAGTGGCGCGGCGACGCCAAGTGACGGTGGGCGTGCAGGGCCCGCGTGCCGTTGAAATCCGCCAGGGTATTGCTGCGGGAGATGTCGTGGTGCTTGATCCGCCGCAGAGCCTGAAAGATGGGCAGGCGCTACGGCTCAGGCCATGAACCTGATCTTCGATCTGGCGCGCGGCATGCTTTCCCGCAGGCGCCGTCAGACCCTGGTATCGGTGTTGGGCGTTGCTTTGGGGGTGGCTTTCTTCATCGCCATCGCCTCACTCATGCGCGGGTTTCAGACCTATTTCATCGAACAGGTGATTGATGTGCAGCCGCACATCATCGTGAAGGATGAAACGCGCCGCCCACTGCCGCAGGCGGCGGAGATTGCCCATCCTGATGGCGCGGTGGCGCTTTCCGGTGTGAAGCCAACGGAACGCGTGCGTGGCATTCGCGCCAGTGCCGAGAAAATGGCGATATTGGAAGCCATCCCTGGTGTGTTTTCATCGCCCATCCTCACCGGCCAGGCATTGCTGCGCTATGGGTCGCGCGATGTTTCGGTTTCCATCACCGGGATTGAGCCCGCGCGTTATCGGCGCGTCTCAAACCTTGAAAAGGATTTGGTCCAGGGCAGGCTTGAAGATTTGCGCAGCACCGCCAATGGCCTGATTATCGGCATTGGGCTTGCGCAGAAGCTTGGCGTGGCTTTGGGCGATACCATCATTGCCGTCTCGCCCAGGGGTGTCAGCCTGCAAATGAAGATTGTGGGCATCTTCCGAACAGGGCTGACCACAATGGATAATCAGGCCGGCTATACGCTGCTGAAGGTCAATCAAATCCTGCAGGACCGACCCAATGTGGTCAATCAAATCCTGTTGAGGCTGAATGATGTGACAGGGGCGGAAGCGCTCGCCCGGCAGATCGAAGCACGCTTCGGCGATAGGTCGGAAAGCTGGGAAGAACAGAACCGCAATGTGCTGACCGTTTTCGTCATTCAGAACGCCATCATGTATAGCGTCACGGGCGCTATTCTTTTGGTCGCGGCTTTTGGCATCTACAACATCATCTCGACCGTGGTGTTTGAGAAAACGCGCGATATCGCCATCTTGAAATCCCTTGGCTTTACGGAAGGCGATATCCAGTGGCTGTTCCTATTGCAGGGCATGATTGCGGGGTTGCTGGGCGCCGTACTCGGCTGCGTGCTTGGGCAGATCATGATCGAAGGCCTGGCGCAGATCCGTTTCAATACCGAAACACCGGCGGGCAATGACCGCTTTCTGCTGGTGCATGATTGGCGAATTTTCGCTATTGCTTCCTTCTTTGCGCTGCTGTCGGCAAGCATCGCGGCGGTGGTGCCGGCACGCCGCGCCGCACGGCTCGATCCTGTGCAGACCATTCGTGGCGCAGCATGACCAGCCCGCCACCTGCCTTGCTGGAAGCGCAACACATCACGCGCCGCCTGCCGGAAGGGGTGACCCTGGTGGCCGACGCATCCTTGAAAGTGGAGCGCGGCGAATTCATCGCCATTACCGGGCCGTCTGGGTCTGGCAAATCATCCTTGCTCTATCTGTTGGGATTGCTCGATCGGCCAACCGAAGGCCGTGTGTTGCTGGAAGGCCGCGACACCGCAAGCCTGAGTGCGGCAGAACTTGCCAGTCTCCGTCTCGCACGCCTTGGCTTCGTGTTCCA
>JBBAUC010000314.1:0-2742 GCA_040398485.1 Roseomonas sp. | reverse complement strand
CGCGCAATGCGGCCATGGCGGCCAAAACCGCGCCCATCCTGATCAAGGCCGGCGCCATCGCCCCCGGCATGCCGGCGCGTGACCTGCGCGTCAGCCCGGATCACGCGATGGAAGTGGATGGCCATCTGATCCCGGCCAAGCATCTCGTGAATGGGAGCAGCATCATCCAGGAAGTCTGGTGCAAGCGCGTGCGCTACTTCCACCTGGAATTGGAAGCGCATGGGTTGCTGCTGTCGGAAGGCACTTGGTCTGAAAGCTATCTGGATGACGGCAATCGCCACGCCTTCAACAACGCGGCGATGACTGGGTTGTTCCTGGATTTCGAAGCCGGGCGTTCAAAGGGCCAATATGATACTCAGGCCTGCCTGCCGGTGCTGCGGCATGGGTTGAGGCTGGATGAAATCCATGGGCGGTTGGCGCTTCGTGCTGAGGAATTGGCACGCGGGGCAAAGGGCCGACGCCACGGATAACACCATCGCAACAGGGAAGCTGACGGCAGCTTCCCGGTGTTGCCGATAAAGATGCCGCTGATGCGCCAGTGATTGAACCAAGTCAGGTGGCGGCGCGGGGTTAGTGGTGCGATTCATGCCACCCTTTCCCTGCAGCAGCGTGAATCGGCCCACCAAACCAAATGGGTTCACGTCGCTTTCCTTGGGGCGGCAGGCGTAAAGCATTCTGAAATGCAATCTTAGGCAGTAATTCTGAAATTCTTCTAAACCATAGGTCGTTTCGCGCCCTTTACCGCAAGAAAAACTGCTAATTCTGGAGCAATTGAGGGGTCAATTTACCTTTAAGAATTGCTTTTCCGGTTGAAGTGATGCACAAATACGTTGATGTTCCATCGGAACGAAATCGCCGCTGCACTTTAACGTTTCAGCGATTTTTTTCGTGTATCACCTAGGGCTCAATCATCTTCACGGATCGAGATGTTGGGTTTTGGGAGAGTTGTGTTGATGCGTCGTGCCCTTGTTTGGGCCTGGTTGAGTAAAGGATAAGTCAATGAGCGGTGTAACCATTTCGCTGACCAGTGGCGACGATAGCTGGCCTGGCGGCTCCGGCATCAATGGCGGAAATGATTCTATCCTCGGCCTTGCTGGCAATGACACGATTGATGGCGGCAATGGCATGACACGCTTGATGGCGGCAACGGCAATGACAGCCTTATCGGTGGTGACGGCAATGACACGCTGATCGCGGGCAATGGTAGGGACTCACTTTTGGGCGGCAATGATGCCGATAGCCTGCAGGGCGGGAGCGGCAGTGGTCAGTACCTCAATGGCGAAGCCGGGAATGACACGCTGGTCGCGGGCGGGGGTGACGATCAGGACCTCTCTGGCGGCGACGATGCCGATAGCCTGCAGGGCGGGATCGGCGCTAATCAGCTCCTTAGTGGCGATGTCGGGAATGACACGCTGGTCGCGGGCGGGGGTGACGATCAGGTTCTCTTTGGCGGCAATGATGCCGATAGCCTGGAGGGCGGGAGCGGCACTGTTCAGTACCTCTATGGCGATGACGGGAATGACACGCTGGTCGCGGGCGGGGGCAGCAATCAGCAGCTCGAAGGCGGCGACGATGCCGATAGCCTGCAAGGCGGGAACGGCACTGCTCAGTACCTCGGTGGCAATGTCGGCAATGACACGCTGGTCGCGGGCGGGGGCAACGATCAGCTTCTGGAAGGCGGCAGTGATGCCGATAGCCTGCAGGGCGGGAACGGCGCTGATCAGACCCTCATTGGCGAAGCCGGGAATGACACGCTGGTCGCGGGCGGGGGCAGCAATCAGCTGCTCTCTGGTGGCGGCGATAATGACAGCATCCTGGGCGGCACCAACAATGACTACCTGGATGGCGGCGGCGGCGAAGACACGCTGGTTGGCGGCGAAGGTGATGACGCCCTTATCGGCGGCGATGGCAATGACTTCGCAAGCTATGCTAATGCAACCGCGGCGGTTGATGTGCGGCTCAGCGGCGGCGGCAATGGCTACGCCTCAGGCGGCGCGGGTGCCGATGGTCTGGTCGGCATCGAAGGGCTGATCGGTTCAATCCACGACGATACGCTGGCGGGTGATGAAGGTGAAAATACCATCCTTGCCGGGGATGGCGATGATAGTCTGGATGGCGGTGACGGCAGTGACATTCTGGATGGCGGTAATGGCAATGACTTCGTAAGCTACGCCGATGCGGCATCAGGTGTTGATGTTCGGCTCAATCCCAGCGGCGGCGGCAATCCGGGTGGCGGTGCTACGGGAGATGGCCTCAACAATTTCGAAGGTGTCATCGGCAGCAACTCCGACGATACGCTGATCGGCAATACCAGCGATAATACGCTGATCGGTGGCGACGGCGCGGATTCGTTGGGGTCCGGCGGCGGCAATGATTGGCTGGATTTCGGTGCTGGTAATGATGTCTTTAACTGGGGGGAATCGGGCAGTACCGGCAATCTGACGCTGATCGGGGGGCCGCTCTCTGACACGAATTCCAGCACCGATTTTGACTTCCTGAACCTTGGCGCAGGCTGGACATCTGGGCCGATAGATACGAACGGACCCAATGGCAATCCATGGATCACCTACCAGCGGGGCAGTGACACTGTTTACACCTATGGCTGGGAAACGGTTGTCTGCTTTGCCGAAGGCACGCGCATCGTCACCCCCAACGGCGAAGACGCAGTAGAAAACCTCCGCGCCGGGGACATGGTGCTGGCGATGCGTGATGGTCAGGCTGGCTTCGAACCTCTCCGTTGGG
>JBBAUC010000313.1:0-2754 GCA_040398485.1 Roseomonas sp. | reverse complement strand
ATCGCCCATTGGCGCAGCCTGCCGAGTGATGCGGATACAGTCTTCGATTCCGATCTGTTGATTTCCATGGCGGATATCGCCCCGCAAATCACCTGGGGCACCAGCCCGGAACAGGTGCTGCCCGTCACGGGCCACGTGCCGGACCCCGCCTCAACACCAGACCCGATCCGCCGCGCCGCTTATGAGGCAGCCTTGGCCTATATGGGCCTGACCCCCGGCCAGCCGATTGCGGGGACGAAGATTGATTGGGTCTTCATCGGTTCCTGCACCAATTCGCGCATCGAGGATTTGCGCGCCGCCGCCGCCGTACTGCGCGGGCGGAAAGTGGCGCCGCATGTCACGGCCTGGGTCGTGCCGGGATCAGAGCGCGTGAAGCGCGAAGCCGAAGCCGAAGGGCTGGATGCCGCCTTCACTGCCGCAGGCTTTGAATGGCGAGAACCTGGTTGCGCATTATGTGTCGCCGCAAATGGAGAAGCCGTGCCGCCTGGCGCGCGCTGCGTTTCCACATCAAACCGGAATTTTGTTGGTCGGCAGGGGCCGGGGGCGCGGACGCATTTGGCATCTCCGGCCATGGCTGCGGCAGCGGCGCTGGCGGGCGCCATTGCCGATGTGCGGCAATTCGCGGCGTAAAGGGGCGCAGAGATCATGGAGAAATTCACCAAACTTGCTGGCCCTGCGGCGCCCTTGATGCGCGCCAATGTGGATACGGATCTGATCATTCGCATCCAGCGCCTGGTCGGCACCGGGCGCACCGGGCTTGGGCCTTACGCTTTCGAGAATTTGCGCTTCCTGCCCGATGGCTCGGAGAATCCGGATTTCGTGCTGAACAAGGCGCCTTATCGCGAAGCGCCCATTCTGCTGGCGGGAGCCAATTTCGGCTGTGGATCATCGCGCGAAGGTGCGGTTTGGGCGCTGATGGGGGCAGGCATTCGCTGTGTTATCGCACCAAGCTTCGGCGATATTTTCCACAATAATTGCTTCCAGAACGGCCTGCTGCCGATTGCCCTGCCCGAAGAAGTGGTGAAGCAAATCGCCGCCGAAACCGAAGCAAGCCAAGGTGCGCGCCATACCGCGATTGATCTGGTGCGCCAGGTGGTGATTACGCCGGAAGGCGCTGAGATTCCTTTCAGCATTGATGCGCGCAAGCGTGACGCAATGCTGGAAGGGCTGGATGATATCGCGCTGACGATGCGCCTGAAGGACCAGATTGAAGCCTGGCAAAAGGCGGATCACGCCAAACGCGGCTGGGTCTGGGATAGTGTGAAACTGTAAGAAGTATGGGCGGGTGATGAGCCCGCCCTTTGTCGCTTCAGCCCTGCGGCACCATGCGCTGGGCGGTTTCCTGCAATTCCTTGGCCTTCTTCACCGCGCGGTCAATTTCAGTCGCGGTGCGGTCCAAAGCATCACGATAGGCCACCATCCCATCCTGCATGCCGCCGACCTTGGACTTCAATTCACCCATGGCAGAGCGGAAATCGGAAGTGGCGCGCGCCTGGGCGCGCAGCGCTTCATCAAGCTTATGCAGCGCGATGCGCAACCGATCCTGCGGGCGCTGCGGGAAGGCAAAAACCTCAGCCGCCTTGGGTTCGATTTCTGGAAGGGTGATGGTGGATGCGCTCATCGCTCCGGTCTCCGTTTGGTTAACCGAAGACTAAGACAAATTAAGGAAATTTTCCAGAGATTTTTTAGAAAAAATAAGGATTCTTGAAGAAAATTTTAAAAGCTTTGTTTTTCAAGGGGATTTTTATATTTGTATTTACGAAATAAAACTTCAGATAAAATATGGTTTACTTCAATTCAACCAAAGGTTCTGCCCCCTGCCGCGCGTGAGCGAAACAGGGGGCAGCCGCGTTTACCGATTCGTGAAAGCCGCCTTCCGCTTTTCCGCAAAAGCCGACATGCCTTCCTTCTGATCCGCCGTGGCAAACAGGGAAAGGAACAGGCGCCGTTCCGTGCGCACCCCTTCTGTCAGGCTGCTTTCAAAGGCGGCATTCACAGCTTCCTTCGCCATGGCGACCGAAGGCCCGGAAAGGGAAGCGATCTTCTCGGCAATCTTCAGCGCTTCCGCGAGCAATTCGGCCGCCGGCACAACGCGGCAGACCAGATTGGCGCGTTCCGCTTCCTCGGCATTCATCATCCGCCCGGTCAGCACCATTTCCATGGCCTTGGATTTGCCGATGGCGCGCGTGAGCCGCTGCGTGCCGCCCGCACCCGGGATGATGCCCAGATTGATTTCCGGCTGGCCGAATTTCGCGGTGTCAGCCGCGATGATCAGGTCACACATCATCGCCAATTCGCAGCCACCACCCAGCGCGAAGCCGGATACGGCGGCGATCACGGGCTTTTGGATTTCCAGCACGGTTTCCCAATTGGCGCCGATGAAATCATTGAAATAGACGCCGGGGAAATTGCGATCCTTCATTTCCTTGATATCAGCACCCGCCGCGAAGGCCTTTTCGCTGCCGGTGATGATAATGGCGGCAATCGCCGGGTCCTTATCAAAAGCGCGCAATGCGGTGCCGAGTTCGATCATCAATTGATCACACAGCGCATTCAGCGCCTGCGGCCGGTTCAGCCGGATCAGACCGGTTTTGCCGTGGGTTTCAACCAGGATCATTTCAGGGGCCATGGCGGTTCTCCTTCATCTGTTGTTGTGGGCATACTCATAACACGGGTTTAGCGCTGCCTCACCGGGCAGAAAAAACTCGAACGGCCGGATTGCACAATCCGCTTGATCCCCGGGCAATCCGGTTT
>JBBAUC010000312.1:0-2755 GCA_040398485.1 Roseomonas sp. | reverse complement strand
GGACGGATGTATTGCCCGCGCGCCCGCAACGCACAACGCAGGTGATGTCATCGGGGAAGCCGATGGGGGCCAAATAGCGGCATTGCGTTTCCACCACCAGGCCAATCACCGGTGCAGTCGGGATATGCAAAAAGCCAGAGGAGGTCAGGAAACGCGCCACCGCACTATCTATCCAGGAATAATAGATGACGTTGTTGATATGGCCATAGACGTCGTTGTCCATCCAGCGTGTCGTTATGGGCACGAACATGGCGTAATCGGCGCGCCGGGCGCGTTGCTTGGTCATGCCGTGTTCCTATTTGCCCAAGGCGCGCGTCACAATCGCGTGGTCCACACAATCGGCGAAGCTTGGCTCACGCGCGATCACGCCAGCGCTTTTCATCGCGCCCCGCAACTGCGTGAAGGCGGCTTCCGGGAAATGCGGTGTTTCCGGCCAAAGCCGCGCCGCCTGATAGCGCGCCAGGCCATGGGTCAGCTCAGCCAAAGTCACATCAGGGAAAAGCGGTGCGACGCTTGCTGCGATCTCTGCCGCAGGTGCCGCGTAAACATAAGCCAGCGCATCGGCCAAGGCGCGCGTCATGGCTTCGAATTCCGCACTGAAGCGCTGGATATTTGCCTCCGTCGCGTAAAGCGCCGTGTAAGCGCTCGGCCCCCGATCAGAAGCGCGATGCCACACCGCGCCACCCTTGGCTTCCAAACGTGTCGCGAAGGGTTCGAACATTTGCGCGACATCCAGGCTGCCATTCGCCACCGCATCCGCGTTTTCCGCCATTGTCCCGTCAGTCACGCGCGCCATGGCGTCAGGGTCCACGCCCGCCTGGCGCAGATCATCCTGCAAGCACCACCAAGGGGTCGGCACTTCCTTCACGCTGCCAAAGCGGAGCTTCGGCAAATCCTTCAGGCTAAAGCCCGGGTTCGCCCCGCGCCCGAGCAGCATGAAGGGATCGCGCATCACCACCGCGCAGAAGGACCGCAAGGGGCAGGCGGGATCGGCGGCGCGCATCATGATCACGCGCATGGGGCCAGACCAGGCGACATCGGCCTGATCCGAAAGCAAAGCCTCCGCCGCCCGTGTTGGGTCCCCGGCCGTGGCGCGGGTGACCGTCACGCCATGGCGCGCGTAAAAGCCGCGCTGTTCGGCGACATAAAATGGCGCGTAAAAAACGGCGCGGAAGGGTTCGGCAAGGCGGATGGGCTTCATCATCGGGGCTCCTTCAGGGGGATCATTCTGCCCGAGCTTGGCGTTCCGGTCAGCCCCGCAAGACGCGCCCCCGAGTCGCGCTTTGCGGCATTTCTGAACATCGGCCTCTAAGGCCTTGCGGGATCAGCAGGAAGCATCCAACCCCTTCGCCCGCCAACCAGAAGACGCTATATGTTGTGGGTGTCGCCGAGGACACCCACTAGAAGCTGTGGATAACTCGGAGGCGTATCGAGACCAGCCCCCTAGGAGTTCCATGCCCAGCGCCGCGCCAAGGCCAGATAACGCCACCCGCATTGAACCCTTTCGCCTGCGCGGGGCGAATTTCAATTTGCTTGTGCTGCGCCTGTTGGATCATCGCCCGGAAGTGGTGGTGCCGGCGATTGGCGACCAATTCCGCCGCGCGCCTGGCTTTCTGCGCTTTGCACCGATTGTGCTTGGCCTGAGTGACATTCAGGTCCCGCCGGCTGAGGTGGATTTCCCCGGTCTGATCCAGGGCCTGCGCGAGCTTGAGATTATGCCAATCGGCACCACCGGCGGCACGGCAGAAATGCGCAATGTGGCGATATCCTATGGGCTGCCCCCGGTGCGCAGCATAGGCGGCAAGGAAACGGATGAGGACATCACCGCGGCGCCCGCGCCCGCGGCTGGTGAGGCCGCGCAGGCCGCACCGCCCCCGCTGCTGCCCATCACCAAGCCCGCTGCCGCACGCGCGACCATGGTGGTGGACCAGCCCGTGCGCGCCGGCCAGCGCATTTGGGCAGAGGGATCAGATTTGATCATTACCTCCACCGTCAATGCGGGGGCCGAGGTGATCGCGGATGGCAATATCCATGTCTATGGCGCGCTGCGTGGCCGCGCCATTGCGGGTGGCGCCGACAATATGGAAGCGCGGGTTTTCGCGCTGAATTTCGATCCGGAACTGGTTTCCATCGCCGGCTTCTACGCCGTGCGGGAAGGCTTTCCGGCAGCACAGATTGGCAAGGCGATGCAGGTGCGGCTGGTGGGTGAGCGCATGCGCTTCGACCCCATCACCTGATCGCAGTGCATTAAAGTCTTAGGGAGGCAGAGGATATGGCTCAGGTTATCGTGGTGACATCGGGCAAGGGCGGCGTCGGCAAGACGACATCAAGCGCCGCCTTCGCAACTGGCCTTGCCCAGCGTGGCAAGAAGACGGTGGTGATTGATTTCGATGTGGGCTTGCGCAACCTCGACCTCATTATGGGTGTCGAAAGGCGCGTGGTGTTTGACATTATCAATGTCATTCAGGGTGAAGCGCGGCTGAGCCAGGCGCTGATTCGCGACAAGCGTGTTGAAGCCCTTTCCATCCTGCCGGCGTCGCAGACCAAGGATAAGGATACGCTGACCAAGGAAGGGGTTGCGAAGATCATCGAGGAACTGTCCAAGGAATTCGATTATATCCTGTGTGACAGCCCCGCCGGCATCGAAAAGGGCGCCTTGCTTGCGCTGTATTTTGCGGATCAGGCGATTGTGGTGACGAACCCGGAAGTCTCCTCGGTGCGGGATTCGGATCGCATTCTTGGCGTGTTGCAATCC
>JBBAUC010000311.1:0-2763 GCA_040398485.1 Roseomonas sp. | reverse complement strand
TTTGCACACGCCTGGCCATTGCGCCAATCATCTTTGTTTCGCGTTGGAAAACGCCAGCACATCACGCACGCTGTTCAGCGCGGATCTTGTCATGTCCTGGTCCACGAGCGTGGTCAGCCCGCCGGATGGCGATATGGCGGCCTATATGAATTCCCTCGCCAAGCTCCAGGCGCGCGATGATGAGCTTTATCTGCCGGGCCATGGCCCGCCTTTGCCAAATCCGCAGCCCTTTGTTGCCGCGCTGGCCGCGCATCGGCGGGAGAGAGAGGCGCGGGTTCTGGAAGAACTCCACCGCGCCGGGCGCGCGAGTGCTGAGGCTTTGGTACCGCCGGTTTATGGCGCGGCGCTCGATCCCAGGCTGATCCCGGCGGCGGCGCGCAGCCTGACCGCGCATTTGATCAAGCTTGCGGCCGAAGGTTCGGTGCGCCAGGAAGCAGGGGTGTGGATGGTGTCATGAAGCTGGGACGTGGATTTTTCTCTCTGCCCTTGGCCGCGCTGATCGGCTGCGGGCCGCCAGATTACACGCCGGTGCGCGATTGGGCGAATGTAGCGGGCAATGCGGCCATCTATCCCGAATTGGTGACGCGCCCGGGCGTGGCGCCTGCTGTTTCACCAGCCGCTGACGCCATCAACGCCATGCAGCACGCGCTGGCGACTTATCTGCAAGCACTCGATACGCTGGCCGCCGACGGGCTTTTGATGATCCGCGAAGACCCGCTGGCCGCTTATGCGCCGCGCGTTGCGCCCACCAGCCCCAAAGGCGCTGAGGCAATCCAGACGCTTGGGGCGCTACTGCGTGACCGCGGGCGTTCGCTGGCGCGTGCGCCGCAACTGCGCGCCACTATCCGCGAAGCGGATGCGCCCGTGCAAGCGCTCATTGCCGCGATGCAGGAAGCCATCACCACGCTTGAGCCAATGGAAAGGGCTACCGCCGAACAGGCGCGCGCCCGCTATCAGCGCCTGCTGCGCGAAGCGCGCGATGAGGCAAGCCGGCAAATCCTGCGTGATCTTTCGGCGCTGCATGAAGCCGCTGCCGCCAATCGTGCCGCCGCCATCCGGAATTACCAGACGGTGCTCACCGATATCGCCCGTGGCCATGCCTTGTTGAAGGAGCGCGTTTCGCACCTGACGCAAGAAGAAACCGCGCGCCAGATCCGCGCTGCCGAGGCCGAGCTTCGTCGGGCCGGCGCGCGCCTGCCGCGTGATGGGCTTGGCATTGCCGTGCCGGTGATGGGCGCGCCGCGCTGAAACGCCACGTTCTGCGCACCGGGGGGGGGTGACAAGCCGCCCCGGCGCTGCTTCCATCGCGCCACCAAAACTGAGGAGGATAAACGCCGCTTATGAGTACCAATGGCAAGGGCTATATCGTGGGCGCCTTTGAGCACCCGACCCGCAAGGCCGATAATACATCCGTGGCCCAGTTGCATGCCGAAGTCGCCTATGGCGCGCTGCAGGATGCCGGGCTTTCCAAGGATGATGTGGACGGGTTTTTCTGCACCGGCGCCGCGCCGGGGCTCGGCCCGCTCAATATGGCGGATTATCTGGGGCTGACGAAGCTCAAGCACCTCGATTCCACCGATATGGGCGGCTGTTCTTACGTGATGCATGTCGGCCATGCGGTGGAAGCGATTGCGCTCGGCAAGTGCAATATCGCGCTGATCACGCTGGCCGGGCGCCCGCGCGCTGAAGCCATGGCCACCGGCACTGCGCCGCGTTCCTGGGGCGTGAATGTGCCGGATGATCCGTTTGAAATCGTCTATGGCCGCACCGTTGCGAATGCCTATGCCCTGTGCGCCATGCGCCACATGTATGAATACGGCACCACTTCCGAACAGCTCGCTTGGATCAAGGTGGCGGCTTCGCATCATGCGCAGTACAACCCGCACGCCATGTTGCCCAAGGTGGTGACGGTGGAAGATGTGGTGAATTCTCCCCTGGTGTCAGACCCGCTGCACCGGCTGGATTGCTGCGTCATTTCCGATGGCGGTGGCGCCTTGATTGTGACCCGCCCCGAAATCGCCAAATCGCTGAAGCGGCCTTTGGTGAAGGTGAAGGGCCATGGGGAAGCGACCAAGAACCAGAATGCCGGCTATACGGATTTGACCTATTCTGGCGCCGTCTGGTCCGGGCCGCGCGCTTTTGAAGAAGCCGGCGTGACGCCGAAGGACATTCAATACGCTTCCATCTATGACAGCTTCACCATCACGGTGCTGATCCTGTTGGAAGATCTGGGCTTCTGCAAAAAGGGTGAAGGCGGGAAGTTTGTCGCCGATGGCAATCTGATTTCCGGTGTGGGCAAGCTGCCCTTCAATACGGATGGCGGCGGGCTGTGCAACAACCACCCGGCCAATCGTGGCGGCATGACCAAGGTGATCGAAGCCGTGCGCCAATTGCGGCATGAAGCGCACCCCAAGGTGCAGGTGCCTGGCTGCACGCTGGCATTGGCACACGGCACGGGTGGCTTGCTCGGCACGCGCCATGGCAGCGCCACCGTCATTCTGGAAAGGGAGTAAGCGATATGGCCACAATGGCATTCAACCGGGCCCTGCCGGAAATCAAAACGGACCCAACCAATCAGCCCTTCTTTGATGGCGCGCGCGCCGGCAAGCTGCTGATTGGCAAGTGCAATGATACCGGCAAGTTCTTCTGGTATCCGCGCGGCTGTTCGCCATTCACGCTGTCCAACAATATTGAATTGGTGGAAGCCAAGGGCACGGGCAGCATCTATACCTTCACGGTGATGCGCACCAAGGAACCTTATTG
>JBBAUC010000310.1:0-2797 GCA_040398485.1 Roseomonas sp. | reverse complement strand
CAGCAATAACGGGGCACATATTGGTCAGCGGCCTTTTGCCCGGCGCCAGCGCATTGGCAGCTTCGGGGCGCGGGTCGAACCACATCACGCCATTATTCATGAGCACGCCCGATTTTGGCAGCACCACGCGGCTGCCCATACTGGAAAGCAGCGTCGTGGTCATGGCGACCATCATGCCGTTCTTGTCGGCGACTGTCAGATGAGTGGTGCAGGACTCAGCGGCTTTCGGTTCTGCATCACCAAGCCCCGCCAGGCGTTCCGCATAGGCCGCGCGCATGACACGGGCCAATTGCGCATACCAAGCCGCCGAAGGCGCCTTACCCGAGAAATCCGCACCCTTCATGCCTTCCAGCACGCGCATCAGCGTGGGTGCGGCGGTCAGCCCATTGGCCAGGAACAACCGCTTGCCGCGCCAGGCGGCTTCAAGCGCCGGCAGCACGCGTGCCTTGCAATGCGCCAAATCCTCGGCGCTCACGAAGGCGCCCATTTCCTTGCAATCGGCGGCAATGGCAGCGGCAATATCGCCCGTGTAGAAATCGGCAAGCCCCGCATGGGCCAGGCGTTCCAGCGTGGCCGCCAAATTCCCCTGCGGGAAGAAGCCCGGCGAGCCCTGATAGGGCGCCACAGGCGGCAGGCCACCCGGCAGATAGATGCGCGCCGATTCCGAATATAGTTTCAGGACGGACGCCGAATTGGCCACCTTCAACGTGGTGAACCAATCCTGCGCCAAGCCGCGCTTCGCAAGCGCCACCGCCGGCGCCAGCACATCCTTGATCGGCATGCGGCCATGGCGCGCATGCAATTCCATATAGCCGGCCACCGCGGATGGAATGGCGAAGGAAAGCGGGCCATGCACGTTCCGGTCTTCCAGCACCTCGGGCCATGTAAACAGATCCGCCTTCATCTTGCCGGTCATGGGGTAGGCGGAAGGCTTCAAGCCGCGTGGGGAAACCGGGCCGAAATCAAAGGTCTCGGGCGCGCCGCCGGGCGACATCACCTGCGCAAAGCCAATGCCGCCCAGGCCGCTATTCCAGGGCTCCAGCGTCGCCAGCGCAAAGGCCGTGGCCACCGCTGCATCCGCCGCCGTGCCACCGGCTTCCAGAATGGCGACACCGGCCTCGGCCGCGCCGCGCGCCTGGGACGCCACCATGCCCTTGCGGCCAGAGGCTGCGGGCTTCGTAACATGCCAATGCTGGGAAGTGTGACGGGGCGGGGTATAGGCCATGATGCGGTTTCCTCAGTTTCTATCGGTCTAGCCTCGCGCCGCCCGCGGCTTCCCGCAAGCCCCTGACCGGTTTGCCCCGCCGTCCCTTTCCTTTTATGGAACCCCCAGGATTCTACGGGCGGGCCAAGACCCGCCCCTTGTTCGGGAGCGCGCCAATGTCTGCATCAAAGGGGCTTTTTGTTGCCCCCATTCTGAAGAATTTCATCGAAGCCGAAGCCCTGCCCAGCACGGGCGTGGAACCAGCCCGCTTCTGGGACGCGATGGAAAGCACGCTGCGGGAGATGGTGCCGACCAATGCCGCGCTGCTGGCCAAGCGCGATGCGCTGCAGGAAAAGATTGATGCCTGGCACCGCGCCAATCCCGCCAAGCCGATTAATCAGGCGGCCTATACCGCCTTCCTGAAGGAAATCGGCTATCTGCTGCCGGAACCCGCGCAAGTGACGGTCGGCACCACGGATGTGGATGCGGAAATCGCCACCATGGCCGGGCCGCAGCTTGTCGTGCCGGTTTCCAATGCGCGTTACGCGTTGAACGCCGCCAATGCGCGTTGGGGCAGCCTGTATGATGCGCTTTACGGCACGGATGCCATCCCCGGCACGGCTTCCGGCAAGGGCTATGACCCGGAACTGGGTGCGAAAGTCATTGCCTATGCGCGCGGCGTGCTGGATAGCGCCGTGCCGCTGGCCAAGGGCTCGCACGCCGATGCCACGGGGTATCGGATTGAAGGCGGGGCGCTGGAAGTGACGCTGAAGGATGGCAGCAAAACGGGCCTAGCGCGGCCTGGCCAATGCGTGGGTTTCCTTGGTGAACCGCATGCGGCTTCATCCCTGCTTTTCGTGAACAACGGCCTGCATATCGAAGTGAAATTCGATCGCGCGCACCCGATTGGCAAGACCGATCCTGCGGGCATTGCCGATGTGGCTTTGGAAAGCGCCTTGACCACCATTCAGGATTGCGAGGATTCCGTCGCTGCCGTGGATGCGGATGACAAGGTTGCTGTCTATCGCAATTGGCTTGGCCTGATGCGTGGCGATCTGGAAGCAAGTTTTGACAAGGGCGGCAAAACCATTACGCGCCGCCTTAATCCCGACCGCGTCTTTCAGCGCCCAGCGGGCGGGGAGCTGACGCTGCATGGGCGTTCCGTGATGCTGGTGCGTAATGTGGGCCACCACATGATGACCGATGCGGTGAAGCTGGATGGCACGGAAGTGCCGGAAACCATTCTGGATGCCTTCTGCACGTCGGTGATTGCCATTCATGATATTCGCGGCAAGCGCCTGAATTCCGGCGCCGGTAACGTGTATATTGTGAAGCCCAAAATGCATGGGCCGGAAGAAGTGGCCTGGGCGGATACACTTTTTGGTCAGGTGGAAGCGGCGCTGGGCTTGCCGCGCGCCACGCTGAAGATGGGCATTATGGATGAGGAACGCCGCACCACGGTGAACCTGAAAGCCTGCATCGCAGCTGCCAAAGATCGCGTGGTCTTCATCAATACGGGCTTCCTGGATCGCACCGGCGATGAAATCCACACCGCCATGGAAGCGGGTGCTGTCATTCGCAAGAATGACATGA
>JBBAUC010000309.1:0-2827 GCA_040398485.1 Roseomonas sp. | reverse complement strand
CAGATTGGTCTGGGCCGGCGAATCTGGTCGCGGTGCGATCAGCAGCCAGGCGAGTGCCGTTACCAATACCGCGCCGCCCGCAAAAAGCGGCAGCAATAGGGGGTCGAGGCGGCGCTTGGGCGCCGGGGGGGTGTCGCTCATGATGGGGAACCTAGCATATCCGCGCGCCCAAGACAGGCGAGCAAAGCGGCGTGATTCGGACGCGCGGCGGTGCGAATTTCTGCCCAGGGCAGGGCGGCAAGGGCAGTGGCAATGCGTGGGCTGAGCGCAATGGCGATGATGCGGCTCGCGGCAGGCGCAAGCCCCGCATCGCGCAGCAGCCGCATGGTTTCGCGCGCAAGCCGGGGCGAGGTGAATAATGCCGCGTAAATGCTGCCATCCCGCAAGGCTTGCTGAGCTTCCCCCGGCAGGCTTGCACTGGGCCGCGCCGCATAGACGACGCGGCGGATGACGCGAAAGCCTTTGGCGCGAAGCGCGGCGGCAAGATCAAGCGCATAGCCTTCACCAACAGCAAGACATAGAGCGCCATCTTCAGGGCGGCGGGTAGCGCTGATCAGCGCGGCCAGCGCCGCCGCATCGCCCGCCGCCGCTTCTACATCGCCAAAACCGCGGGCGCGGGCTTCGGTGGCGGTGGCCTCGCCCACTGCAATCACGGGCAGCGCGGCGGGTGGTAGCGCGCGGGCGGCGGCGCGGCTGGTGATGACCAAGGCCTGGCAACTCGGTGGCGGTTTGAAGGGTAGCGCCGCCAGCGTCAGTGCCGGGGCCAGTACTGGGTCCCAGCCAAGCGCAGCTAGCGCCCGGGCGGTTTCCGCCGCGCCGGGTTCCGGGCGGGTAATGAGGACTGCGCGCGATGCGCGGGGGGCCTGACGCGGCATAAGTGGAAGGCTAGCTCTGTTTCAGCGTGCTTGGCGAGAATGTTTTGCGTCATTCATCCCGTTGCGGGCGCGCAAGCAGCCTGCCAACAGCTTCTTGCAGCGTTACCTTGCCGCTCACCAATTCTGCCACCGCAGTGCAAATCGGCAGATCAACGCCAAGGCTTGCCGCACGCGCCACCAGCGCCGGGGCAGTGGCAACACCCTCCGTAACGCCCTGCCGTGCGGCGAGGATATCCGCGAGATCCTCTCCGCGCCCAAGCGCGATACCAAGCGACGTATTGCGGCTGCCCGCACCCGTCGCGGTCAACAGCAAATCGCCAAGCCCCGAAAGCCCGGCCACCGTATCGGCGCGGCCGCCAAGGGCCAATGCCAGGCGCGCAATTTCTGTCAGGCCGCGCGTGATCAGCGCGGCGCGCGCATTCTCCCCAAGACCCGCGCCCATCACGGCGCCGGCGGCAATCGCGATCACATTTTTGGCGGCGCCGCCAATTTCGGCACCGACCGGATCATCGCCGCCGTAAAGGCGAAATCCGGCTGACCCAAGCCTGGCAACGCCAAGCGCGCGCAGGCCGGCATCATGGCTGGCGACCACGGCAGCGGCGGGCAGGCCGCGGGCAATTTCATGGGCGAAATTGGGGCCGCTCAACACGCCAGAAGTGGCGCTGGGATGCGTGGCGGCCAGGATTTCGAGCGGAAGCATCAGGCTGCCCGCTTCTACCCCCTTGGCGCAAATCAGCACCGGGGCGGGCAGCGCGGGCAGGCTTTGCAGCACGGGCCTAAGCGCCTGGGCCGGCACCACCAGCAGGATGAGCGCGGCACCTGTAAGGGCTTCGGCGGCATTCGCGGTGATGGTGATGCCAGCGGGCAGGGCTACCCCAGGTAGTAGGCGTTCATTGGCGCGGCTTTGCTGGATCAGCGCTGCACGCGCCGGATCGCGCGCCCAGAGCATGGCGCGCTGCCCAACCCGTTCCGCCTGCATGGCGAGCGCCGTACCCCAGGCGCCCGCACCCAGGATAGCGATATGATCCTTCATGGCTTCAACCATGTCACCGCGCAGCCAGCGCCGGGTTCATCCGTACCCAGACCCCGGAGCAGCGCTGGCAGGATTTCAGCCGCGTCCTCAGCGAAGCCTTGCGGCGGATTGGTAACCACCAGGCCGCTGCCATTCAGCCTTTGCGGGTCGGTCGGCTCCCGCAGCCATAATTCGGCGGCGAGCAAGGGGGCGATGCCGGCTTCCATCAATGCGTGATGAAAGCCGCGCACCGGCGCGCGATGCTTGATAGGATACCAGGCGGCAATGATCGCGGCGCGGAAGCGATGGCGGAGCAAGGCCATCGATTCATTGATGCGCCCGTAATCGCCTTCCTGTTCGAAGGGCGGGTCAATTAGCACCAGGCCGCGTTTCTCGGGAAATGGGGTCAGCGCCCGCAGCGCTTCCCAGGCATCACGCTTATGCACGGCAACTTGCGCATCGTGTTTGAAATGCGCCTTAAGCCTTGCGTGATCTTCGGGGTGCAGTTCCACCGCCATCAGCCGATCCTGCGGGCGCAGCGCGGCGCGGAGCAGCGCCGGGGAGCCCGGGTAGAAGGCCGGAAAGCCTGCCTGTTTCAGTGCTTCAAGGAAGGGTGTCAGCGCGGGGGCAGTGCTATCCGCGAAACGAAGAGCGCCGCGCGCGGCTTCACCAGTGCGCACGGCTTCCGATGCTGCAAGGTCGTAGATCCCGCAGCCCGCATGAGTATCCAGCACGGCAAAGGGCGTTGGCTTACGCTTCAGCGCAGCCAGCAGGGAAATGAGCAAGGCATGCTTCAGGCAATCCGCGTGATTGCCGGCATGAAAGGCGTGACGGTAATTCATCGCCGCGCTTGATGGGCCAGGGCGTGGCGCGGCGCAATGGGGCGGTGTCAGGACTGGCGCGAATGGCTGGTATTTTTCCAAAATGAGGAAGTCTCGCA
>JBBAUC010000308.1:0-2857 GCA_040398485.1 Roseomonas sp. | reverse complement strand
CATCAATACCCTCACAGAGCGAATGCAATTCCGTGTCGCGGATATCGCCCCGCACCAGCAAAACCCCGGCCCCTTCCAGATTGCGCGCAGAGGCACCACCATCTGGCATCATGGCATCGAGCGCCGTGACCCGCGCCCCCATGCCGGCCAATGCGTGACAGAGGTTGGACCCCAGGAAGCCCGCCCCTCCGGTCACCAGAACCCGTTTTCCCTGCCAATAGGCCGGCGTCATCATGCGCGCTTTCCCTACTTCAACGGCTCTCATCACATATCAGAATTACGGCGGAAACACGCCTGGAGCGTGGCGGATTCGCATCCGTTCATCCGCCATGCGCCAGCTTTTCTGTTTTGTCGCATTTTTCCGAGTCGCCAAGTGAAGCCACTTGGCTTGAAAATCTTCCTTTTTTTGGGGTCGCATTTTCCGAGCCGCCAAGTGTATCCACTTGGCTTGAAAATGCTCAATCCCCGGCAGACCCGGGGCGTTTTTCGTCGCGCTGCGTCAGGCGCACCCGGCGGCTGCGCATGATTTCCGCAAAACCGAATAGCAGCAGGATTTGCCCCGCCAGCACCTGCACGCCGGTCAGCAGCCTGATGCCATCATCATGCGGTGTCAGATCGCCAAAGCCGACCGTCGCTTGCGTGACCAGGCTGAAATAGAGCGCATCCTGGAAGCCCAGCCTGATCGGGCTGCCCTGGCCGTGAAATAAGGGCATGCGCGAAAGCCCATCGGCGATCCGATAGAAGCAGGCAAAGGAAATCACCAGCAGGCTATAAAGCGTCAGGAAGGCCACCACCGGCACGGTAATGCGCCGAAGCCGGGCGAAAAGCTCCTCGGTGATTAGGGTCAGATCACTCAGCAGCAGCACGACAGGGCGGATGGAGACCGCGACAATGGCGGCAATCGCCCCCATGGCGGCGAGCAACGCCAAGCCCTGGTCAAAGGGGGCAAGCCGATTGAGCGGCAAGGAAAGGCTGAAGCCGCCCACCACCCAAACCGGGATCAGCCAGCGCGCCATGCGCGGCAAATGGCCGTGATCAAAGGGCGCATCGGCCTCAGCGGCGCGGCGAAGAACATCCCGCCGCACCCAGACCGACCCCAGAAAGGCAAAGACCGGCAATAGAAAGGCCATCGCATGGGCGAGGGCCGGCGCTTCTGGGAAGGCCGCGCGGCCAATCACCACGAAAAGGCAGGCATAAACCGCAAGCCCCGCGCTGGCGCCGAAGGCGAAATGCATGCCCTGCGGAAAGAGCAGATAGAAGAAGCCGATGGCCGTCGCGGCAATGCCGATAACAAGCAGCGGCAACACCCCGCCATGATCCGCAATCCCGCCCGCCACCAACAGCCCGAAGCCGAGTGTCGCCAGCGCAGCGCGCAGCCAGCCCGCCGGCCGGCGAGGGGGGGAGGGTGCGTTCACGGCGCCAGGGCGACGCCGGTAATCTCCACTTTCCAAGCGGGGTTCACCAGCGCGGCCTCAATCGTCATGCGGGCGGGCTTATGGGCATGGTCCAACCAGCGATCCCAGGCGCGGTTCATGGCGGGCGCGTCGCGGATATCGGCTAGGATGACGGTGGCGGAGAGCAAAGCGCGCTTATCCGTGCCGGCCTCGGCCAGTAGGGCGTCAATCTGCTTAAGGATATCCGCGGTCTGGCCTTCTGCATCCAGGCTGGTGTCATCGGCCACCTGGCCGGCCAGCCAGATCAGCCCGCCGCCAATCACGGCGCCGGAGAGGCGTTCTTCAGGGGCAAGGCGGGTGATGGTCATGGGGCAGGTCCTTTATGGGCTGGAAGGGGTTCGGGGCTTCATCATAGGCATTGCTTGGCTGTCCGTTGCAGTCTTACAGGGTGAAAAGCAGGATTGAAAATCTCGCTGAGGGCCGGGTAAAGGCTTGCGTGGCGAGAACAAAATAGATACATTTCAAGGGAGTAAGATGTAATTCGCGTTATAGTTGTATTTTTTGTGCTTGCCGAGTTTTTTTGTCGGCTAATTTAATGATGATTCCATAGAATCAGTTAGTTATTAATATTAAAGTGATGGTTTAAGAAAATTAGCTTAAGCCGCATTTTGACTCGAAGTTTTGCTGAGATTCTCGCTTGTGTTGCGTCGTGCGATTCATAATATTTAAACCATAGGTTGTATTTGGAGAGGCAATTCGTGCGATGAGCGAATACCTGCGCAGCGATCGTAAGACCATCCGGTTGGACAATGTCGTCCGCGCCCGGTTGAAGACCTGGCCGCAACGCCCCCCAGGCGCCACCGCCAGCAAGGGCGCGTCCTGGCTGCGGGCCCGCCCGAGTGAGGGTGAGCCCATTGCCCAGCCCTATCTGAAAGTGCCCGGGTCTGACCGGATGCGTACCATCCCGGATGGGCTTTGGCTGCATTTCGGTGGCACGCCGGAAGACCCTTACGCGGATATCCTATGTATCGAAGCCTGCTCTACCTTCCAGAATTTGTTGGATAAAAGGTCTCGGTTCGCGCCTTCCACCACCTCCTTGCTCGCCTTCTGCCCCTTGCCTTGGCTATTGGCGCCGATCCAGCCGGGGGATGAGACGCCGCGCTGGCGCATGATCCCCGCCTGTGTGGTGGAACCTATGGCGGGGCTAACGGTACCGGTCCGTGATATCCGTGTGCTTTATGGCTTGCAGCGGGAACACTACGCCGGCTTTGCGCGCAATCAGGTGCCGCAGCCGCATGAGTATTTCTGCCCGATGGAGGCACTGACCGCGCATGAGGGACACGAAAACCCGTCCATGCGGTCACTAATCGCGCGCGCTTCAATGTCCTCGGCCTTCATGGACCCGCCTTAGGTCACCGACTCATAAACCGCATCCAAATTCTGGCTGCTGCGAGTTTGACGAG
>JBBAUC010000307.1:0-2860 GCA_040398485.1 Roseomonas sp. | reverse complement strand
CGCGCGTCATCAGTTCCTCAGCGGCCATGCTGCTGATGCCATTCCCCCGATCCGCCACCGCCTTCACGATGTCACGTTCACTGAGAATGCCAGCGACCTGACCGGAAGCGGTCACGATCAGCACGGCACCAATGCGGCGCGCCGCCATGATCCTGGCAATTTCAAGCACAGGGGTTTCGGGCGTCACGGAAATGGCGGCATTACCTTTTTGCCGCAGAACTGCTGCTATGCTCATGGCCGTAGGCCTCCTGTTTCGAAGCTCTGCCAGCCTACCTCATCCTTATGAGGGTCTATTTCGTTGCTTTAGCCCAGAAGCGCAAGGGGAAAATCGGCTTGGCGCTGGGCAAACCTGACCGGGGAGCGAGCGCAAGTACGCGCAGCGCACAATACTGGCGCCCGTAGAGTCTTTTGGGGTTGCACTTTGGTGGCGCTTGCTGCGAGCATCACAAACGACGGGTCCGCCTTAGGGAGAGCGATGGTGAAAGCAAAACTTCTATTGGCCGCCGGCTTGCTGGCCGCACTGCCGGCCTTTGCGCAACCGGTGCAACAAGGCCCAACGGTCGCCGCCATTCGGGCGCGCGACGCGCTGATTTGCGGCGCGCATCCGGGCGCGCCGGGCTTTGGTGTGGTTGATAGCCAAGGCATCAATCGCGGGCTGGATGCCGATACCTGCCGCGCCGTCGCCGCCGCCATTCTGGGCGATGCGAATAAGGTGCGCTCCGTGGTGTTGTCTTCCCAGGCGCGTCTGCCTGCGTTGCAATCGGGGCAGGTGGATCTGCTGTCGCGTACCACCACCTGGTCCCATTCGCGCGATACCGCCAATGGGCTTAACTTCACTGCTGTCAATTTCTATGATGGCCAGGGCTTCATGGTGCGGGTGGCCACGGGCGCCAAGCGCGCCACTGATCTGGCGGGCGCCACGATTTGCGTCACTGCCGGCACGACGAATGAATTGAACCTTGCCGATTGGGCGCGCAGCACGAATACGCGCATCCAGCCTTTGGTGTTCGAGCAGAATGAGGAAACGCGCAACGCCTATAATGCCGGGCGCTGCGACGCGTTTTCCACCGATGCGTCGCAGCTTGCCGGCATTCGCAGCGCTTTGCGCAATCCGGCGGAGCATGTGGTGCTGCCCGATATCATCTCAAAGGAACCTTTGGCGCCGGCGGTGCGGCATGGCGATGACCAGTTCTTCGATATCGTGCGCTGGACGGTCTTTGCGCTGATCGAGGCTGAGGAATTGGGTGTGACGCAAGCCAATGTGGATGAAATGCTGAACAATCCCAACCCAGCCATTCGCCGCTTGCTGGGTGTTTCGGGCGATCACGGGCCGCTGATGGGGATTGATCGGCGCTGGGCCTATAACGCCATCAAGGCGGTTGGGAATTACGGTGAAATTTTTGATCGCAATCTTGGCAAGAATTCCCCCATCAACCTGCCACGCGGTTTGAATGATTTATGGACGCGTGGTGGCTTGATGTATGCGCCGCCGATCAGGTGAGGTGAAAAGGGCAGGGGGCACTGCGCCCCCCTCAGTTCCCCAGCCGCTCCAATATCGCCGGCACATGCACCTGATCGCCCTTGTAGTTCCCGGTCAGGGCATACATCACCAGATTGGTCCCGAAACGATACGCCAGCACGCGCTGCCGCGCGCCGCCGGGGATTGTCGCATGCGGGTGCTGGCCATTGCGGTCAATCGCCCAGGCCGCTGCCCAATCATGCCCGCCCAGGATCACCGGGCTCACGCTGTCATTGGCGCGGTCCTGATCGCGCGCCACCCAAACCTGCCCGCCAGCAAAACGCCCCGGCAATTCATTCAGCAAGTAAAACGCGCGGTTCAGCACATGGTCTTCCGGCACCGGGATCAGCGGCGGTATCGCCAAATCCCGCGTCACGCGCCGCAGCGCTGCGCGCGCACCTGGCGACATACCCTCGCCCGAGCCCTGATCTCGCGTATCCATCAGGATAATGCCGCCCTGGCGCATGAATTCATTCAGCGCCGCCACCATCGCCGCACTTGGCGCGGGCGCATCGGGCAGGATCGGCCAATAGAGCAGCGGGTAGAAGGAAAGATCATCCTGCCCCGGCGTCACGCCATGGGGTTCGGCCAGCGCCGCCGCCGTGCGCCGATTGACGAAATCAGAAAGCCCCGCAAGCCCGCTGCGCGAGGTTTCATCCACCGCCGCATCACCGCTTCGGATATAAGCCAAACGTGTGGCGAGCGCCGCGCTGCCATCAGCGCCTTGCGCGTTCACCTGCCACGGCACCAGCGCCAGCAGCAACAGCGCGGGCAGCGCCAAACGCCGTGGGCGCCATAACCCGCGCAGGCCAAGTGCCGCGATCAACTCCACCAAAAACAGCGCGAAAGCGGCGGCCAAAAGCCAGGGCCCCAAATCACGCTCTGCCGCTTCTCCACCCAGAGCCTCCATGCGGGCGGAGGCAGGGGGCGCTGCCATCAGACGCGGCGCGGGCAAATGGGTCGAAATGTTCAAGGCGCGGCGATAGGCGGCCTCACCAGCTGCGCCAGCCGGGCCATACCAGCCGGGCGGGTGGCGCGGGGAAGCGCGGGTTTCATCCAAGGCGCGGGCAGTTAGGGGCGCGGCACCCGAAGGCGGCGCGCCAAGCCGGCCGAAACCATCCAGGGTTTGAAGCGGCGCCAAGGGCTGATCTGCCTCACCCGCCGCAACGCCCGCGGAAAGGGAAACCAAGCGACGCAGCATATCCACGAAAAGCCCAGACAGCGGCAGGTTCGACCATTCCGCCTGCGCCGTCACATGAAACAGCACAATCCGCCCCGCGCCGCGCGTCTCCGCTGTGACCAAGGGCGTGCCATCCGCGAGCCGTGCCCAGCTTCTTTCCG
>JBBAUC010000306.1:0-2873 GCA_040398485.1 Roseomonas sp. | reverse complement strand
GACCCTCTCCTGGCCTATCGGGATGATGGCGGGCTTTCAGTCACCGCTCTCTGGCGCTGACAATGCGCGTTTCATTGCGCGCATCTACGGACGCAATACTGACGCTATTGTCGAATCGGTGGCGGATTTCTCCGAGCTTGGTGAATATCTGCGCATGCCCGTGATGACCTATTCGTCAGGCATGCGATCAAGGCTTGCGCTTGCGGTCTCGCTCGCGGTGGATTTTGATTGCTATTTGGTAGACGAGGCTTTGGCGGTTGGGGACACGCGCTTTGGGCGTGCGTTTGCTGAGAAAATCGAAAGATCGGGGCTTATATTGGTTTCGCATTCACCGGCCCTAGTGCGACGGCTTTGTACGCGTGCTGCCGTACTTGATCAGGGAATCCTAACCTTCTATGACGATCTCGATGAAGCTCTCGCCACCTATAACTCTCTCTGAGTCGGCGGTAAGCCATATTGGCCAACCGCCAGAGCAGGCGTTCCAGCCGCGGTCGTGGCTGTTCAGGTTCTGGCGGAAGCCCTTTTTTCTGCTTGTCATTTTGCCTACTCTCATTGCCGCTTTCTATTATTATGCCATTGCTGCGCCGCAGTATGTTTCTGAAGCACGTTTTGTAGTTCATTCCCGAGGCAATGATGGCGGGCTTCAGGCGGCGGCCATGCGCGCGGCGGCAGGTGCAGCACTTGGTGGTCTTGGCGGCGGCGCGTCCTCAAGCGAAACCAACAGCATCCGTGACTTCCTCTCCTCGCTCGATGCGGTGATGCTGGCGGATGAAAAACTTGATCTGGTCGCGCTCTGGCGGCGCCCTGAGGCCGACTTCCTGGCGCGGCTTTGGTTTACCGAACCCGAAAGACTTGCGCGGTTCTACAACCAGATGGTGAGTGTCGCGCTGGACCCCAGTACAAATGTGACCACGCTGCGGGTGCGCAGCTTCCGCCCAGAGGATTCAAAGGCTTTGGCCGAGACCCTTCTTGGTGCGGCTGAAGCTTTGGTCAATAGGCTTTCAGAGCGTATGCGCAATGACACCTTGCAAGCGGCGCGGCATGAAGTTGAGATTTCCGAAAGGCGCGTACAAGGAAGCAGCACGGCCCTGATGCGCTTTCGCGAACAGGAGAAGGAACTCGACAGCGCCGGAGCGGTTCAGGCAGCTGTGGTTCTGAGGGGGCAGTTTGAAGGCTCGCTCGCCCAGGCGCGCGCTGAATTGACCGAAAGACTTCAATTCATGCGACCGGACAATCCGGCGCTACAGGCAACCCGCAACCGGATCGATGCGCTGGAACGCCAGATCGCGGCGGAACGCTCTCGGCATACGGATACAACCTCGACCCTTGGTGGCACCATTTTGGCTAGCCAATTGGCGGAATATGAACGACTGATGCTTGAACGCGAGTTTTCCAACAAGCAATTGGCCTCAGCCACCGCGGGGCTGGAAGTGGCGCGCATGGAAGCCCAGCGGCAGCAGCTATACCTGTCTCGTATCGTCCAGCCCAACCTTGCTGTATATGCACTATACCCGAGAAAAACTATCAATGTGGTCAGTATCTTTCTGGGCTTGGCCATAGCCTATGGCATTGGTTGGCTTCTGATTGTGGGGATGCGTGAACATGCGTCTTAAGAGCATGCGCTATGCGGTTGCCGCGTGGGTTCTTTTCCTTGCGTTTCATATCGCTGGTCCCGTTTCATCGGCCTTCGCACAGAATCAGGCCCAGTCGGCAAACCCGGGTATCATCCCAGGTATGCCAACCTTTCCTCGGCAAATGATCCCATCCCTTCCGGGTGCCCCTAATGATGGGGTTCGGATGGACCCTCCGCCGGTATTCGATCAGCGGAGCCTTGCTGATCTTCCAGGCCAGGCGCGTGGAACCGAACGCGTCGGAAGCCCCACCCAGGCCGAAGGTGGGCCATCCCTTGTCACACCGCTCGGTGATTTGCAGCGAGCCTCAGGCCCTGCAACGGCGGTTTTCGGGGGCGCGCTATTCACGGGACAGCCGCAATCCTCCTCCGATGCGCCCAACCCTAATTATGTGCTGGCCCCAGGTGACCGCGTTAGTGTCCGCGCCTGGGGGGCGGTGGATGCGGAACAGGTGTCGCAGATTGATCCGGCCGGCAATCTGTTTCTGCCCAATATCGGACCCATTCGTGTGGCTGGTACGCGTGTTGGTGATTTGCAGCGCGTGGTGGAAGGCGAAATACGCCGCGTCTACACCCAGCAGGTTCAGGTGTATGCCACGGTGCTGTCCACGCAACGCATTGGTGTTTTCGTCGCCGGCTTCGTGAAATCTCCGGGCCGTTATGCCGGGGTTGCCTCAGACAGCATTTTAGATTTTCTGCTGCGCGCCGGTGGCGTTGACCCAGCACGCGGTTCCTTCAGGGAAATCAGCGTACAGCGCGGCGGCGGAACCGTGACCAGCCTTGATCTCTATCGCTTTCTGATGGACGGACAGATACCGCAAATCCGCTTGCAGGAAGGTGACACCATCTTGGTTGGCCGCCAGCGCCCGCTGATTGGTGCTGATGGCGCAGTTCGCAACAATTACCTGTTTGAAAGCGCTGGGCGCGGACCCATGCGGGGCCAGGACCTCATTAATTATGCTAGGCCCCTGCCGGCAGCGACCAATGCCGTAGTGCGCGGTGTGCGTAATGCCCAGCCCTTCTCCCGCTATGTCACCTTGGCCGAACTCGCGCGCCAGACCCTGCAGGATCAGGATACGGTGACCTTCGTGGCGGATGTTGCGCTGCGCACGGTGCGAGTGACCATTGAAGGCAGCCGGCTTTATCCTTCCGTGCTTGTTGCGCAACGAGATTTCTCTCTGTGCCAAATCCTGGATCACGTGGCGGTGGACCCCATGCTGGCCAATACCTCTGCCGTGTTTCT
>JBBAUC010000305.1:0-2896 GCA_040398485.1 Roseomonas sp. | reverse complement strand
GCGCCGACGGGGCGACGCTTCAACAGGATTTGCAGATTGGTTTCGGGCATGGGGGTCTCCTTATTGCGTTGTTCTGGCACGGACGGCGCGAAAGCGAAAATAGCCCGCTGACAAGCGCGCCGGTCTGAAGCAGTCTCCGCCGCCTGAATTAGGAGATTCGCCATGCCCCTGCCCGAAACCGAAACCCTGCAACTGGAAAGCCCGGAACCGCACATCCAAATCGTCCGCCTGAATCGGCCGGAGGTTTCCAACGCCTTCAACACGCAAATGGGGCGTGATTTGCACACGGTCTGGTCGGCGCTGATCGCGGAGCCCGGCGATATCCGCTGCGTCATCCTGACCGCGACCGGCGGGCGCGCCTTTTGCGCGGGCGGGGACCTCAAGGAACGCAAGGGCATGACGGATGCCGCCTGGCGCCATCAGCATGAGATTTTTGAGCGCGCCTTCTGGACCATGCTGGATTGCCAAATCCCGATCATCGCCGCGGTGAATGGCCATGCCTATGCGGGCGGCTTGGAATTGGTGCTGGCGTCAGACTTCGCCTATGGCGTGACCGGTACGCGCTTTGCGCTGACAGAAGTGACGATTGGCATCATGCCCGGCGCCGGCGGCACGCAAACCCTGCCGCGCATTGTTGGCGAAAGGCGCGCTAAGGAAATCATCCTGACCGGCAAGCCCTTCACGGCAGAACAGGCGCTGGAATGGGGCATTCTGAACCGCGTCTGCGCGCCGGAGGAGGTGTTGCCCGCAGCGCTGGAGACTGCCCGCGTGATCGCCGGCAATGCGCCGCTTTCCATCCGCCAAGCCAAGCGTTCCATGCATTTCGGCCTGCAGATGGATCTGCGCAGTGCGCTGCGCTTTGAAGTGGAATGCTACAATCAATTGGTCGGCACGGAAGATCGCCAGGAGGGCATTCTGTCCTTCAACGAAAAGCGCAAGCCGGTGTTTAAGGGGCGCTAAAAACCTTTAGGCCCGCAAAAGAATCTCGGCGCGCGCTTTCTTTCTCCTGCGATTCTTTCCTGCGCCGCCGCCTTACTGCGGCGCGGGCCGTCGCCACACGGTGTGAAGGGTCACCCCACTGGGCGTCCGCGGATTGCTGAACGCCAATTCTGTCGGAGTGAGCGCTGTGATGATGCGGCGTTGCGGATTTGGTCCGATCAGATTCGTATAGGTGCTGCCCTCGATGGTCAGCGAGATTTCACGCGCTGCCTCGTTGACTGTGTAGATCCCAAAATAAGCAATAGACTCGCGGACGACCGCCATCGCTTCCTCAGATGTTGCTCGCGCGCGATCATTTGCGGCCAGGCGCGGGACATTCGGTGAAGATTGGAAGAGCGAGAATCGGCCATCTGCCGAAAAGATCATAATTCCCTTCGGCGTCGCGCCGAAGGGCTCGCCCCGAGTCCCGTCGTCACTTTGGCTGACGACCGAGATGAAGTTCCATGCGCCAAGGATCCCATCCTTGACTGAAAGCGTTTGCGCCTGTGCGGCCAGAGGCCCGAGCAGGGCAAGAGCGATCATTAAGGCGGTACGAAAAATTCGCATGGCGGATGCTTCCCTCTCACACGTGCCCTTCTAATCACTCACCAAGCGTGGATGAAATCCAGCTTTTCAGCTGACCCTTGGGCAGTGCACCCACCTTGGTATCAAGCGGCTTGCCATCCTTAAACAGGATCATGGTCGGGATACCGCGCACCGCATATTCATTCGGCGTCATCGGATTCTCATCAATATTCACCTTGGCGATGGTGAGCTTGCCGGCATATTCCGCCGCAATCTCATCCAGGATCGGCCCTACCATGCGGCAGGGGCCGCACCATTCGGCCCAGAAATCCACCAGCACCGCGCCGCTGGAATCGAGCACATCAGCCTTGAAGCTCTCATCAGATACGGCCTTGGTCAGATCACCCATGGGAGTCTCCATCGAATCGCGGGCGGCGAAATGCGCTGCCCTTCTTATCCCTAAAAATCGTGTCTCATGGCCCTCGGGTCAAGACGGGGGGTGTTGGGCGGGCTTCACCGCCTGCCCCATGCCAAGCATGGCCTTCAGACGCTCCCGCAGGCTTTGGAAGGTCACATACAGCATTGGGATCATGAAAATCCCGATGGTGGAGGCCGCGATCATCCCCCAGAACACTGGCGTCCCCACCGCGCGGCGGCTGATCTGGGATGCGCCTTCCGCCACCACTAGCGGATAAAGCCCTAAGATGAAGGCGAAGGACGTCATCATCACCGCCCGGAAGCGCAGCTTGGCGCCCAGCACTGCCGCTTCCTGGATGGATTTGCCGTGCAATTCACGCTGTTCCTTGGCGAATTCAATGATCAGAATGCCGTTCTTGGCGGCAAGTGCGATCAGCACCACAATCCCGACCTGGGCATAGATATCCAGCGAAAGCCCCGCGGCACTGATGGATGCAATCGCCCCCAGCACCCCGATCGCGACCGAAAGCAGCACGGGCACGGGGATGGTCCAGCTTTCATAAAGTGCCACCAGGAACAGGAAGGCGAATAGCACCGCGAGCCCCAGGATCATCCCAGTTTGCCCGGCAGCGGCTTTTTCCTGATAGGCCGTGCCCGTCCATTCAAAGGAAAAACCCTGCGGCAGGGTGGTCGCACTCAGCCTTTCCATCGCCGCCAGCGCATCACCACTGCTGCGCCCCGCAGCCGGTTCGCCATTTATCGTCAGGCTGCGGACGTTGTTGTAACGCACAATGCTTTGCGGGCCGAATTCCACGCGGATATCGGCAATCGCGCGGATCGGTACCATTTGCCCTTGCGCGTTGCGCACATGCACACGGAAGATGTCTTCAACCGAAGCACGGTCCGCTTCCTCGGCTTGCAGGCTCACGCGCCAGCTTCGACCAAACAGGTTGAAGTCATTGATGTAATAGCTGCT
>JBBAUC010000304.1:0-2908 GCA_040398485.1 Roseomonas sp. | reverse complement strand
ATTGAGCATTGTGATCAGGGCGATAAAGGAACGCGGCGGTGCGCGTAAGGTAATTCAGCCCCATGGCTGTGCCCCGCATCCCAAGGCCTATGCCGCGCGTCATGCCGTCCTGAGGAGGCGCCCCTAAATCTGCTGGCCCGGGGCAGGGGGGCGCCACGTACAAAGGGTTGTTGAGGCCATTCGAAGCAAAAAAACCCGTCGCGCGGATGCGCAACGGGTCTGGATACTTTTTGCCGCCTATAGAAAGCGGTATTTGGCATTCCGTTGAAAGGCGGCACCCAAAGGTACCGCCCAACGGAATGTCAGATCAGCCGCGCGCCCTACGGGCCCGAGTCGGAGCATAAGACGGGGTCGAAGTCATAGCCGGGGCCGAAGTAACAACCGGCGAAGTCACGGCCGGAACCATCGTGGGAGTAGCCACCGTGGTCGGTTGCGTAGCGCAAGCCGCGAGCAGCGCCGCCGGGGCGAGGATCGCAACCGACGCAACCTTGCGGAGCAACGACTTGCGGGTCATTTCTTTGGAGTCAGTGTTCATTTTGCGGGTCCAAATTGCTAGAGTGAAGGAGACGATGCAATTCATGATAAATTATTTGGGGACTGTCAAACCCCATATAGCGTGAAACGCAAAGATTCAGGAGTTAAACGCGTGCTGTTGCCATGGACCAAGCGCAAACCGGACCGCAACGGGCAGTTGGCCCCCCGGCCAGCCCTGATTTCTCGCCGCGAAAGCCTTTTGCAGGGCACAATGGGCCTTGCCGCGGCCTTGGCGCTGACAGGCTGCGCGGTGCCGGAAGGCGAAGCTGTGGGTACGGGGGCGCTTAAGCCCGAAGAACACCTAAGGCATGCGCTGGACAGCCCCACGCCGGTTGTCGCTGGGGAAACTCTGGATGGCGCTTTGTTGCGCCGCTTCTACACGCGCCGCAACTTTGTGCCGGTCTGGACCACGCGCCAACCGCAGGCGGAAGCGTTCAAGGCTCTTGTTTTGCGCGCCCGTGATCATGGCTTGGACCCGGAATTATTCCAGGCTGACCTGCTGAGGCGCTTGGATACCCTCCCGCCCGATCGGCGCGACTTGCTGCTCTCCCACGCGGTGCTCACCTATGCTCAGGCCCTTGCTGTTGGCGCCGTACCGCAGAGCAGGCGGAAGGATCAGGAGGCCCTTGCGCCAGAACCGGTTGATGTGGCGGAAGTGCTCGATAAGGCACTGAATGGCCCAGATCCGACGGCAGTGATCGAAGCGCTGGCGCCACAAACCCCGACCTACTTGGCGCTCCGCCAGGCGCTACAGCGGGTTGGGTCGGCAGGCAGGCCCGACCAGGCCGAGGTGCGCCGCTTGCGCGTGATTGAGGCCAATCTTGAACGCCAACGCTGGCTCCCACGCGAGATGCCGGCCAATCGCGTCTGGGTGAATGTGCCCGAACAGCAACTCGTGCTCTATCGCGATAACCGTCCGGTTTTCGTCACGCGCGTGGTGGTGGGTGAAGCGACGGAACGCAAACAAAGCCCTGAATTCAGCGCCATAATCGAATCCACGCTGTTCAACCCACCTTGGGTTATTCCGGAGGATATTGTGGAGGCGGATATTCGCCCCATGCTAAAGCGAGACCCGCTTTATCTGGTCAAGAACAATATCGTTATGCTGCCAAATGGTGACGCCGAACAGGCGCCAGGCCCACAAGCCGGGCTTGGTGCGGTGATGTTCGAAATGCCGAACCGCTTTGACGTTTACTTGCATGACACGCCAGGCAAGGATGCTTTCAACCGCGACAATCGTCGATTGAGCAATGGCTGCATTCGCGTGCATAACCCGATGCAATTTGCTGCGCTGCTGATGGATGAACCTTTGGCCACCATCAACAAGAACGTGGCAACAAGGAAAACGGTGCGGAAATCACTGGCCGCGCCTGTGCCCGTTTTCGTGCTGTACCATACGGCCTTCGCTGCCGCCGGACGGGAATTGGAAATGCGTCCGGATTTCTACGGCCGGGATGAGTCGCTGTGGCAGCGCCTCCAGAAACGCCCGCGGGACCAGGGTACGCCTGGGTCCATCCCAATGGCTTCCGCAACTGCGCGCGCAGCGCCTGCGGCAGAATCGGCCCGCAGATCAGCGCCCGCTTCTTCTCCAAGGCCAGTGATACCAGGGCGGACCTGAAGCGCACGAGCATGGGCGCCGTGCTGTCTCCGGGGATCTGGTGGCTGGTTCCGGTCAAGGCTTTCGCACGGGGACCGGGATGCGCGCCCTGCAAGTTATTCTTTGTTGAGCTGGCCCCCGAAATTCAGACAGTAACGGAAGCTACCATCTGACGTATTCTGATCTTCAAGAATGAGGAGATCGTGAAAAAAAACGCCAGAACACTGATGTGGGTTTCCAGGCCCGCGTGGCGCTGGATGCCGTGAAGGGGGAGCGCCGGGTGGCGAGGTGGCCGCCGAATATGGCGTGCACCCAAACATGATCTGGCATTGGTAGAATGTGCTTCTGGATGGCGCGCGCCCGATCACTGCGGCGTCAGTCGCCATATTCTCGCGCCCGTTAGCGCGGGAACAAAAGCTGGATCTGGAAGCGAAGCTGCCATTCGGGGCCTATATCGGGGCGGATGGCGTTATAATACGCGCCAACTTGCGCATTCACAGGCTGCTGCCCAATACGAAGGATCCGCCCGACAGCAAGGCCCAGCGGCACTGTCCATTGCTGACCGGACTCTGCCTCCCAATTCGAGGTAATGAGTGGTGAGAAGGACATATAGGTGCCGGGTGACGACGCAAAGTTATAGTTCACGAAGGGCTGCATGGTGAGCGTATTGTATTTATTGCGCCCTTCGCCGCCGGCTGACCAGACATTGTTCACCAGCCCGCCGATCACCCAAGGCCCCGCCATAGTGAGCGCGACGAAGCTCGGCCCGCCGCCCCA
>JBBAUC010000303.1:0-2915 GCA_040398485.1 Roseomonas sp. | reverse complement strand
AAGCCTCGGCCTCGCACGCATGCAGCACATTGGATTGACGTTCCAGAATGGGCGCGAAGGCATCGCCCGCCATATGCCAATAGGTTGCGGCGGCAACCGGAATGCCGCTTTCGGCTTGCGCATCAACAGCCGCGACCGCCACCGCTTCTGAATTACCGCCATGGCCATTCAGCAGCATGGCGCGCTTGAAGCCGGCGCGCGCAGCGGAGCGCACGATGCCACGCAACACGCCCCCAAAGGCAGCGTAATCCAGCGTCACTGTGCCGCCAAAGGGCACGTGATGCTCGGCCAAACCGGTCCAGACGCAGGGTGTGACCACCACCTGTTCGCCAGCTTGGGCCATGCGCCGCGCGACGCGATGCGCCACCCCCGTGGCGCAGATGATATCAACGCCGGTCGCCAATGCCGGCCCGTGCTGTTCCAGGGACGCCACCGGGATGATCACCAATGCCCCCGCCGCGGCACGGGCATTGAGTTCTTCGGATGTCATTTTCATCCATTCGATTTCTTGGGTCATCTGCTTGCTCCGATGTGGCGAAAAAAATTGGCTGAGGCCGGATAACGCGCGACCATCCCAAAATCATCTTGCCATCGATGCTTCCATCGCGGTGATGAATACGCAAGGGCCAAGCAAGGCGCCCAGATCACGCCCGCATTTCCGGCCCATCCAGAAATTCCCGCGCCTTGGCGCGCATGGCGGCGAGCTTTTCGGGCTTCAGTTTACGCAAGCCCATCACCGGCATGGCCATGCGCGGGTTACGCGCAAATTCTTCTGCATGGCGGGCGATGAAATCCCAATACAGGAAATTGAAGGGGCAGGCGCGCGGCCCCACCGCATCCTTCGCGTCATGCGCGCAGCCGCGGCAATAATCGCCCATGCGGTTGATATAGGCCGCGGACGCCGCATAGGGCTTGGACGCCATCACCCCGCCATCGGCGTAAAGCGCCATGCCCTGGGTATTGGGCAATTCCACCCAATCAAAGGCATCGGCATAGACAGCCAGATACCAGCGATTGACCTCGGCCGGATCAAGCCCCGCGATTAGCGCGAAATTCCCGGTGATCATCAGGCGCTGGATATGATGCGCATAGGCGTGATCGCGTGTCTGCCCCACAGCTTGCGACATGCAGCGCATGGAGGTCTCCGCACCCCAGTAAAACGCCGGCAAGGGGCGCTTGGCCGAAAGCGCATTGCCTTCAGCATAGCCTGGCATCAGCAGCCAATAGAGCCCGCGCACATATTCGCGCCAGCCGATGATTTGGCGAATGAAACCCTCCACAGCGTTGAGTGGAGCCTTGTCATCGCGCCAGGCTTGCTCTGCCGCGCGACAAATCGCCAAGGGATCGAGCAAGCCGATATTCAGGCTGGTTGAAATCAGCGAATGAAACAGAAAGGGCTGCCCCGCCGCCATGGCATCCTGATAATCGCCAAAACGCGGCAGGCGATCCCGGATGAAGGCCGCAAGTGCAGCTTCGGCATCGCGCGCTGTTACTGGCCAAGCAAAGCTCTCGGCAGCGCCGAAATGCGCGCCGAAGCGTGTGCTTACAAGTGCCATCACCTCGCGCGTGATCTCATCCGGCGCAAAGCGCGGCGCGGCGGGCGGTGTCACACCGGCAGGCAGGGAAGCGCGGTTTTCGGCATCGTAATTCCAGGCGCCGCCGGCGGGCTCATCGCCTTCCATAAGCAGGCCCGTTTCGCGCCGCATCTCCCGATAGAAGAATTCCATCCGGTATTGCTTGCGCCCCTTGGCCCAGGCGCGAAAGCGCGGCAGGTCGCAGATGAAGCGATGATCGGGGCGGATTTCGACAGGCACGCCAAGCGCTTTTTCCCACGCCTCCATATCCTGCAAAACGCGCCATTCACCGGGATGGGTTGCGATGATGCGCGCAGGCCGATGCCGCGCCACGGCGCGCGCCACTTCGCCGGCAAAGCTTTGCGTATTCGCTGGATCATCCAGGCGGATGTAATCCACGGCCACGCCGCGTGCTTCCAAGGCGCGCGCGAAATGGCGCATGGCAGATAGGATCAAGATGATCTTTTGCGGGTGATGGGGCACATAGGTGCATTCCGCCATCACCTCCATCATCAATACCCGATCCCGTTTGGGATCCAACCCTTCCAAAGCGGAAAGACCGGGTGTCAATTGATCGCCCAGCACCACGCGTAGTGCTGCGGTTTTGGTCATCCCATCAGCTCATAAACAACGGCGCTGCCATCCTCGCCCTTGGTGGTCAGCGCCACCCAGCGGCCTGCGGCATCGTAGCGCGCCACGGCGTCAACCGCGCCATTCAGGGTGAATTGCACGCCGCCGCTCGGCACCGCGCTACGCGCGGCAGCGCCCGAGATAAGCGTACAATTGAGTGGGCGGATCAATGGGCGGGAGAAGTTCCCGCCATTCCACCAGGTAAGCGGTGCGGCATTGGCGGGCAGGCGCTGCGTGCCCTCCGGCCCCTGCGCCACCAAAGCACCACCTTCAACAGCAACGCGCGCTTCGGTCACGGTGCCGTTGCGGTCGTGGCGCGATGTCAGGCGTTGCAGCCGGTCATTCGCCCATTCTTCCGCGATCTCATGGCGCAGGCGAAACACGGTGAAGCCGGCGAGCTTCACCTGCAAGGCGATGTCGCTTTGCACCGTTAGCCGCTGCGCATTGCCCGAAAGCCTTACCTGATGCGTGCCAATCTCTCGGCCTTCGCGCAGCACGCGAAACCGCACCGGGCCGGGGGCAGCGATGACGCTGACGGGCAGCAGCAGCGCGGGCAGGGTTAAAAAAGCACGACGCAACATCATCCGCGGCTCCGCAGCGTGGAACGGCCGCCATCCACGGCCATGATTTGGCCGGTAATCCAGCCCGCCTGATCCGATAGCAGAAAATCGGCAAGCGCGGCAGCATCCTCACCTTCCCCCAGCCGGGGGA
>JBBAUC010000302.1:0-2947 GCA_040398485.1 Roseomonas sp. | reverse complement strand
GGACCCTGCAAGATGCGCTGCCCGGCGCTGATATCTTCCTTGGCCTTTCCGCGCCGCGCGTCCTGAAGCCGGAATGGCTGAAGCTGCTGGCGCCGAATCCCTTGGTGCTGGCGCTGGCCAATCCCGAGCCCGAGATTCTGCCCGAAGCGGTGCGCGCCGCGCGCCCTGATGCGATTGTGGCAACGGGGCGCACGGATTACCCCAACCAGGTCAATAATGTTCTGTGCTTTCCCTTCATCTTCCGCGGTGCGCTGGATGTGGGCGCCACCACCATCAATGAGGAAATGAAGGTGGCAGCCGCGGATGCCATCGCCGCACTCGCGCGCGTTGAAGCATCTGAAGTTGTGGCCGCCGCCTATGGCGGGCAGGCGCCGATTTTCGGGGCAGATTACATCATCCCGAAACCCTTTGATCCACGCTTGATCTTGGAAGTCGCGCCCGCCGTCGCGCGCGCCGCCATGGAAAGCGGCGTTGCCACGCGCCCCATCACCGATTTCGCCGCCTATCGCAGCCGCCTGGAACGCAATGTGTTCCGTTCCGGCAACCTCATGCGCCCGGTGTTCGAGGCCGCGCGCAAACGCCCCCGCCGCATCGCCTATGCGGAAGGTGAAGATGAGCGCACGCTCCGCGCCGTACAATCCGTTTTGGATGAAGGCATTGCCGAACCCTATCTGATTGGCCGGGCAGAAGTGATCACCGCGCGCTGCAAAGCTTTGGGCTTGCGCATGTCGGTCGGCGAAAGCGTGAAAGTGCTGGACCCGATGCGCGATATTGAAATCTTCGACCCCTTGGTGGAGCTATATCGCCGTAAGGTCTCACGCCGCGGTGTGCCGCCGGATGCCGCGGCGCGGCGTGTTGCCACCCATCCTGCCGTTGCGGCTTCCCTGTTGCTGGACGCAGGGCTGGTGGATGCGGCGCTGTGCGGCGGCACGCAGGATTGGATGGAACAATGGCGCCATGTGCTGGATATCATCGGCAAGCGCGATGATGTCGGGCGCGTCTATGCGCTTTCCGGGCTGATCACACGCAATGGCGAACATCTTTTTGTTGTGGATACGCATCTCTGCGTGGAACCCAGCGCTGCGCAAATCGCAGAAATGACTCTGCTGGCCGCCGAACAGGTGCGCGGCTTTGGCATTCAGCCGAAAGTGGCGCTGCTATCGCATTCTTCCTTCGGCGCATCCCATGCGCCCAGCGCTCGGCGCATGCGTGACGCCCTGGGACTGATCCAGGCACGCGATCCGGGACTGGAGGTGGACGGCGAAATGCATGCCGATGCGGCGCTGGTGCCGGCCATCCGCGACCGCGCCGTGCCGGATGGCAAACTGACAGGGGCGGCCAATCTGCTGGTCATGCCCGGGATTGACGCTGCCAATATCGCCTTCAACCTGGTGAAAGCGGCGACCGATGGTCTGCAACTTGGCCCGCTTTTGCTCGGCGTGAAGAAGCCCATCCATGTGCTGGTGCCCAGCGTGACCGCCCGCGGCATCCTGAATTTGACCGCCCTGGCCGTCACCCAGGCCAATGCGGCGGGCTGACAGGGTTTGACGTGACGGGCCGGGCCACCACATCCGTCCCATGAGTAAACCGCCAGCCCCCCGCGCGCCCTCCGCCGCCATCACCGCCTTTCTGGGCCAGGCGGCGCGTGTGCCAGCGCTGCGGACAGCCCCCAGCACGGCGGCGCGGTTGTTCTTTGCCATTGATGCCACCGCATCGCGGGAGCGCACCTGGGATCACGCCGCCGGGCTGACGGCAGAAATGCTGCAAGCGGCGCAGGGCATTGGTGGGCTGGCCATATCGCTTGCGTATTATCGTGGCTTTGGTGAATTCCGCGCCACACCCTTTTTGCAGGATGCTGAGGACCTCGCGCGGCGGCTTTCCGGTGTTTCCTGCCTGGGCGGCAAAACCCAAATCCAAGCGGTGCTGGATCACGCGCTGGCTGAGACCAGGCGGGAGAGGATCAGGGCGCTGATCTTCATCGGCGATGCCATGGAAGAAGATGCCGATGCGCTCTGCCACACCGCCGGGGAGCTTGGCCTACGCGGCACAGCGGCCTTCATTTTCCACGAAGGCGCTGATCCCGTGGCGGGTGCAGTGTTTCGGCAAATCGCGCGGCTTTCCGGTGGCGCCTATCTGCCCTTTGATTCGGCGGCCATCGCCCAGCTGCGCGATCTGCTGCGCGCCATTGCGGTTTATGCGGCGGGTGGCCAAAGCGCGCTGGCGCGATTGCCGAGTGCCGCGGCGCGGCAGGTGGCGGGCTTGCTGCCCAAACCGAAAGCCGGCGCATGACCTGGCTTGCCCTTGGCGCCATTGCGCTGTTCTTGCTTTTCCTGCTGCTGCGCGGATTCGCGAATGCGCCTGTGGCGCGCGTCAGGCAATTCGGCGCGGTGCTGCTTGCTTCTATCGGGGCGGTGCTTTTGCTGCTCGGGCTTTTTACGGCGCGCGGGCAGCAGGCGCTGATTGCCCTTACTTTCTTCCTGCCACTGTTGCTGCAATGGGCGCAGCGCTGGCGCACCAATAAGCGCTTCGGCGGGTCAGCGCCGCCAACGGGGGCGGCGAATAGCGTGGAAACCGCCTTTCTTTCCATGACGCTGCACCATGATAGCGGGCGCATGACGGGCAGCGTAAAGGCGGGGCAATTCGCCGGGCGTGATCTGGCAACACTGACGCTCAGTGAATTATTGGCGCTGCTGCAAGAATGCCAGGCGGCGGATGCCGATTCAGTCGCACTTCTGGAAGCCTGGCTCGATCGCGCCCATCCCGATTGGCGCGCGGAACCGGCAGCGGAACCGCGCAGCGGAGCGATGACGCGGGCCGAGGCTTTGGAAATCCTCGGCCTTGCCGAAGGCGCGGATGAGGATGCGATCAGGGCCGCGCATCGGCGCTTGATGCGAAGCGCTCATCCTGATCAGGGTGGTAGCGCCTGGTTGGCCGCGCGCATCAATGC
>JBBAUC010000301.1:1974-2968 GCA_040398485.1 Roseomonas sp. | reverse complement strand
GCCGCCAGCGGCATTGGCCGACAATTGGCCATCGCCTTTGCTGAAGAAGGCGCGCGGCTGGCAATCGCGGATATTGATAAGGCCGCGGTGGAAGCAACGGCGGCCGATATCCGCAAGCGCGATGGCGAAGCCCATCCCTTTGTGCTGGATGTGGTGAAGCCAGATGCGGTGCGTGATTTCATTGCGGGCGCTGAGGCCGTGCTCGGCCGGCTGGATGTGCTCGCGAACTGCGCCGGCGTGCGTGAAATCAGCCCGCTGCTCGATCTTTCATTTGAGGATTGGCAGCGCACCATGAGCATCAACGTGACCGGCAGCTTCCTGCCTTCACAAGCCTTTGCGCGGCGGTTGATTGCGCTGGGCAAGCCCGGGCGGATTGTGAATATCGCCTCCACGCTGGGGCTGGTGGCGACACCGGAACGTGTGGCTTACGTGACGTCCAAGCATGCGGTGGTGGGGCTGACCAAGGCGCTGGCGATGGAATTGGCGCCGCGCGGTATTCGCGTGAATGCGGTGGCGCCTGGCGTGATCCGGACGCCAATGACGGAACGCTATTTCCAGGATGCGGATGTGGCACGGAAAATTCAGGAACTCCACGCAATGGGGCGGTCTGGCGAAACCCATGAAGTGGCGAAGGCTATGATGTTCCTGGCGAGCGAGGAAAGCTCCTTCACCACGGGCGCGGTGCTGACGGTGGATGGTGGTTGGACACTCGGCAAGAAGATGACGTGATGCGGTAGAGCAGCGCTTATCTCACCAATAAGCGCCGCACCACCCAACCACCAGCACCGCAAAACGCCACGATCAATGCCATGGGCAACGCCGTGTCATTTTGCAGCGCGCCCAGCGCCACGCCGGCCAGCGCACCCGCGCCGAATTGCAGCGTGCCCATGAGCGCCGAGGCATTGCCCGCAATCGCGCCATGCGGCGCCATCGCGCGCGCGGCGGTTAGCGGCATCACTGCGCCGATCATGGAAACATAAACAAAAACTGTGGC
>JBBAUC010000301.1:0-1964 GCA_040398485.1 Roseomonas sp. | reverse complement strand
CGTGGTGGTGACAGCAAGCAGCGCGAGCCCCGACATAGCGCTGATGGTCAGTGCTGCGGTAAGCATTCGCGCAGGCGCCACCCGATCCACCAAGCGCGCGGTGATTTGCCCAACCAGCATGATGCCAATCGCATTGGCGCCGAAATAGAAGCCGTAATCCTCAGCCCGCACGCCATGCAATTCCATGAAGACAAAGGGCGACCCAGCGATATAGGCGAACATCCCCCCGATCACGAGGCCGCCCGCCAGCGCGTGGCCCATGAAATAGCCGTCACCGAGCAAGCGCCGCCAAACGCCAAGAACCTGGCGCAAGCCATCACGTCGGCGACGTTCGAGGGGCAGGGTCTCAGGAAGAAAAAGCGCAATCACCAACAGCAAAATCGCCCCATAAGCCGCAAGACACAGAAATATCCCGCGCCAGCCAATCACGCCAAGCAAAGCGCCGCCGATGATGGGCGCGATGATCGGCGCCACACCCATCACCAGCATCAGCTTCGCCATCAGCCGAATCGCGCCGCGTTCATCCGCGACGTCACGCACCACAGCACGCGAAATCACCATGCCGGTGCAACCGCCAAGCGCCTGCATCAACCGCGCGGCGATCAGGCTTTCGATATTGGGCGCCAGTGCGCAAATCAGCGAAGCCACCGTGTAAACGCCAAGCCCGATGAACAGCGGCAGGCGCCGCCCGTAACGATCCGCGAGTGGCCCGTAAAAGATCTGCCCGAGCGCCATGCCCAGAAAAAACACCGCAAGGCTTGCCTGCGCCGCGCCCGCCGTGGTGCCGAGCGCCTGGCCCAGCATCGGCAGCGCCGGCAGATACATATCAATCGAAAACGGCCCGATGGCCGCCATGGCGCCCAGGATGAAAGGCAGGCGCTTTTGCTGAATGCTCACCCCTTCAGGCTTCTGGCGCGGCGGAGAGCGCTTCCGCCGCAAGCTTGAGCGCTGCTTCCACCGCAACCCGCCCCTCGGGCGAAAGTGGTGCTTGCGGCAGGATCGGGTCACCAACCGCGAAACCCTGGATTTGCAGTGCCCCTTTGATGCAGGCGGCAAGTGAATGCGCCGCGAACAACTCATTCACCCGCCACAGCGCGCGTTGCAGCGCCATGGCCGCATCCCAACGCCCGGCACGGCATAGCTCATAAAGCCGCACGCTTTCGCGCGGAATGGCGCAGGCCGGCCCCGCCATCCAACCCTTGCCGCCAATCATCATCACCGCCGCCGGAATATGGGCGGAAGCCGCAAAAACACCGATGCGGCCTTCCGTGCGGTTCAGGATAGAAAGCAGGCGCCCGGTATTGGTAGACGCATCCTTGATCAGGCAAATGCGCGGATGATGCGAAAGCTTTTCAATCGCCGGCAGGGAAAGATCCGAACGCTGAAAATTCGGATTGGTGTAAAGCACCGTCGGCAATTGGGTGGCATCCGCGATGGCGGTGAAATAAGAAACTACCGCCGCATCATTCAGGGGAAAATAGGCTTCCAGAATGGCCAGAATGCCATCCGCCCCAATCGCCGCATAATCGCGCGCCTGGCGTTCGGCATCCACAATCGTGGTTGCAGCAACCCCCGCCACCACCGGCACGCGGCCCGCAGTTTGCGAGACGACAATTTCCACAATCCGTCGCCGTTGCGCCGCATCCAGATAAGCAAACTCACCCGTACTGCCCAAGGGCGTCAGCCCATGCACGCCGGATGCGATCAAATGATCCACCAGGCGACGCAATTCTGCTTCCAGCACGGAACCATCTGACGAGATGGGGGAGACCAGGTAAGGGAAAACCCCGCGAAATTCTTGCATGATCGGATGTTCCCTACTGCGCCCGAGCTTGCGCGCGCAGCACATTTTTTTGGATTTTGCCTGTCGAGGTCTTCGGCAATTCCGCGAAAACAATATGGCGTGGCAGCTTGAAGGCTGCCAAATGCTGGCGCGCGAAATTGATGAGTTCCTCAGGCGTTGC
>JBBAUC010000300.1:0-2973 GCA_040398485.1 Roseomonas sp. | reverse complement strand
CGCGCGGCATTCCGGCGCCTATTGGCCCCCCATTTCCTGAAGGCTATGGTTGCATCATGAAGCTTCTGGTCCCCGTCAAGCGGGTGGTGGATTACAACGTCAAGGTCCGCGTGAAGGCGGATGGCACGGGCGTTGAAACTGCCAATGTCAAAATGTCCATGAACCCCTTTGACGAAATCGCGGTGGAAGAAGCCGTGCGGCTCAAGGAAAAGGGCGTGGCCACCGAAATCATCGCGGTATCCGCGGGTCCCGCTGTGGCGCAGGAACAAATCCGCACGGCGCTGGCCATGGGTGCCGATCGCGGCATCCTGGTGGAACATGATGGCGTGCTGGAACCGCTCGCGGTCGCGAAAATCCTGAAGGCGATCATCGCCAAGGAAGCGCCGGATCTGGTGATCCTGGGCAAGCAGGCGATTGATGATGACATGAACGCCACCGGCCAAATGCTGGCCGCGCTGATGGGCTGGCCGCAAGGCACCTTCGCGTCCAAGGTTGAAATTGCCGATGGCACGCTGAACATCACGCGCGAAGTGGATGGCGGGCTTGAGAAACTGGCGCTGAAGCTGCCCGCCATCATCACCACCGATCTGCGCTTGAATGAACCGCGCTATGCGTCGCTGCCGAACATCATGAAGGCGCGCAAGAAGCCGATTGAAATCATGAAGCCCGCTGATCTGGGGGTTGACCCCGCGCCGCGCCTGACCGTGCTCAAGGTGGAAGAACCGCCCAAGCGCCAGGCCGGCAAGAAAGTGGGATCGGTTGCGGAACTTGTTGATAAACTGCGCAATGAAGCGAAGGTGATTTGACCATGGCGGTGCTTGTTCTTGCCGATCATCAGGACGGCGCGCTTTCTCAGCCAACCCGCAGCACGGTGGCGGCTGCCGCCAAGCTTGGCGATGTGCATGTGCTGATCGCGGGCGGCGCCACCGGCCCCGCCGCTGCTGCCGCTGCCAAGTTGCCATCAGTGGCGAAAGTGCTGACCGCCGAGGCTGAAATCTACGCCCACGGCCTGGCCGAGCCCATGGCCGCTTTGCTGGTGGCCCTCGCCCCCGGCTATTCGCATTTGCTGGCGCCGGCTTCCGCCGGTGGCAAGAATGTTATGCCGCGCGCTGCCGCCTTGCTTGATGTGCAGATTCTCTCTGACATTTCTGACGTGGTGGATGCCGATACCTTCGTGCGCCCGATCTATGCCGGCAATGCCATGGCCACGGTGAAATCCGCCGATGCGAAGAAGGTGATCACGGTGCGCGCAGCGTCTTTTGATCCCGTGCCGGCCGAAGGTGGCTCGGCGCCGATTGAAGCCGCGGCGACCGCTGGCGATCCTGGGCTTTCGCGCTTCCTGGGGGCCGAAATTGTGAAAAGCGAACGGCCCGAACTGACGGCGGCGCGGATTGTGGTCTCGGGCGGGCGCGCCATGGGTTCGGCGGAAAACTTCGCCATCGTTGAGCGCGTGGCCGATAAGCTTGGAGCAGCCATCGGTGCTTCCCGCGCGGCAGTGGATGCGGGCTATGCGCCGAATGACCATCAGGTTGGCCAGACCGGCAAGATTGTAGCGCCGGAGCTTTACATCGCGGTTGGCATTTCAGGCGCCATCCAGCATCTGGCCGGCATGAAGGACAGCAAGGTGATCGTCGCCATCAACAAGGATGAAGAGGCGCCGATTTTCCAGGTGGCCGATTACGGGCTGGTGGCCGATCTGTTCAAGGCCATGCCGGAATTGGAAGCCGAACTCGATAAAGTGTAACTTGCTTTGCCACGCGGCGCGATGCGAGGGTGCGTCCGGTTCGTTTGAGCACAGGAGCGTGAGCCGTGATGGATATCAATAAACTTGGCGTGATTGGCGCGGGGCTGATGGGCAATGGCATTGCCCATGTGGCGTCGCTTGCCGGCATTCCCGTGGTGCTGATGGATGTTCAGCAGCAGGCGCTCGATCGCGCGCTGGCGACCATGGCGAAGAATATGGACCGGCAGGTGAGCAAGGGCAGCGTGAGCAGCGCTGACCGCGATGCTGCCTTGGCGCGGATTGTGACGGCCACGGATAACAGCGCCTTCGCCGATTGCGACATGGTCATTGAAGCGGCGACGGAGAATGAGGAGATCAAGAAAAAAATCTTCGCCGCCCTTTGCCCAGTGCTGAAGCCCGATGCCTTTTTAGCGTCCAACACATCCTCTATTCCCATCACGCGGCTTGCGGCGGCGACAGATCGGCCAGGCCGCTTCATCGGCATGCATTTCTTCAACCCCGTCCCGATGATGAAGCTGGTTGAGATCATTCGTGGCTTGGCCACGGAAGAGGCCACCTATCAGGCGGTGGAAGCGCTCACGAAGCGTATGGGCAAGGCGCCGGTCATGGCGCAGGATTGGCCTGGCTTTGTCGTCAACCGCATCCTGTGTCCCATGATCAATGAGGCGATTCAGGCGCTGATGGAAGGGGTGGGCGATGTGGCGGCGATTGATGCCGGCATGAAGCTTGGCGCCAATCACCCGATGGGGCCTTTGGAACTCGCGGATTTTGTTGGGTTGGATACGCTCTATTCCGTGATGAAGGTGCTGCATGAAGGCTTGGGCGATTCGAAATATCGGCCTTCGCCCTTGCTCGCGAAATATGTTGAAGCCGGCTGGTATGGGCGCAAATCTGGCCGCGGCTTTTACGATTACAGCACCACGCCGCCCACGCCGACACGCTGACGCGCCTGTATCATGCCTGGGGTCGTGCAGTTTCAGGGCTGGCGCCTCAAGCTTCGGGAGCTTTACTTTGGCAGTTCCGCCACCGCGCGGCGCTTTCGCTACGGGATCATTTTATTTGATCTGCTGACGCTGGTTTTCGTGATTGGCACATCCTTCATGCCGCGCGAGCCCTGGGTGGGCGTGGTGGATGTGGGCATTGGGCTGATCCTGGCTGTCGAATATGCGGCGCATCTGGCGGCGCATCGCGCGCCCGCGAAGCATGCGCGGAGACCCTCAAGCCTAGTT
>JBBAUC010000299.1:0-2974 GCA_040398485.1 Roseomonas sp. | reverse complement strand
CACACTCGGCGCAGCACACCCCCAAGCAAAAGGAAGGAAGCACACCACGGATGTCGGTATTTTCAACCTCATGGGCTATCGCAATCGCGGCGTGCCCACGGCCTCGATCTATGACCAGACCATCGCCCAGGTGAAGGCCGCGGAAGCCGCCGGCTTCAACATCGCCTGGTTCGCCGAGCATCATTTCTCCAATTACTGCGTCTGCCCATCGCCGCTGATGATGCTGGCGCGGCTGGCGGGCGAGACCTCGCGCATCAAACTCGCCTCCGGCGTTGTCATCGTGCCGCTGTACCACCCTTCCCGCCTGATCGCCGAAATCGGCATGGTGGATTCGCTGACCCATGGGCGCCTCGTGCTCGGCGTTGGCAGCGGCTATCAGCCTTATGAGTTTGAACGCTTCGATGCATCCCTTCAGGAAGCGCCGCATCGGCTGCTGGAAGTGATGGCCATGATGGAAAAGGCCTTTGGCGGCGAGACCTTCTCCCACGAAGGCGAATACTATTCCCTGCCGCAAACCCACATCGCGCCCCGCCCCGCCGGCAAACTGCCGGAGATTTGGGTGGCCGGCGACAACCCCGATCTGCATCGCTATGCCGCCCAACGTGACTGCGTGGTGATGGTAACCCCCCGCCACTTCACCCCTGCCCTACTGGCCGCCGCGCGCCGGCGCTTTGAAGATATTTGGCGCGCCGCCGGCAAATCGCCCGAGGCCTTGCGCTTCGGCGCCATGCGCCCCTTCTGCGTGACGGATGACAAGGCCGAAGCCATGGCCTTCCTGGAGAATGCCCGCTGGCAAATCCGCCTATCCCAAAGCCTGCGCCGCAAGGAACAGGAAATGGATGGCGGCCTGCTGGTGGAAAAAACCTGGGAAGGCGAGCCAAGCCTGGAAGAAATGGGGTCCTTCATGCTGGTGGGGGACGCCGATACGGTGGCCGCCCGCATGGCCGCCGAAATCCGCGCCGCCAGCCCCTGCCATTATCTGCTGCAAATGCAGATTGGCGACCTGCCGCCCGCCATCGCCATGAACACCATCAAGGCCTGGCAGAGCGCCATCCGCCCCCGCCTGGAACGCGAATTCGGCCCGCTGGACCGGATTGGGGTTGCCGTACCGGCTGCCGCCTGAAGGTTTGACTTGACCCCTGCCCCCGCGATTTGACACTATTTCAGGCGTGGTGACGCTTACGCCAGTCAGTCGCGGGGATGAGGATACGCTCTGGGCCGTTGTGGCGACCGTGGGGCGCAAAAGCCGCGTGGCCGAGGTTTTCCGCTCCCGATCCGCCGCACTGAACGACCGAGACTGGCGCGACCAACAAGTGCGCGCCTACGCCGATTGGCTGATCCGCGCCAAACAACCCGTGCCACATTATTCGGTGGCGCCAATCAAACGAAGTGACCTGCCCCGGAAATGGACGCCATTGCCCGCGCTTGGGTTCCTGCGGGGGCAGATGGTGTAGGGGGGGCTGCATGGAGGGGCGCTGCCCCTCCAAACCACCCCGCCAAAGGCCGGGGGGCCTTTGGAAACCGGGTTTTTGGGGGTGCCATTTTTGGTTGAGTTTTACTACAATCTGTGTTTCGTTTTCGATATATCCAAAACCGGTGGAGCATCATGGAGCTTTCTGGTCTAGCAAAACTAGGCAAAATCGGCGGTGTCGCCGGCATTGGCCTTGGCATGGTGGTGCTAATTTTCGGCGATGTCTTGAAAGGCCTTGGCCTATTGCCAGAAAATTGGCGCGGCCCAATCCTTGTTCTCATTATTCTGAGCGTTGCTGCATTGGCTGGCGGCGCATTGGCTGGCTGGATCTTGCGGCAGCGCGGCGGCGCACAAATTGCGAAGACCGAAGGCAATAACGCGGAAGCGCGGAACGAAAACGCCAGCAAGGATGGTGCGCGCCAGGAAGCGACCACAAAAGGAAACAATTCAGCGGCGGTCAATATTCGCCGATGAGTGGCATTTTTGCGCGCATTTTGGGGAGGGAGACTGGGCAAGCTGCTAAAACATCGGGCAATCAAAGCCCTGCAGTAAATCATCAGGGAAACGGTCACGTAATCATCATCAATAACGATAATTCTGGCAGTGACAAAGGGCAGCCTGCGAGACTTAGAACGCTCCTAAGCCTCGCTTTCGCGTTAGTCGCCACGCTGCTAGTTGTTTTTTTATGGTGGTACTTTCCGCCTCCGCCGCCCCCGCCCATTGTGGGAACAGTCACCACGCAAGGCGACCAAAGTACAGTTGTCATCGCAGCCGGGCCAGTCACCATAAACCGCTTCGATTCTGCCTTGGCCAATAACCGCCACGCCGAGCTGTTGGCCGCCATCGCGCGCGATAAGGGCGTGCCCATTGCACCTTTGCAGGCCGTTCTTGTCAGTCTTGGTGTAAAGAATGTCACGGCGGATGACATCCCCGCCCGGCTGGAAGCCGCCGCGACGCGCCTTCTGGAATTGGAAAAAACCCTAGCGCAACCGATCCAGGGGGACGCTGCGGCCCAGGCAGCGCGTGGTGCAGCGTGGCACCTGATTGATGTAGGCGATTTCGAAGCGGCAGCGGCCACGCTTCGTCAGGGCCGTCAAGAAGCGCGCAATCGTCGTGAGAACAGCCAGCGCATCGAAGCGACCATGGCCGCAGATGAAGGAAACCTCGAAAAACTGTCGCTGCGCTACCTCGACGCCGCGAAGCGGTTTGCGGAGGCGGCGGATTTGGTGCGCTTTGATGCCAAGGCTTCCTGGGCGCATCTTTTGGATCAAGCCGATGCGCTCTACCTGCACGGCAGTGAATTCGGCGACAATGCAGCGCTCGCCGAGAGCATAGAAATTCACAGGCAGGCCCTGGCTTTGGCCCCGCGCGACCGCGTGCCGCTCGATTGGGCCATGACGCAAAACAACCTCGGCAATGCGCTATGGCAGCTCGGCGCGCGGGAGGCTGGCACGGCGCGGCTGGAGGAAGCCGTCACCGCCTATCGCGAGGCCCTCAAGGAAC
>JBBAUC010000298.1:0-2992 GCA_040398485.1 Roseomonas sp. | reverse complement strand
CACGGAACGCGGGCTTTCCGTGCGTGCGGCGATGGATGGCGCGGAAGTGGTTTCCTCGCTCTCTGAACGCATCCTGGGTCGTACCGCGCAGGAAGATGTGGCTGATCCGGAAACGGGTGAGATTATCGTCATGCGCAACAACCTGATTGATGAGGTGCAGGCGGAGCGCATCGAAAGCTCGGGCGTGGAGCAGGTGAAGATTCGCTCTGTGCTGACTTGCGATGCGCGCCAGGGCGTTTGCGGCCTTTGCTATGGCCGCGACCTTGCCCGCGGCACGCCGGTGAATATCGGTGAGGCAGTCGGCGTGATCGCCGCGCAATCCATCGGTGAGCCTGGCACGCAGCTGACGATGCGCACCTTCCATATTGGTGGTGCCGCGCAGCGTGGTGCGGAACAAAGTGCGGTGGAAGCTGCTTCCGAAGGCAGCATCAAGATCCTCAATCGCGTGGTGGTGACCAATAGTCAAAACCAGCCGATTGTGATGAGCCGCAATTGCGAAATCGCGCTTTATGATGCGCAGGGGCGTGAACGGTCACGTCAGCGCGTGCCTTATGGTGCGCGTTTGATCGCGGCAGATGGTGCGCAGGTCACGCGCGGGCAGAAGCTCGCTGAATGGGACCCCTTCACACTGCCGATCATCACGGAACGTAATGGCCGCGTTGAATGCGCCGACCTGATCGAGAATGTTACGCAGGTCGACCGCGTGGACGAAGTGACGGGCCTGTCATTCCGTGAAGTCGTGGAATACAAGGCGCCTGGCAAGGCCGTTGATCTTCGCCCCCGCCTGATCCTGCGTGATGAGGCCGACAATGTGGTTAAGCGCGAAAACGGCACGGAAGCGATTTACTTCCTGACGCCTGGGACGATTCTCTCCGTGGAAAACAACGCCACAGTCGCCGCCGGCGACGTGCTGGCGCGCCTGCCGCGTGAAAGCTCCAAAACGCGTGACATTACGGGTGGTCTGCCGCGCGTGGCCGAATTGTTCGAAGCGCGCCGGCCGAAGGATCATGCGATCATCAGCGAAATTGATGGCCGCGTGGAATTCGGCAAGGACTACAAGGCGAAGCGCCGCATCCTGGTGGTGCCGGAACAGGTGGGTGATGAACCGCCCGTGCCGCGCGAATACCTGGTGCCCAAGGGCAAGCACGTCTCTGTCCAGGAAGGCGACTATGTGAAGCGCGGTGATCCGCTGGTGGATGGCCCCCGGGTGCCGCATGATATCCTGCGGGTGCTGGGCGTCGAAAAGCTGGCCGACTACTTGGTGGACCAGATTCAGGAGGTCTATCGGCTTCAGGGCGTGAAGATCAACGACAAGCATATTGAAGTGATCGTCCGCCAGATGCTGCAGAAGGTTGAGGTCACCGATCCGGGCGACACCACCTATCTGATCGGCGAACAGGTGGACCGCATCGAATTCGAAATTGAGAATGAGAAGCGGATCGCCGCCAAGGAACGCCCGGCAGTGGCCGAACCGGTGCTCCAGGGCATCACCAAGGCATCCTTGCAGACCGAGTCCTTCATCTCGGCGGCGTCCTTCCAGGAAACGACCAGGGTGCTGACCGAAGCCGCCACGGCGGGGAAGGTAGATTACCTGGCCGGCCTCAAGGAAAACGTGATTGTCGGGCGCCTGATCCCGGCGGGCACGGGTTCCGTGATGAACCGCCTGCGAGCGCTGGCAGCGCAGCGTGATCGTGGTCGCCTGGCGGCCGCTTCACCGGCTTTGCCGGAACCAAAGGCAGCCGAATAAGGATGCTTTGCGCCGTGACCTTGGATGGGGTGAAATTCTCTGTGCAAACAGGGCGAATTATCCCCTTCCAACAGGTGAACGGCGCTTGACTTGAACTGGGGTGGGACGTAAAAGGCCCCTCCTTAAGCGAGTCCTCATTCGGGGCTCGTCGTTTTTTAGACCAAAAGCTCCGCCGCCGGCGCCGCCCTTTATGGGGCTGAGGCCGGCAGCCGATTGGTGGCCCGGGGGGTGCGTTTGAACGCGCCATACCGGGCGAAACCGTTTGGCAGGGCCAGAGGTCATTTGGATGGTTACGAAGGGGCGTCATGCCGACGATCAACCAACTCATCGCCCAAGGGCGTGAGACGAAGCCAGCCCGGAACAAGGTTCCGGCCCTGAAAGGCAGCCCGCAGAAGCGCGGCGTCTGCACGCGCGTCTACACGACCACGCCGAAGAAGCCGAACTCTGCGCTCCGCAAGGTTGCGAAGGTGCGCCTGACGAATGGCTTTGAAGTCGTGAGCTACATTCCCGGCGAAGGTCACAACCTGCAGGAGCACTCGGTGGTTCTTATCCGCGGTGGCCGCGTGAAGGATCTTCCGGGCGTTCGCTACCACATTCTGCGCGGCGTGCTGGATACCCAGGGCATCGCCAAACGCCGCAAGCGCCGTTCGCTCTACGGCGCGAAGCGTCCGAAGTGAGGGGCTGAACCATGTCTCGTCGTCACCGCGCTGAAAAGCGTGAGGTTCTGCCGGATCCGAAATTCGGCGATATCGTTCTCAGCCGCTTCATGAATGTTCTCATGTATGACGGGAAAAAGAGCGTTGCCGAATCCATCGTCTATGCGGCGATGGATACGCTGAAGAAGAAGGGCGGCCCCAATAGCGACCCGCTGCGCTTGTTCCATGAGGCGATGGATAATGTGAAGCCCGCCGTTGAAGTGCGCAGCCGCCGCGTTGGTGGCGCCACTTATCAGGTGCCGGTGGAAGTTCGCACGGAACGCCGCCAGGCGCTGGCGATCCGCTGGCTGATTGAAAGCGCGCGCAAGCGTGGCGAGAACACGATGGAAGAGCGTCTTTCAGCGGAGCTGATGGATGCGGCGAATAATCGCGGCTCTGCCGTGAAGAAGCGCGAAGACACGCACCGGATGGCTGAAGCCAACAAGGCCTTCAGCCACTACCGCTGGTAAGCAACCCCCGAGCTGGAATCATGAACATGGCCAAAGCGAAATTTGAGCGGAACAAGCCGCACTGCAACATCGGGACGATC
>JBBAUC010000297.1:0-2996 GCA_040398485.1 Roseomonas sp. | reverse complement strand
TCCACGGCGTCACGGATGGCGCGTTGTTCGGCTGCACTGGTCATTGCAATCTCCTTGAACACGCAGGCTGCCGCAAAGCGCCATCCCTTGCCAAGGCCAAGGCATGGCCGCAGGGTGGTTGCGCACTTATTCGCGGAATGACGCGCTTGCCCCTGACCCATCCCTGCCGCCCATGATGCCGCGCTGGAATACCCTGCCTGGCAATTTGCGCGGCGCGGTGCTGATGAGCCTGGCGGCGATGCTCTTTGCCGGGGAAGCGCTTGCGATCCGCTATATGAATGAACGCGGCATACCAACGGCGATGCAGCTTTTTGCGCGATCCTTCGGGCAATTGCTGTGGGTCATGCCGCTGTTGCTGCAAAGCGGCTTGGCCGTTTTCCGGACCAACCGTCGCGGGCTGCATATCCTGCGCGGCACGGCAAGCTTGCTCACCTGGGGCTTCTATTACCTGTCCTTCGCCTTTCTCGATCTCGCGACTGCCACCGTTTTGTCCTTCACCAATGTCATGTTCACCACGCTACTCGCGGGACCGGTGCTGAAGGAACGTATCGGCGCCGCGCGCTGGGCCGGCACCATGGCAGGGTTTTTGGGTGTGGTGCTGATGCTCCGCCCCGGGGCGGAGATTTCCTTGATTGGCGTGGTGCTGGCACTTGCTTCGGCGGCTAGTTGGTGCGGGATAACACTCACCAGCCGCATGCTGGCGCAGACGGAGCGCAATGAAACCGTGCTGGCCTGGGTCGGGCTGGTGACCAGCCTTGGCATGCTGCCCTTCGCCGTTTCCGCCTTCACGCCGATTGGTGCATTTGATCTGCTGTTTCTCACGGCTTTCGCCATCACCACGCCCGGCATCATCTGGCTTTTGACCTCGGCCTATCGCGCGGGGGAGGCTTCTGCCGTCGCACCCTTTCAATATCTGCGCCTTTTGCCCGTGGTGGGGTTTGGTTGGATTTTCTTCGGCGAAGTCCCCGATCCCTGGACCTGGCTTGGCGGAGGGATCATCCTGTCCGGCGCGCTGCTGATCACCATTGCCGAGACGCGCAGAAAAAATTGAGCGGAGGAAACCATGGCGGAACCAATGGCCGCAGAACGGATTGAAATCACCGTTCTTGTTGATAATGTCACCGATAGTCTTTCCTCTACGCCGAGTTTCGTGACGCGCGAATGGGTGCGCCTGCAACGCCAGGGCATGAAGCGCACCATGGGTGGTGCGCTCTGCTGTGCCAATCATGGGCTGTCACTGGTGGTCCGCGCCGAAGTAGGCGGCAAATCCCGCACAGTGTTGTTTGATGGCGGCCCGGTGGATTACGCGGTGGAGCGCAATGGCACGCGGCTTGGTGTGGATTTCGCGGCGATTGAGGCCATGGTGCTCTCGCATGGCCATTGGGATCATGCGGGCGGCTTGCCCAAGGCCATTGAAATGACGCGCGCGGCCAATGGTGGGCAACCCGTGCCGCTCTACTTGCATCCTGGGATGTTCCGCGAACGCGGCAGCCGCCAGGCGGATGGTGGCGTTTTCCCGATGGATAGGGTGCCGCCACCGGATGGCTGGGCGGCAATGGGTGCCGCGCCCATCGTGGTGCGCGATGAACACATCATCGCCGCTGGCTTTTACGTCAGCGGCGAAATTGCGCGCACCACCGCGTATGAAACCGGCCTGCCCGGCCAAGTGGCGCGCCATGACGAAAACACCCCCTGGCAGCCCGATGAATGGCTGGGGGATGAACGCTTCATGGCGGTGCATTTGCGCGGCAAGGGGTTGATCGTGTTTTCCGCTTGTTCCCACACCGGCATTGTGAATGTGCTGCATGCGGCGCGGCGGCGCTTTCCTGATCTGCCGCTTTATGCCGCGATGGGTGGGTTTCACCTGTCTGGCATCAATGAACGCGTGATCCCTGAGACGGTGCGCGATTTAGGCGGCTTTGGCCTGACCTATCTTTTCCCCGCGCATTGCACGGGCTGGCGCGCGGTGAATGCACTGGAACGCGAATATGGGGAGGCGATGGTGGTACCCGCCGCCGTCGGCAAGACATTCACGCTCACGGCCTGACACCGCATGATCTTGGCCCTTCAAGCGCTGCCGCTGCTGTTGCTGATCGGCTTGTTGTTTTCCGGGCGCGTAGCGCCGGTGCCGGCGGTGCTGGCTGCTTTGGCGGCCGCCATTCCTGCGGCGTTTGTATCGCTACCAGACAATATCGCCCTGCCGGGATTTCTTGGCGAACAGATGCTGCGCGGTGCCTATCTGGCGCTGCAACCGATGGGCGTGGTGCTGGCGGGGTTGTTGTTCTACGCCGCTGTTTCGGGGGCCGCAGGCACGCAGGATCAAGCGCCGGCCACGGCGCGGCGGGTTTTTATTGCAACCCTGCTGCTCGGCACCTTCATGGAAAGCGTCACCGGCTTTGCGGTTGGCGCGGTATTCGCGCTGGCGACTTTACGCGGCATGGGGATTATCGGCGCGCCGGCCGGCGCCATGGCGCTGCTGGCCTTGTGCCTGATCCCTTGGGGCGGGCTTGGTCCTGGTTCCTTGCTGGGGGCAGCGCTGATCGGCCTGCCCGCGCAAGATGTGATGCGCATCACCGCGCTACCAAACGCGCTTTGGCTTTTGCTGCTTGGGCCGGTGCTGTGGCGGCTTTGTGCTGCGGCGGGGCTGGCCGTGCCGCGGGCAGAAAAGCTTGCGCAAATGGGCTACCTGCTGGCGGTGGCGCTGCTGCTGGTGGCCTGCCATTGGCTGCTGCCCTTCGAGGTGATTGGCGTCATCGCCACCGGCCTGCCGCTGATCTTCGCCCTTTGGCGGCTTGCTCCGCCGCAGGATGGCGCTGCCTGGCGCCGAGCCTTGGCCCGCCTTGGACCTTACGCCTTTCTCACGCTGGCACTTTTGGCGGCGCGCGCGGTACCGAACCCGCCGGCATGGCGGCCTTTTGCGGATTTGCCGGCCTTTCCCGTAACTCATGTTTCCTTGGTGCTGGGCGTGGTCGCGCTATTGCTGCTGGCGCGACGGG
>JBBAUC010000296.1:0-3006 GCA_040398485.1 Roseomonas sp. | reverse complement strand
AGCTTCTTCATGGTGCGAAACCTTCTCTCAAAAGCGATATTGCAGGCCGGCAAAGACGGAACGTCCCGTGCCGGGTTCGTAAAGCGCGGAATTGGCATTGGCGACTGCCGCGACCGAGGCTGAGGAGATGTAGCGCGTGTCGCCCAAGTTGCGCGCTTCCAAGAAAGCCGAAAGCCCGTTTTCGAAATCCCAACCGGCGCGAAGGCCAAACAGCACATAGCTATCGGTTTTCTGCGTATTGGCATTGTCCACGTAATAGGCTTGCGGCACCCAATCGGTCGTCGGCCCGAACCAGGCGCCGGAAGGATGGCGATAGCGCATCTCCGCCCGGAACAAATGCCGCGGGACGCCGGGGAGTTCGTTATTCTTGAAGGTGGCGTCATCATCAAAGCGGAAATCGCTGAAGGTATAAGCGGGGCGGAAGCTCAGCCCATCTCCCTTTGTTCCGATATCACGGAGAAACACCCAATCCGCCCCGGCTTCAATGCCCTGATGGATGGAACGATCCAGATTGAGCGCGACGCATTGGCTAAAGCCCACCGTCTGGCACTGGATTTCATCGCGCAGGCGCGAATGATAGGCCGCGACTTCCCAGGTGATATCGCCACGGCGGCCCCGCGTGCCGATTTCAAGCGTGGCGCTCCGCTGCGCATCCAATTTGGAAAAGCCCTGCACATCCTTCGCTTGCGGGATCAGATCAGACAGGGTTGGCGGTTCCGTGGTCCAGGAAAGATTGCCGAAAACCTGCGCCCCTTCCGCTGCCTGCCACAGCACGCCAAAGCGCGGATTGACCCAGCCCCAATCGCCCTTGCCGGAATCATCGCCATTGGAGAGGAAGCCATCATCACTTTCACGCCATGCTCTGCCGGCGGAAGCGCCGGCGATGAAGGCGAATCCCGGCAGCACTTCCAGGCTGTTTTCCAGATAGGCATCCAGATTGGTGGCGCGATCAATGGAATTGGCCGTCATCACCGTGGTGGGGCGCCCATCATTATTGAAAAAGCGCAGTGATCGAGTGCGGCCCTTGGCTGCATTGACGCCGATGATGGTGCGATTTTCGCGCCCGAAGATTTGCCGATCAAAGGTACTGCGGCCAAAGGCGGAAATATCCGCCGTGCGCTGATCAATGTATTGGTAGAACCCGGGCGCGAAGGCAACCGGGTGATCCAATTCGCGGCTGACAAAACCCGCGCCCGCTTCCACCAGAATGCCTTCTTCCGGGCGGATGGCGGTGATGGTGCCAAGGCGCGTGCTTTCCAGATTGCGCATCGCATTCGCGGCCAGATTGGCGCTATTGGCCGCGCGCGGATTATTCAGCGCTTGGCTGCGCGTCACCGCGCCCGGAATCTGCTGCCAGATATTGTTATAGGCGATGAAAATGCGCGTTTCCGCATTATCTGCCCATTGCCAGCCGGTATTGCCATTTAGACGTACAGCGCGCCCGGCGCTGTGATCCCGATAGCCTTCCTGGGTCATACCGCTGAAGCTGGCCCAGGCATCATGCGCGCCTTCCGCCCAGCCATGCGCCACCTGGCCACGCGCAAAGCCATATGAGCCACCCTCCCCTCGCAGGATGGTGCCCGGCGCGGTGCGGCCTGTTGGCGTGATGAAATTCAACGCCCCGCCGAGCGTATTGGCCCCCAGCGCAAAGGCATTGGCGCCTCGAAACACTTCAACTCGCTGGAAGGTCAGCGGGTCCAATTCCTGGAAATCCCCGCTGCCATCAGCCTGGTTGATGGAAAGCCCATCCTGGAAAAGCCGCACGCCGCGCAGGTGGAAATTACGCGCAACACCTGAACCGCGAATGGAAAGCCTGGAATCCTCGCCCCATTTCGGCTCGGCAAAGACGCCGGGCGTGTACAGCAGCATATCGCGGATGGTGGTCGCCCCCGCCCTGTCGCGGAAATCACTGGCCGGGACGATGGTGACATTGCCGGGGTTGCGGCGCGCTTCCTCGGCGGCTTCTTCATCGGATGGCCGGGTCAGGCTGCCCGCAATGGGGGCGGCGGTGACGATGGTGGGCGGCAGCGTGGCGCTGGGCATGGCCGGAGGGCTGGTTTGCGCCTGTGCTGTAAAGGCGCTGGCCGCCAAGGCGGCAGCGGCGGCGAAAAGCCGCGCATGATGGATGTGGAACACGAAAAATCTCCTGAGGTCGAATAACGGGACGGCTTGTGGCCGCCCGCATTCGGGCGGCCTCAGGAGAAGGCTGGGGGACCTGTCGGTTCGTAAGGCGGCGCGCGCGCCGCCGGGCGCCAGCCGGCATCGCCGGTGGCGAACCACATGATGGCGCTGCCGGGTTCCGCCGGGGTGGACAGCAGGGGCGCGGCGGGGAGATCGGCCTGCGGCAGGGCATGGCAGGCCAGGCAGAAGCCGCTATGCGCTTCGGGGGCGGGCAATTCCTCCCCGTTTGTGCCCAGATGCACGGTGCGATCCCCATCCGGGGAGCAAATGACCGTCGCCATCCCAGCACTTGCCGCATGGGCAAGGCACAGCGCAGGCGCAAGCACGGTTTGCACCAGCAAAAGTGCCGCGATCAGGCGTGCGAAGAAGGTGGCGGGGCGTTTCACGGGGTTGTGCTTAATCCGGCAGGCGGTGGCTGCCAAGGTGGGATTGCGAGTCTTGCGGCGGAGATTCTCGAAAGGGATGCGCACGCCCCACTTACCGCAACGCCCTCAAAACCGCCTCAGGCTCCCGCTCAATCACGAGCAACAAGGCGCGCGCAGCAGGATCGGGGCTGCGGCGCCCCTGTTCCCAGTTATTCACGGTCGCCGCTGGGATGCCGAAGCGCAGTTCGAATTCGCGGGCGGAACGCGCCACGCGTTTACGGATGGCACGGATGCGGCTGGGCGGCATCGGATCAATATTGACAACCTCAAGCGCCACCTCGCCGCGCTTCCAGGCCACCGCCTCACGCAGCCCCTCCACCAAACCTTCCCCAAAGTTGGGTTCTTTGCCTTTACCGGCCATCGGTCATCTCCTTGAGCAAAGCCAGCGCTGCCTTGCGCT
>JBBAUC010000295.1:0-3017 GCA_040398485.1 Roseomonas sp. | reverse complement strand
GCTTTTCCGCAACCTGATGTAATCGCGCAGAATGCTCATCGCCTGCTCGGGGCGGCGCGCACCCTTGGTGCGCTCAGGCTTGCCGCGCAGTTGAACGAATTTCAGAAATCACAGCCGCGTGACAGCAGTGTTTTACACCCGCCGAACACCGAAGCGCTTGAGCGTGTGATCGCGGAGACCGATGTGGCGTTGGAGCATCTGGAGGCTTTTTTCCAGGCGCGGCTGGTTGGCACAGAAGCGAACGTCTGATCCAGGGCGGTTGATCTGTGCGACCGGCCGGCCATAACGCCGAGGTCAGGGGGCCTTAAGCTCTTTCACCTATACCAAACATCCGTTTGAAGCCTATCCATTGCTGGGTCAACCAACCGCCCGTGGCGACCAGTTCTGGCGCATCCGGGTCGCCCGTTCGCGGATAGGCATGGCGATTGAAATCGGCTGTTTTGAAAAGCCAATCCCAAACCGGGAAAAGCACCGCGTAATTCTTGCCGTGCTCGGCCACTGAAAGAACGCCGTGATGCAGGCGATGAAAACGCGGAGATACCAGCAGGCGCTCACCAATACGGCCAAATGAAAGGCGGATATTGCCATGCGAAAAGGCCTCGACCAGACGCATGAGCAGCAAGAGCAGCGGGAATTGCGCCGGCGATACGCCAATCAGTAAGGCGATGGTGCCGAACCAAAGCGCGGCGATTGTCTCATCCAGGATATGGTTGCGGTCATCCGACCAAAAGGTCATTTGCCGCTGCGCGTGGTGAATTGAATGCAAAGCCCACCACCAGCCAATGCTGTGTTGCAGGCGGTGGCGCCAATACTCGCCAAAATCCAGGATCACAACATAGATGAAGAAGGTCAGCAGCGGCGCTTCCTGCAAAAAGGGCAGGAGGGATTCCAGCGTTGGTGTCACAAAGCCCGTATCTGCGAGCATCCCTTCCAGCCGGCTTTGTATCGCCGATAAAAGAATGAAGGCCAGAAGCGGGAAAATCCCTAACCTGGCGAGAAGGGTATAGATGATGTCGGTCCTGATGGCGCGCCGATCCGTCACGTGTTCAACCGGGCGCCACGCTTCCAGTGGGCGGCAGACGATATAGGTCACGATGATGCCGAAAATGCTGAACAGGGCGAAGTCTACCCATTCAAGCATCTCATCAGCGATGTTCATCAGATCGGTCGCATACAGCACGGGCTGGAGGAAGGTTTCAAAAATCCAGCCAGTCAGACGGGTATGCCACTCATCAAGGGTCTTCAACATGGGCTAGCGCCTGCCCTCCGCGGTCAATTGGCCGAAGCAAAATCCCCTGGCCTGCAAGCCAGCCAGCACATCTTCAAGAACATTAGCGTAGGGTTCCTTCCGGCTGCGCACCCCCCAATGCATGACCAGCACCTCACCATCCCTGATGGTTCTAATCGCACGGTCCCGCAGCGTGGCATTGGGGTGGGCGTCGCTGTTCAGTTCATCGCCAAGGAAACCATTTTGCGTCCAGCCCTGGTGCCGCACGCCACAGGCTTCAGCCATGCGCAGCGCATTTGGTGTAGTGATGCCGCCCGGCGCGCGCCAAAGCGGCAAAACCACCGCATCCGGTACGGCGGCACGCAGCCTTTCGATGGGCGCATTCAGTTCCCGACACATCGCGGCCTGATCCAGCCGATCCTCATTTTTCTTGTCGTAAGAAACGAAGCGGACAACCCCGGGCGCGGGATCGCCGCGGAAATACCAGTGGCGGTCCGTGTGGCTGGCAAAAACATGGCCTTCGGCCGCGCGGGCACGCCAGAAGGCGGCCCAGCCGGGGTCAAGGCTTCTATCGCCGCGATGGGTTGGCTCCTGCGCCACAAAAAGCGTGGCGCGGATGTTCCGGCGCTTCAGGATTTCGGCGATTTGCTCCGCTTCGCGTCCCCAGCCCGTGTCAATTGTCAGGTACACCGTTCCCGCCGCGCAGCGGGCCGGTGTTTGAGCGGCAAGCCCGATTGGCGCCAGCGCGGCAATGCCGATGAAGCCGGCCAGCAAGCGGCTGAGAGCCTTTCTCATGGCCAAAACGCCATCATTGCGCCGCGCGGGGCTGGACGAAAATGCCATGCGGGCTGCGCCCGACACGGATGGTTGAAACTTCGCCCGAGGCCGGGTCCAGCCTTGCGATCCGGCCCGCCCAGCGGAGCGTTGTCCAAACCGCACCATCGGGGGCGAAGGCAATACAGTCCGGTCCGCCGGGAACTTCATGAATGCGCCGAACTTCAAGCGTAGCCGGGTCTATTTCCGCAATGCGGCTTTGCACGCGGCTTGTGGCCCAAAGGGTCTTGCCGTCAGGTGCGGGGAAAATCGTATGCGCCCCGCGACCTACGCGAATGGTGCTTTCCACCTGGCGGGTTTCCGGGTTGAGGACGGCGAAATAATCCCGGCCCATGATGCCCACAATCAAGCGGCCACGATGCCAAATAATGCCGGCAGGTTCCGGGCCAACCTGGGCCTGCCAGAGGATGCGGCGTTCCTGAAGATCAATCGCCATGACCGTGCCATCACCCTGAATCGTGACATAGGCAATCCGCGAATCAGGACTGAAGGCCATGTGGGAGGGCTTATTGCCGGCCCGCAGCCTTTCCAGAAGCCGCAATCCATTCGCATCGTAAATGTCAACCTGGCCGCGCCTGAGGCTCGCAACCACCAGAAGCTTGCCATCGGGGGTGAAATCAAGATGATAAGGGTTGGAAATGCGTTCGCGGCGCAGGACGGTGCCGGTTGCGGGTTCGACAAACAGGATTTCATTGCCCACCGAATCGGCAATCAGCAATTCCTTGCCATCGGGCGACAGCACCAGGTGATGTACTTCGCGCAGACCCTCGATCCGCCGCACTTCCTCGCCCGTGCGAGAATCGATTTTCACGATGCTGGGGTCGGTGGAATTCAGCACATAGACAAGATCGGCCCGCGCCGGGGCGCATAGGGCAAGCAATCCGAAGCCAAGCCCAAGCAATGAACGGATCATGACGCGGCCGCAGGTTCAAAGGTCATGGCGATGCCATTCATG
>JBBAUC010000294.1:0-3026 GCA_040398485.1 Roseomonas sp. | reverse complement strand
AGTAATCTTGTGCAACGAACATCTGCTCAAAGACACCGACATCGGCACGAGAACCGCGATGTTCGAACGACCGGATAAGACCATCAGGCGTATGAAGCTGAGCTGTTGGCATAGAGCGATCCCAAAAACCAGAAGAGGATAAACCAAATTTTCCCTAGGCTGGCAAAGGGTCACGAAGTTCAGCTTTCTTGCGACCACTCTACCAGTGCTATATGACGGTTTCAATAAAAGGCTCACAAGGGAGGTTTATGATGCTCACCCGCCGCGCTGCCTTGGCGCTTTCTGCCGGCATGCTTGCCGCGCCAGCCGTTCATGCCCAGGGCGCCTTTCCGAATAAGCCCTTGCGCATCATCGTGCCCTACCCGCCTGGTGGCGTGACCGACATCATGGGGCGCTTGATTGCCGAGCCCATGGGGCGGCAACTTGGGCACCCCATTGTTGTCGAAAATCGCGCCGGTGCTGGCGGCAATATCGGCGCCATGGCCGCCGCCCAGGCCGAGCCCGATGGCTATACCCTGTTCCTCGGCACCATGGCGACACAGGGGGTGAACCCGATCCTGTATCCCGATCCGCGCTTTGACCCTCGCAAGGCTTTTGTGGGTGTAGGCATGATGGCGGATATGCCCAATGTCATGTCCTGCCTGCCGCGCCGCTATAACCCAGCCAATGCGCGTGAAGCCATTGCGCGGGCCAAGGCCGAAAAGGGCAAGATGCTGTTTGGCACCGTGGGCAATGGGTCTTCGGCGCATCTTTCGCTGGTGATGCTGGAAAAGCTGGCGGGGATTGATGTCGTGCATGTGCCCTATCGCGGCTCAGCTCCGGCGATCGCTGCATTGCTCGCGGGTGATCTCGACCTGCTGTTTGACGCTTCCGCGACCTCCGCGCCGCATATCCTGCAAAGGTCCATCAAGGGCCTGGCCATCACCATGGACCGGCGCATCGGCAGCCTGCCCCATACGCCCACGCTGCAGGAAGAAGGTGTCGCTGGGTATCATTTGAGCGTGTGGAACGGCGTGTTCACGCAGTCGCGTGTACCGGCGCCGATCCTGGCGCGCTTGCAAGACGCCTTCCATAAGGCGATGGATGCGGCGATGCTTACTAAGCTGAAGGCCAATCATACCGAACCCTTGCTTATTCCGTCGAAGGAATTGCAGCCCTGGCTGGATCGTGATGCGGAGCGCTGGGGCCAGGTGGCGCGCGATAGCGGCATCAAGATTGACTAACCGGGCTTAACGGTTAGCCCTGAACTGAGAACAACCAACCAAAACACAAGGAGAAATCATGTCCCTTTTTCGTCGCATGACGCTGGCCGCCGGGTTGGCCGCGCCGCTTTTTGCACTGCCCGCCCTGGCGCAGCCGCAAATCACCATCCAGCACGGCCTGCCGCCCAATAGCCATACGGGCCTTGGCGCCACCACCTTCAAGGAAAATTTCGAGCGTCTGACCAATGGCCGCTATCGGGTCGTTACGCAGCGCAACGATAATGAACGCGAAATGATTGAAAGCGTGCAGATTGGCACGCTGGATTGCACCTTCACCTCCACCGGCCCGGTCGGCAATTTCGTGCCGGAAGTACGCATTTTTGACGTGCCCTTCCTGTTCCGCGATGCCGCCCATGCGCGCGGCGTGCTGGATAGCGATATCGGATCTGCTGTATTGGCGCGCTTCCCGGCGCGTGGCCTGGTTGGCGTGATCTGGACGGAAAATGGTTTTCGCCATTTGACCAATTCGCGCCGTGAAGTGAATGCGCCGGCGGATATGCGCGGCCTGAAGGTACGCACCATGGAAAACCAGGTGCATATGCGCGCCTTTTCCACGCTGGGCGCCCTGCCCACGCCGATGGCCTTCAGCGAATTGATCCCGGCCCTTCAACAAGGCACGGTTGATGGTCAGGAAAACCCGATCTCCGTGATTGTGGCCAACAACATCAACCAGGTTCAGAAGTTCATGACGCTGACGAACCATGTCTATTCGCCATCGGTCATGATCTGCAATCCGGGCATGATCGGCAAGCTTTCCGCCGCTGATCGCGCCCTGTTCCAGGAAGCCGCGCGCGCCGCGCAAAAGGCCAATCGGGACCGCGTGACGGCAGATGACGCAAGCGGCGTTGAAGAACTCCGCCGCCGCGGCATGACGGTGGTGACGCAGGTGGATACATCAGCCTTCCAGACCGCGTTGGCACCTGCCTTCGCTGAATGGGAACGCACTTTGGATGCGGCCACGCTGCGGCGCATTCGCGAATGGAAGCCGAACTGATCATTTGGCCAAAGTCACCTGATGGGTTAGCGCCCATCGGGTGACAAAATCCAAGCGCGCATGGCGCGTTTTTTGATAGGACGGCGCGATGAATGCGATGAATACCCTGCCCTTGCAGGTGACAGGTGCGGCCACGCTGCTGGCGCTGGTTTTCGCTTTTTGGCTGAAATCCGGGGACGGGCTGCGCGCACAGCTGCGCGCCGGCGTGCTGACGCTTGACAGGATCGGCACCACCATCGCCGCCATCATCGCCTGCCTTGCCTTGACGGTGGCCGTATTCGCTGGGCTTTGGCAGGTGGTGGCGCGGTTTGCGACCGAAACGCCATCTGTCTGGTCCGAAGCGCTTGTCCGCACCGCACTGATCTGGATGGCCTTTATCGGGTTGGCTGTTGCGATCCGCGCGGGCGCCTTAGTTTCGATTGACATCGCCCATCGCCTGTCACGCGGCATGCTGCGCAGTGTGCTGGAAGGCATTTCGCTCGCCAGCATCCTTCTTATGCTCGGCGTCATGTTCTGGTTCGGCTGGACCATGGCAGAGCGCGTAAAATTCCAGGAAATGGCGGGGCTCGAGGTTTCGATGGCCTGGGGCTATGCCGCCATTCCGCTCGGTGCGGTTTTTGCCATGCTCGGTTCGATCGCCCATTTCCTCGATAGACGCTCTGAAGAATTGGAGTCCGCAGTATGAGCGGCACCATGCTCACTGTCATGCTGGTGCTTTTTGCCGCCAGCATTCCGGTCACCATCGCCATCGGCTTGGCCGCGATTATCGG
>JBBAUC010000293.1:0-3026 GCA_040398485.1 Roseomonas sp. | reverse complement strand
TGCCGCGGCGGTATAGGGGCCAATGCCGGGCAGGGCGGCCAAGCCCTCCCGCGTTTCTGGAAAACCGCCCAGGGCCAGGATTTGCCGCGCCGCCGCGTGCAGGTTGCGCGCCCGCGCATAATAGCCAAGCCCGGCCCATTCCGCTGCCACATCCTCCCATGGGGCATGCGCCAAGGCGGGCAAGTCAGGGAAGCGCGCCAGAAAACGCGCGAATCGCGGCCCTACCGTCGCCACGGTTGTCTGCTGCAACATGATTTCTGAAAGCCACACGTGATAGGGCTCTGCCCGCTCCCCAGGCGGGGCGCGCCATGGCAGGATGCGGCGGTGTCTGTCATACCAGTGCAGCAGATCGGCGGCGGAAGGGGGTTTCACGGCATGTCCCGGAGTGAGGAAGAAAGGCGGTTCTTTGGGGGGCCTAGACCCCTCGGCGCCCTGATTCCAGCCCTGACGCGCCCGGCCTTCAAACGCAAGAGCCCCGCCGCCGCGCAGATCATGGCGGATTGGCCCGCCCTGGTCGGCCCGGCGCTGGCCGCCGTGACCCAGCCTTTGCGGCTGACCGCCGGCAGCCTGACCATCGCCTGTTCCGGCCCAATTGCCATGGAACTCAGCCATTTGGCGCCGGAGCTGATGGCCCGGATCAATGGCGGGCTGGGGCGTGTGGCGGTGGAGCGGCTGCGCTTCGTGCAGACCAATCAGCCGGCCCGGGCCGGGGCCAAACCCGCCCTGCCGCCCCGCCCCGTGGCGCTGCCAAAGCGCGTCACTAGCGCCTTGGAAGGGTTACCCACAGGGGATTTGCGCGAAGCGCTGGAAAGATTGGCGCGCGGCGTCTATCGAAAACAAGGCTAAGGGGTCCGAGTCGCCCCCCAAAGGCCAAATCGGCCCGCGCGCTTCCCCCCGAAAAGGCGCGCCGGTTCCGGAGGAGAGAAATTGATGCTCGACCGTCGTGCGCTATTCCTGTTGCCCCCCGCCCTGCTTCTGGCTGCGCCCGCATTGCAGGCGCAATCCGATGACCCAAGGCTTGCAGAACGCAGCCTTGGCCGCGCTGATGCGCCCGTGACGGCGATTGAGTATTTCTCCCTCACCTGCAGCCATTGCGGCGCCTTCCACCGCGATACCTGGCCGCGCGTGAAACGCGAATTGGTGGAAACCGGGCGCGTGCGCATGGTGTTCCGGGATTTCCCGCTAGATCAGATATCGTTGCGTGCCCACGCTGTCGCGCGCAGCTTCCCAGCCGATCGCTATGAACCTTTCATCTCAGCGCTATTCGCGGCGCAGGATCGCTGGGCCTATGCGCGCGGCGTGGATCACAAGGCTGAAATCGGCAAAATCGCCGCACTCGCCGGCATGAGCGCCGAGGCCTTCAACGCTGCCTGGGCAGATGATGATTTGGCCCGCGCCATTCTGGAAGCGCGCCAGAAGGGGGAAGCCGAGCATCAGGTAAGCGCCACCCCCACCTTCATCATCGGCACACAAAAACTGCCCGGCGCGATCCCTTTTGATCGCTTCGAAGCCGCGGTGCGGGAAGCGACCCCCCGCTGATGGAAGAAGCGATCCCCCCCGCTCCGCCCGAGACCGAAGCGGAGGCAGAAATCAGCACGCCCGAAGCGGAAGCAGAGCGCAGCGAAGACCAGGCGCGCGCCGCGCATAACGCCAAGCTGTCGCGCATACGTATCGCCGGCTTCAAATCCTTCGCGGAAGCGACAACAGTTGAAGTGCTGCCAGGGCTGACGGGCATTGTCGGGCCCAATGGCTGCGGCAAATCCAATGTTGTTGAAGCGCTGCGCTGGGCCATGGGCGAAACCTCGCCCAAGGCCATGCGCGGCGGCGAAATGGATGATGTGATTTTCGCCGGCACCGCAACGCGCGCCGGGCGCAATGTCGCGGAAGTGATGTTGTTTCTGGAAGATGCGGCGGGGCTGGCGCCAGCACCCAATAATGATATCGCCGAATTGGAAGTGACGCGCCGGATTTCGCGTGGCGAGGGCAGCAATTTCCGCGTCAATGGCAAGGAATTGCGCGCGCGAGATGTGCAGACCATGTTCGCCGATATCGGTTCCGGCGCACGGTCCTCAGCGCTTGTCAGCCAGGGCCGTGTTGCCGCGTTGATCCAGGCCAAGCCCGATGACCGGCGCGGCGTTTTGGAAGAAGCCGCCGGCATTGCCGGGCTGCGAACGCGCCGCCATGAAGCGGAGCTGAAACTGCGGCAGGCGGAAACCAACCTGTCACGCGCGGAAGATTTGCTCGGCCAATTGGATGGGCAGCGCCAGGGGCTGCAACGCCAGGCGCGCCAGGCCAATCGCTATCGCAATATCTCGGGCCTGGTGCGGCAAGCGGAAGGCGAATGGCTCGCGCTGCTGGCGGCGCGCGCCACTACCGCGCTGACCGCGGCCGCAACCGCGCTGGAAGCCGCGCGTAGCGCGACCAGCGCGGCAGAACAGGAAGCCGAAGCCGCCGCGATTGCACTGCATGAAGCCGAACAGGGGCTTGCCGCGCCGCGCACCGATGAAGCCGCTGCGCGCACCGCTTTGGAACGCCGCCGCGTTGAAGCGGAAGGCATGGAAGCCGAGGAAAGCCGCGCCCGTGCTGCACTTGAAGCTGCCGAAGCGCGCTTGGCAGAACTCCGTCAGGATCTGTCGCATGCTGAGGCTATGGCGCAGGATGCCGATGCCGCGCGCGCGCGCATCACCGAAGAAGATTCAAGCCTGATTGAACGCGAAACCGCCCTGCCCGCGCGGCGTGACGCAGCCGCCGCAGCGCTTGCGGAGGCTAGTGAAGCGGTGCGCGATGCCGAACGCGCTGCCAATCATGCAACGGAGGCCGCCGCCGCAGGTGCGGCGCAATTGCAGGCCGCGGAAGCGGAATTGGCCGCGGCTGAAACACGGCTGCGGCGCGCACGCGAAGCCCATGCAGCGCTGAGTGCGGATCGTGATGCCGCAGAGGCGCGCGCGGTGACGGACGCAGAAAAACAAGCCGCCACGCAGCAGGTCACTGAAGCTGAAGCAGGTTTCGCTGCGGCGCGTGAGGCT
>JBBAUC010000292.1:0-3028 GCA_040398485.1 Roseomonas sp. | reverse complement strand
TTGTTTTTAAGCCACTACCTGCCGGGAAATTTGTTTCCAGCCCCGACGATTCTCCCCTAAAGAAATGGCGTACCTCGGTTTTGGAGCACGTCATGGCCAGGCGTTCAGCATCGAATGATACAGGCATGCTCACGGTGGTGGGGCACCCGCTGATCCAGCACAGGCTTTCGCATATGCGCGAAAAATCCTGCCCCGTGCCCACCTTCCGCGTCCTGTTGCGCGACATCGCTATGCTGCTCGGCGCTGCCGCGCTGGCTGATCTGCCGCTTGAAGCGCAGGAGATTGAAACGCCGCTGGAACGCATGTCGGCACCAAAACTTGCCGGCAAGCCGCCGATCTTCGCCCCGGTGCTGCGCGCCGGCATTGGCTTTCTGGATGGCATGCTGAACCTTCTGCCGGAAGCGGGTGTGGCGCATATTGGCGTCTATCGCGACCACAAAACACTGGAAGCGCATGAATACTACTTCAAGGCGCCGGAGGATTTGGCTGAGCGCCTGGTGATCCTGCTCGATCCCATGCTTGCAACCGGCAATTCAGCCGTCGCCGCACTGGATAGGTTGAAGGCGCGCGGCGCCACGCGCATCCGCTTCATCTGTTTGCTTGCAGCACCCGAGGGTATTCGCCATGTGCGCGAAGCCCATCCCGATGTGCCGATCTGGACCGCGGCGATCGACGAAAAGCTTGATGAGAACGGCTATATCCGCCCCGGGCTTGGCGATGCTGGGGATCGTGTTTTTGGAACCTGATACGCGACCAGGAAACTCAGGCGCCCCTTTCGCCCGCCAATAAGGCGCGCTTGCGCGCAACTCCCCAGCGATAGCCGGTCACATCACCATCCTTGCCTACCACGCGATGGCAGGGCACCGAGAGCGAAACCGGGTTTTGCGCGCAGGCCCGCGCGACCGCGCGTGTTGCCTTCGGTTCACCCATGGCGGCGGCAAGCGCACTGTATGTTGTGGTGCTACCAAGCGGAATGCCGCGCAGCGCTTCCCAGACGCGGCGCTGGAAAATCGTGCCGCGCAAATCCAAGGGAAGTTCCAAGGCAGCGCGCGGTTCAGCGATGAAGGCGATGGCGCGATTGGCAAGTTCGCTGATCTTTTCTGGTGCTGCTTCAATCCGCGCTTGGGGAAAGCGAGCGCGTAAATCACCTTCCAACGCATCGCGTGCCTCGCCAAAACCAAGGAAGCACACGCCTTGATCTGTAGCGCCGAGCAGCAAGGGACCGAAGGCGCTTTCTGCCCAGGCGATGCGGATCACCTCTCCAGCGCCGCCACGCCGCGCACGACCGGGGCGCATGCCAAGATGTCGCGCGGTGTTTTCATAAACGCGGCTTTCACTGCCAAAGCCTGCCTCAGCAACCGCTTCCGCAACGCGCGTCCCTTCAGCCAGCGCGGCTGAAAGGCGCTTCCCGCGCACACCTTCCGCATAGGAACGCGGCGTGACGCCAGTGATGTCCCGAAACATCCGCTGGAAATGATGCGGCGCATAGCCAGCGCGCGCTGCCAGGCTCGCGAGGGATGGCGTGGATTCAGAAGCTTCGATCATGGCGCAGGCAGCGCGCACCGCTTCCGCTTGCAGGCGCGCACGATCACCGCGCGGGTCACAGCGCTTGCAGGGGCGAAAGCCGGCGGCTTCTGCTGCGCCCCAATCGGCGAAAAACCGCACATGGCGGCGGAGCGGCGCGGGGGAAGGACAGCCAGGGCGGCAATAAATCCCTTGGCTGGTAACAGCGTACAGAAAAGCGCCACAGGCGGGCGCGGCATCGCGCGCCAGCACGGCGGCGAAGCGGGTATCATCCAGGGATTCGGGCGTGTCGTTCATGCTTGTATGTTTGGCCAAGCGCGCCCCACGCGCCATCCGCTTCTTGCGCTCACTTGATCAGGCACTTGGCCGCCAAGTACGGTGGTAGGGATGCCCCGTCCTGATAGCCTGCACCCGGTAGAGCTGTTCCGCCAGCATCCCGCGCACCAGAAAATGCGGCCAGGTGAGCGGCCCGAGTGAGAGCCGATATTCTGCGCGCGCCTGCACGGCAGGATCGAGCCCCTCCGCCCCGCCAATGATGAAGCAGGCGCTGCGCCCGGCCTCATCCCAGCGTGTCAGCAGCGCGGCCAGGCTTTCCGTATCGGGCACTGCGCCGCCAAGGTCCAAGGCAACAGGGACTGCTCCGGCCGGGATGGCGGCCAGGATGGCAGCGCCTTCGCGGCGGCGGATTTCGGCTTCACTGCCGCGCGCTTCGGGGATTTCGAGCAATTCGGGCGCCGGGCGCAGACGCGCCGCGTAATGCGCGTAAAGGGCGGCTTCCGGCCCGGGCTTTATACGCCCGATGGCGATGATCCTATTCAGGCGCGGCGTCGGAATTCTCCGTCGTCAGTGGGCTTTCCGGGCCCCACATACGTTCCAGGCGATAAAGCTCTCGCGCATCCGGGCGGAACAGGTGGATCACCAGATCACCCGCATCAATCAGCACCCAATCGCCCGAGGCCTGAATGGCATCTCGCTTGATGTGCAACCCGGCCTTGCCAAGCGCTTCATCCAAATGCGTCGCCATGGCTTGCAATTGGCGCTCAACCTGACCGGTCGCGATGATCAGCCGGTCCGTGTAATCAGCGCGGCCAGTTACGTCCAAGACCACGATGTTTTCGGCCTTGTCGTCTTCCAGGCTTTGGCGCGCGGCCTCTACAAGTATTTCCAGCCGGTCCGGTGCAATTTTTTCGCGGCGCCTGCCGCGGGCGGGGCGGGGCGCTGTGACCTTGGTGGCGGGTTTAGCCTTGGGCGCGGCCTTCGTCTTTGGCGCGGCCTTGCTGGCCTTGGTGGCAGGTTTTGGCGCTGGCTTAGCCGCAGTTGCTTTGACGGCGGCGCGCTTCGGCGCTGGCGCGGCAGCCGCGGCTTTCGGCGCAGCCTTGCTGGCCTTGGCCGCAGGCTTTGGCGCTGGCTTAGGCACGGCGGCTTTGGCGGCGGCGCGCTTCGGCGCTGGCGCGGCAGCCGCGGTTTTCGGTGCAGCCTTACTGGCCTTGGTGGCAGGCTTAGT
>JBBAUC010000291.1:0-3055 GCA_040398485.1 Roseomonas sp. | reverse complement strand
CGGAGAAGGTCGGGCGCTATTTCCACAAGATCGCCTGCTTCTGCTTTGATGAGCAGACCCTGACGCCCGGAGAGCGTGTGGATATGCCCGTCACCTTCTGGGTGGACCCGAAAATCGCCGAGGACCCGAGCACGCGAGACATCACCACCATCACGCTTTCCTATAGCTTCTTCCGCACCATCGAAGATGCGAAAAAGGCCGGCGCACTTGCCAATGCGGGGCCGCATGTTGGGCGGGCGGGCACAAGGCAGAATTGATTGACGGCTCGGCCCGGTTTTAATGCCCGATGGGCTTGATTTCGGGGGCGGTTTCAGGATTGATGCGGGCGTCCAGTTCGGGCACTAAGCCCGTACCCGAGGAAGGCACCAGGACTGAAAATGGCAAGCACATCTCACGCGCAGGCAACCACGGCGGAGGGCGAAGCGCCGCCGCTGCATAAACACCCCTATCACTTGGTTGATCCGTCACCCTGGCCGCTGGTGGGGTCCTTTGCCGGTGGCGCGCTGGTGCTGGGCATCATCCTTTGGGCGCATTACGGCAATCGCGGCGTCTTCTTCCTGGGCCTCGCCGGTCTTCTTGCGACCATGTTCTTCTGGTGGCGCGATGTGGTGAAGGAAAGCCGCACGCCTGGGCTGCATACGCCAATCGTGCGCATTGGGTTGCGCTACGGCATGACGCTGTTCATCGCCTCCGAAGTCATGTTCTTCGTGGCCTTCTTCTGGGCCTATTTCCATTTCGCGCTGTTCCCGGTGCATGTTTCGGGCGCTGAAGTGGCGATGTGGCCGCCCAAGGGCACGCTGACCTTCGATCCCTTCGATCTGCCCTTCCTGAATACCATGATCCTGCTGCTGTCGGGCTGCACCGTCACCTGGGCGCATCACGCCTTGCTGAACAATGACCGCAAGGGGCTGATCAGAGGGCTGACCATCACAGTAGCGCTCGGCGTGATCTTCTCCGGCTTGCAGGCTTGGGAATACAGCATGGCGCCGTTCAAGTTTAATGGCGGCGGCATTTATTCCTCGACCTTCTTCCTGGCGACCGGCTTCCATGGCTTCCATGTGATTGTTGGCACGACCTTCCTGTTTGTCTGCCTGATCCGCGCCTTGAAAGGGCATTTCACGCCGGAACGTCATTTCGGCTTTGAAGCGGCGGCCTGGTATTGGCATTTCGTTGATGTGGTCTGGCTGTTCCTGTTTGTTTGCATCTACTGGTGGGGCGCGGGCGAAATCGCGCATCACTGAAGTTTGGCAGGCGCCGCCCATGGAAACGCATGGCGGCGCCGGCTTGCTGAAATCAGCCACCCTAGACCGATGCGGGCGAAGCGCCGGCCATGGCAGGGATTTTTCGGATCACCGTCGCTGATGGTGATACGCGTCGCCAAGGCCATGCTGCTTGGCTTGCAATGGTGCCATCGCCCTACGATTTGAATTTGTGATGTTCTCTCGCCGTATGCTGTGGCCCGCTTTGGCGGGGCTGCCCGTTCTGATCATTCTGCTGGGTCTTGGCACCTGGCAGGCGCAGCGGTTGGCGTGGAAGACCGATTTACTGGCGCGCATTGCCGCTGCCGAAGCGGCTGCGCCCGCGCCCTTCACCGACTCGCCCGTGCCTTACGCGAAGCTTGAGGCTGTGGGGCGTTTCGACCATGCGCGCGAAGCGCTGCTGGGCGTTGAAATCCGCGCGAATAGGATGGGTGCGCGGCTGATCGTGCCCTTCCTGCGCGATTCCGGCCCGCCCCTGCTGGTGGATCGCGGTTGGGTCCCCGTGGATGGGCTGGCCGGCCTGCCGCGGCCTGAGGGCGTGCAGCGCATCACCGGCTATATCCGCTTTGGTGAGGCCGCCGGGCGCTTCGCCGCGCAGGATGATGTCGCGGGTCGGCGCTTTTTTCACTTTGATCCCGTGGCGATTGGCGCGGCGCTCGGCCTGCCAGGCACAGCGCCCTATGCATTGGTACTGCTCGGCCCCGCAGGCAGCCTGCCAGAGCCCGCGCAGACCCTGCCACGCCCGCGGAACAACCATCTTGGCTACGCCATTACCTGGTATGGCTTGGCGCTATCCCTGATTGGCGTTTTCGTCGCCTTTGCCTGGCGCAATAGGAAGAAGGCCTGAAGAATGCGCGATGCAGCGCACCTACGGCAGCGCTTCAAGCGCCGGCATGGTCCAGCGGCCATCGATGATTTCAGCCCGTGGGCGATAAAGCCGCAGCACGGCGTTCCAGGGGCTTGGCACCGGCAGGCAATTCCGGGTGGTATCCATGCAGCCGCCAAATTGTACGGTCACTGACCCATCAGCGCCGCGCTGCGCAGTGACGTTGTTGAGCGACACGGCATTACGCGGATTGGGCACCATAAAGCCGCGTTCATCATAAACCGTGACCGACCAGAAGCCATCCACCGGCACATCGGTGAAGCGCATGCGCCAGACGCGGCCGGGCGCCGGGGGTAGGATGGTCAGATAGATGGCGGCGTGGGGCGGGTTGCCGCCCCAACCCGCGGCAGCGGCGACCAGGCGCGCCACCGGGTCCACCTGCCCGCGCGCACCAAAGCCATTCTTGGCCTCCGCGAAGGGGAGAAGCGCACTCAAGGCCTTCCGCAGCGCTTCCTGAGAGGTTTTGTCCCATTGCGGCGCCGCCCAAACGCCAGGGCCGCCCGGTTGTTCGATCCGCAAGGCATCCTGCGCGGCACGCGCCGCGGCCACATCGGCGGGATCATTCGGGTCTAGGAAGGTGCGGATCGCAAGCGCCAGATAGCGCGTGCCGATCTCGGCCCGCGTAAAACGGTGCTTACCAGGCGCATAGAAGACAGCCGGGGTGTAATGGTCCTGGTCAATCAGTAGCAGTGACATGAAGCGCCCGCGCGTATCGGGCAATTCCACGGTGACCGGCCCCGCATCAAGATCAATGATGGCGAAGGAATAAAGCGTATCGCGGTTCATGCGCACAACATTCTGCTTGTCGAGCGGCGTGACATCGCGCAGATGAAAGAAGCGGCCCAGAGCGCCTTGCGCGACATAGGTAGCGAAATAATGATCCGTTTCGGCGCGGGCGAAATTATCCACC
>JBBAUC010000290.1:0-3080 GCA_040398485.1 Roseomonas sp. | reverse complement strand
CTCAATCAGGACTTCCATGGCTGGAACTTCGGCTGATCAGCCGAAGGCGTTCAACCCGGTCTGCGCCCGGCCCAGGATCAGCGCATGCACATCATGCGTGCCTTCGTAGGTATTGACCGTCTCAAGGTTCATCACGTGACGGATCACATGATATTCATCCACAATGCCATTGCCGCCATGCATGTCACGCGCAACGCGGGCAATGTCCAAAGCCTTGCCGCAATTATTGCGCTTGACCAGGCTGATCATCTCGGGCGCGGCCTTGTGTTCATCAAACAGCCGCCCCACGCGCAGCACCGCATGCAGGCCCAGCGTGATTTCGGTTTGCATATCGGCCAGCTTCTTCTGCACCAATTGCGTCGCCGCCAGCGGCTTGCCGAACATGATGCGATTCAGCGTGTAATCACGCGCCGCATGCCAGCAGAATTCCGCCGCCCCCATGGCGCCCCAGGCAATGCCATAGCGCGCGCGATTGAGGCAGGAAAAGGGGCCGGCCAGAGACCGCACACCCGGCAGGCGGTTTTCTTCCGGCACAAACACTTCATCCATCATGATCATGCCGGTGACGGAAGCGCGCAGGCTGAACTTGCCTTCGATTTTCGGCGTGGTCAGGCCCTTCATGCCGCGATCCAGCAAAAAGCCGCGCAGAATGCCCTCATCATCCTTGGCCCAGACCAGGCAGACATCGGCGATGGGTGAATTGGAGATCCAGGTTTTGGAACCCGAAAGCTTCCAGCCCCCATCCACCTTCGTCGCGCGCGTGCGCATGGAAGAAGGATCAGACCCGGCATCGGGTTCCGTCAGACCAAAGCAACCCACCCATTCCCCGGTGCGGAGCTTCGGCAGATATTTTTGCTTCTGTTCTTCGGACCCATAGGCATGGATTGGGAACATCACGAGCGATGATTGCACGCTAAACGCGCTGCGATAGCCGGAATCAACACGCTCCACTTCGCGCGCCATCAGCCCATAGGCCACATAGGAAACGCCGGCGCAGCCATAGCCATCCAGCGTGGCGCCCAGAAAACCCATTTCGCCGAATTCATTCATGATTTCGCGGTCGAAACGCTCATGCCGATTGGCTTCAAGCACACGCGGCATCAGGCGTTCCTGGCAGAATTGCCGGGCGCTATCGCGGATCATGCGCTCTTCTTCCGTCAGCACTTCTTCAAGCAGCAGCGGGTCTTCCCAGGTGAAGGGAGCGATGGAGGTCTTCTTCGGCGGGCTCACGACATTCATGCTTCTATCCTCAACTCAAGCTTCGTCTTGCACGACAAAATGAACTTCAGCTTGGCACCCGGCAAGCCGGGTACGCGCGTCAGGCGGCGTCAACCTCTGGCGCTTCTTCCACCGCGGCCGGCGCGGCGGCACGGCGGGGCCGGGGAATGGGGATCAGCATGAAGGCAGGCACCTGATCGCCAAAGCCCTGCACGGGCGGGCCCAGATCATCGCGGCGGTCGCGGTTGCGATAATCCCGATCCTGGCGCGGCGCTTCGCGGTCCCGGGGCGGCAGGTCACGCATGGCGGCTTCGCGCAGCGCAAACTCGCTCGGCTGCGCATCGCGGTCCCGGCGCGGGGCGCGATCCCGGCGCGGAGCCTCACGGCCCTCAGGCGCTTCGGCGCGTGGGCGGCGTTCCGGGCGGTCTCGCCGGGCGGGGGCCTCGGCAGCGACTTCTTCCGGCGCTTCGGCGCGCGGGGCGCGTTCCTGACCATCGCGGCGGCCGCGTTCCGGCCGACTACGTCCGCCATCACGCCGATCCGGCCGACGCGCCGGGCCGCCACGGCCACGGCCACGCTTGGTGGAGGTCAGGGCTTCCTGAATTTCGGCTTCCGTCACCGGCTCCAGCCCTTCGATATCCAGGAGGGGGATGGCTTTGCCGGTCAGTTTTTCAATGCCGGCGACATTCTTCGCGTCATCGGCCGTCGCAATCGTATAGGCGTGGCCTTCACGGCCCGCGCGACCGGTGCGGCCAATGCGGTGCACGTAATCTTCCGAATGGAAGGGCACATCGAAATTGAACACATGGGACAAGCCGCCGATATCAAGACCGCGTGCGGCGACATCGGAACAGACCAGTAGCTGCAATTCATCCGCCTTGAAGGCATTGAGCGTCGCGAAGCGCTGGGATTGATCCATATCGCCATGCAAAGCGCCCACGCTGAAGCCGTGCTTCTTCAGCGATTTATACAGGATATCCACTTCGATCTTGCGATTGCAGAAGATCAGCGCATTGGAGACCTGTTCGCGCCGGATCAGCCGACGCAGCGCCTCGCGCTTATCAAAAGGCTGCACGTAAGCGAGGCCCGTCGTGATCGTGGTCGCCACTGAAGCCGGCCGGGTGACCGTGATTTCCTTTGGATTGGACAGGAAGGCATCAGCCAGGCGGCGGATTTCCGGCGCCATGGTGGCGCTGAAGAACAAAGTCTGACGCAAGGGCGGCAGCATGGAGACAATACGCTCCACATCCGGAATGAAGCCCATGTCGAGCATCCGGTCCGCTTCATCAATCACCAGCACCTTGCAATCGGCCAGCAGCACGCGGCCGCGATCAAACAAATCAAGCAAGCGGCCCGGTGTGGCGATCAGCACATCCACGCCTTTTTCCAGCACATCGCGCTGGTCATTCATGCTTTCGCCGCCAATCAGCAGCGCGTGGTTGAGCTTCAGGTATTTGCCGTATTTTTCGAAGTTTTCCGCGACCTGCAACGCCAATTCGCGGGTCGGTTCCAGGATCAGGCTGCGCGGCATACGCGCCTTGGCGCGCGACCCGGTCAGGATATCCAGCATGGGCAGCACAAAGGACGCGGTTTTGCCCGTGCCGGTTTGCGCGCAGCCCAGCACATCGCGCCCCATCAGCACCTGCGGGATCGCCTGTTCCTGAATGGGCGTTGGGTGGCGATAGCCGGATTCCGTCACCGCCCTCACGATTTCCTCAGACAGACCGATGGAATCGAAAGTAGGGCGATCTTCCTCGGCGGCCAGCGCGGCTTCGGACGCGGCTTCTTCCGCCACAGGGGCGGTCTCGACCGGCGCGGTTTCCGGCGTCTCAGGCGGCACGGGCAGGGTTTGAGGGTCGGCT
>JBBAUC010000289.1:0-3106 GCA_040398485.1 Roseomonas sp. | reverse complement strand
CATAAGTCGCGCGCGGGTTATCCACCATGATTTTCTTGAGCAGGCCGGGGTCGAGCCCTTGGGGCACGGTCGCGTCCCCTTCAAAATGCGCATGCGGCCAATCGGAAGACCACAACAACAACTCATCCGATCCCAAATGATCCATCAGCCGCGCCATGGTGGCGGCTTCTTCCGGTACATCCAAGGGGCGGATCGAAAGCCGCACATGGTCGCGCACATATTCCGATGGTGGGCGATCCAGCCAGGGCACTTCGAAGCGCACGCCCTTCCAGGATTTCACCAACCGCCACAGGAAAGCCGGCAGCCAGGACACGCCGCTTTCCAGCAGCACGACCTTGAGCTTCGGGAATTTCACAAACACGCCTTCGGTGATCAGGGAAGCGAGTGATGCTTGAAACCCCATCGAATTCGCCGTGTATTCCTCAAGATAATAGGAAGGCCAGCCGACCGAGGTGACGGGGTGGCGCCAATTGCTGCCGGCATGGATGGCAAGCGGCATGTCATGGCGGGACAGCGCCTCATATACCGGCCACCATTCGCGCCGACCCAGCGGGATTTCCCCCATGCACAGCGTCATGGCCTGCACAAAGCGGCGGTCTGGCGCCAGGCGCTCGATCTCGGCCACGGATTCCTCAATGGCATTGGGCAGCAGGATGGAAGCGCGCAGGCGCTTGTCACCATCCAGCCATTCGGCGCGGATCCAATCATTCACCGCGCGCGCAAAGGCGGCCGAGAGGTCTCGGCTGAAGGGAAGCTGCGCCGGGAAAAGCGGGTTGAGGATGCCGGTGCCGACCTGCCAGCGATCCAACACTTGCGCTTGCAGCGTGGCCAGCGTGCAGGGAGCCTCCCCCTTCGGGCCGCGCCAATCGGCGCGCACGGTGGAAGGGGCGGAGGGCGGCCAGGAAGCGCTTTCAAGCTGGGAGACGCCGCGTTCCTTCAGGCTGGTGCGCCAATGGTGATCCATATAGGGGAACAGGCTTGCCATGCTGGGCAGGCCCGGATGCAGATCGCAATCTATTGCCGCTTCAGTCACGGTTCCTCCTGCGCCTTTCTAGAGCATAGCGCGGGTGGAGCATCCTCCCTTTTCCAAGGGCGATCAATGGGGTCAGGGTGCAGCCTGTGCCAATCACTAGGACAAAGAAAAACCCGCCCGGCAATCACCGGGCGGGCGTTTCTCGTATCGGGGCTTACTGCCCCTGACGCACGAAGCGCAGTTGGATGTAGTTATCCGCCGTCTGCACCACATTCCAGCCTTGGCGCACGGCCCAGACAATCTGCTGCTGGTGCAGCGGAATATAGCCGACATCATTCTGAATGACCTTGCCCGCTTCCGTGATCAGCCCCTGGCGCGTGGCCTGGTTCGTTTCCACGGCAATGCGGCTGATCAGATCATCCAGGCGCGGGCTGGAATAGCCGCCATTATTGAACATGCCGCGCGAACCATCGCGCGTGGCGGCCAGGTTGAACAGCGCGTTATGGGCATCTGAAGTCGCCGGAGTCCAACCCAGCAGATAGAAGCTGGTATTGTAGCCAGGCGCATTCACCTCGGCGAAGAAGCGCGCACGAGTCTGCGCATTCAGCGTCACGCGGATATTGATGCGCGCCAGCATCGCAACAACCGCGGTGCAGATCGCCTCATCATTCACATAGCGGTCATTCGGGCAATCCAGCGTCACGCCAAAGCCATTGGGATAGCCCGCTTCCGTCAGCAGCCGGCGCCCTTCGTTCAGATCAACGCGCGGGCGCTGGTCATCTTCTTCACGGAAGCCATTCACCCCCGGGCCATACATCAGATTGGTCGGGCGGGATTGGCCCCGCATCACGCTGCGCTGGATGGCCGAGGTGTCTATCGCCAATTGCATGGCGCGGCGCACGCGCACATCCTGGAAGGGATTCTTGCCCTGCACATCGGATTTCAGAAGCTGCGGGCGCATCTGATCCAACCCCAGATAGATGGTGCGCAATTCCGGCCCCTGGATGATGCGCACCCCAGGGGAGCGCGAAATCCGGTCCACATCCTGCGGCGGCACGGTATAGACAAAATCCATCTCGCCCGAGAGCAGCGCGGCCACGCGTGTCGCGTCATTGGAAATGATATTCAATTCAGCGCGCGTCAGATTATGCACGGGCTTGTCCCACCAATTGGGATTGGGTGCGACAACCGTGCGACGGTCTGGTTCACGCGAAACCAGGATGAAGGGGCCGGTGCCCATGGCATTGCGCGTAGCAAAATTTTCCACGCGCGTCGTCAAATCCGCGGGGCGCGTGGCGTTGTTCTTTTCTGCCCAGGCGCGGCTGAACATGCCCCAATTGGTGATTTCCTGCAGCAGGATCGGATTGGGCACGGTGGTTTCGAAATCCACCGTGTGATCATCAATCTTGCGCACTTCCTTCACGGAAGCGAGCACACCTTGCACATTGGAACCAGGTGCGCGCGCACGTTCAACGCTGAAGACAACATCATCGGCGGTGAAGGGCGTACCATCCGAGAATCTCACACCACGGCGCAGATGAAAGCGCCAAACATTCGGCTGCGGCTGTTCCCAACGTTCGGCAAGTGCGGCTTCCACCTTGCCTTCATGATCACGGCGGACCAACGGTTCGTAGAAATTGGACCCGAAGGCGAGCAGGAAGGTCTCCTGCCGGGTATAGGGGTCCATGGAATTCACATCGCCATCATTGGCCCAGCGGAAGTTATTGGCCTGGGCAGACAAGGCGGAACCCGCCAGCAAAGCGGCGGCAAGGGTCAGGCGGCGCAACATGAAGCTTCTCCCATTAGTAGAAAGGTCGGGAGATTACTATTTTTGCAGGCGCAGAAAAAGAGGATTCACGCAGGCATGAAAAAGGCCCCGCTTCCATGGGAAGGGGGCCTAGGCAAATCACTCTGGCTTTCAGGCGACGCGGAGAGCCCGGGGCAGATCAGCCACGCTGCGATCAATTAAGGCGCCATCCGCGGCGGCATCAATGGTTTCCGCCAATACCGCCCGTGCGGCGGCGGCGGCGATATCGGCCGCGGTGTTGCGTACTTCGGCAATCGCGCTCGCTTCCGCGGCAGCGATACGCTGCATGGCAAGCTGCTTGCGCCGTTCGGCAGAAGCCTCCGCCT
>JBBAUC010000288.1:0-3122 GCA_040398485.1 Roseomonas sp. | reverse complement strand
AGACCGGCCTGAAGGCGCTCGACGCCCTCGTCCCCGTCGGCCGCGGCCAGCGCGAACTGATCATCGGCGACCGCCAGACCGGCAAGACCGCCGTGGCCATCGACACGTTCATCAACCAGAAGACGGTGAACGCTGGCGACGACGAATCGAAGAAGCTTTATTGCATCTATGTCGCCATCGGGCAGAAGCGTTCCACCGTCGCCCAATTGGTGAAGACGCTGGAAGAACAGGGCGCGCTGCAATATTCCATCATTGTCGCCGCCACCGCTTCTGATCCGGCGCCGATGCAGTTCCTGGCACCCTATACGGGCTGCACCATGGGCGAATACTTCCGCGACAATGGCATGCATGCCGTCATTTTCTATGATGACCTTTCGAAGCAGGCGGTTGCCTATCGTCAGATGTCACTGCTGCTGCGCCGTCCGCCGGGCCGCGAAGCCTATCCGGGTGACGTGTTCTATCTGCATTCGCGCCTTTTGGAGCGTGCGGCGAAGATGGGCGATGATGCCGGCAATGGGTCTCTGACGGCGCTGCCGGTCATTGAAACCCAGGCGGGTGACGTTTCGGCCTATATTCCGACGAACGTGATTTCGATCACGGATGGCCAGATCTTCCTGGAAACCGAATTGTTCTTCAAGGGCATCCGCCCCGCCGTGAACGTTGGTCTTTCGGTCTCCCGCGTTGGGTCGGCCGCGCAGATCAAGGCGATGAAGCAGGTGGCCGGCAAGATCAAGCTGGAACTGGCGCAGTACCGCGAAATGGCGGCCTTCGCTCAGTTCTCCTCGGATCTGGATGCCTCCACCCAGGCTTTGCTCGCCCGTGGCGCGCGTTTGACCGAGCTGCTGAAGCAGCCACAGTTCAAGCCGGTCGCGGTTGAGGATCAGGTGATCGCGATTTTTGCCGGTACGCGTGGTTATCTGGATCGTCTGCCGTTGAATAAGGTGGGTGAGTTTGAAAGCCGCCTGCTTGGTGACTTGAAGGCGACCGCTCCGGATATCGTTGCCAGCATCCGCAATGATCGTGAGACCAAGAAGGATACGGAAGCGAAGCTGGTTGCCTTCCTCGACAGTTTCACCAAGTCTTTCGCCTGAGCCCGGGCCTGCGGGAGAGTAACCAATGCCCAGCCTGAAAAGTCTGCGTCTGCGGATCAATAGCGTGAAATCCACGCGTAAGATCACGCAGGCAATGAAGATGGTGGCTGCCGCCAAGCTGCGCCGTGCGCAAAGCCAGGCGGAGGCGGCCCGCCCCTATGCGGATCGTATGGAGCGGATGCTGGCCTCGCTCGGTGCCTCGGTCGCCGGGTCGCCGGATGCGCCGAAGCTGCTGGTCGGCACGGGTGCCGATCAGGTGCATTTGCTGGTCGTGGTGACTGCCGAGCGCGGTCTTTGCGGTGGCTTCAACACCAATGTCGGTCGCTTCGCCCGCGCCCAGGTGCGCGCGCTGGAAGCGGAAGGCAAGACGGTGAAGATCATCACTGTTGGCCGCAAGGGTGCTGTTTATCTGAAGCGTGAATTCGCGAACCGTATCGTTGAGGAATTCAGCTTCGCGAATAAGAAGCGCATCGGGTTTGAAGACGCATCAGAGGTCAGCGCTAAGATCAGCGACATGCTGGATGCTGGCGCGTTCGATGTCTGCACGCTGATCTATAACCGCTTCAAAAACGTGATCAGCCAAACGCCGGTGGGCCAGCAGCTTATTCCGACGCCGCTGCCTGAAGTTAAGGCCGAAAGCGGCGCGCTTTACGAGTTTGAACCGACGGAAGAAGAGATTTTGGCGCGGTTGTTGCCGCAAAATCTGGGTATCCAGATTTATCGCGCCCTGCTGGACAATGCCGCCGGCTTCTATGGTAGCCAGATGACTGCCATGGATAACGCCACGCGCAATGCAGGCGAAATGATCAATAAGCTTACGCTGAATTATAACCGGACACGTCAAGCCAACATCACCCGAGAGCTGATTGAAATCATCTCGGGCGCTGAAGCGCTTTAAGAAGGAATCACTGCCATGAAGAATAATGTTGGTCAGGTGACGCAGGTGCTTGGTGCCGTGGTGGACGTTCAGTTCCCCGCCGAGCTGCCCTCGATCATGAACGCGCTGACGCTGCAGATCGGCGTGCAGAAGCTCGTCCTTGAAGTGGCGCAGCATTTGGGTGAGCGCACCGTGCGCTGCATCGCGATGGACACCACGGACGGCTTGGTGCGTGGCACCGAAGTGGTTGATACGGGTGCCGGCATTTCCGTGCCGGTGGGCCCAGGTACGCTGGGGCGCATCCTGAACGTGATCGGTGAGCCGATTGATGAGCGCGGCCCGGTGCCCGCCACCATGTATTACCCGATTCACCGCGAAGCGCCGGCCTTTGATGAGCAGGCGACAAGCGCGGAAATCCTGGTTACCGGCATTAAGGTGATTGACCTGCTGGCGCCTTATCTGAAGGGCGGCAAGATCGGCCTTTTCGGCGGCGCCGGCGTGGGCAAGACCGTGACCATTCAGGAACTGATCAACAACATCGCCAAGGGCCATGGCGGCGTGTCCGTGTTTGCCGGTGTGGGGGAGCGTACGCGTGAAGGCAATGACCTGTATCACGAAATGATTGATGCGGGCGTCATCAAGCTTGGCGATGGCAATACTGAAGGTTCCAAGGTGGCGCTGGTCTATGGCCAGATGAATGAACCGCCGGGTGCGCGCGCCCGCGTGGCGCTTTCGGGCCTTTCCATGGCGGAATATTTCCGTGATGAGCAGGGCCAGGACGTGCTGTTCTTCATTGATAACATCTTCCGCTTCACCCAGGCCGGCGCTGAAGTGTCTGCGCTGCTGGGTCGCATTCCTTCGGCGGTGGGCTATCAGCCGACGCTGTCCACCGATATGGGCGCGCTGCAGGAACGCATCACCTCCACCAAGAAGGGCTCGATCACCTCGGTGCAGGCCATCTACGTGCCCGCCGACGACTTGACCGACCCCGCACCTGCCACCTCCTTCGCGCACTTGGACGCGACGACGGTGCTGAACCGCTCGATCGCGGAACTGGGCATCTTCCCGGCGGTGGACCCGCTGGACTCCACCAGCCGCGGCCTCGACCCGCGCGTGGTGGGTGATGACCACTACAACACCGCGCGCGAAGTGCA
>JBBAUC010000287.1:0-3134 GCA_040398485.1 Roseomonas sp. | reverse complement strand
GCCGAACAGATTGGACGGCAAGCCAAAGCCAAGGAAAAGCGCCGCAAGCCCGGCGCAAGCAATACCTAGCCCGGAACCGCCAAAGCGGGGACTAACCTGCCTGCCTTTAAAGATACGCCTTGGTTCACGCACAAGGCAGGGTTAACCGAATTTTTCGCCATGTTACAACTGCCAAAGATGTAAAAAAATTGTGTCACACTCACGCAAAACGCGAAGAGATGCGGCTAATCCGCTGACCAGAATGATTCTTTGGTATCAAGCTTGTCCCAAATCGCCAGAATGGCTTCTCGATCCGATGTGGTTCGTGCCAGGCACCAGCCTTCCACAATGCCAATCGCCCAAGCGCGGCCCGTATCCTTGTCGCGGTCAAGATGCTGTACCAAACCGCGCGCGACCGAGGCATCATTGCTCAGCCCCAATTCCTCCTGCAATGCAGAAAGGTTCCGCTGGAACCGGCGTGTCGCCTTGCTCGGGAAAATTGGAGAAAATACCTCTGCGGCATAACGCAGGCGCTTTGCATCAAGGCGAAGTTCATGCAGCGCTTCGGGCTCCAGCTCCTCGATGTCTTCGCCTGCCTTGCGCAATTTGCGCCAGCGCTTTCCCAATACAAGCGCGGCAAAATCCTGTGGTGGGGCCCCCAAACGCTCAAGCCTTTCGGGATCAGCCCCGTCACGCCAGGGTTTGCAGAGCAGGAAGGCGATGCCGGCCAGCAGCAAGCCGCGCCAGGCCGGCCCATCCAGCGCTTCAGCAAGGCCCTTATAGGCTGTTTGGCGTTCCGCTTCTGCCGCACGCAGCAGGGAACGCATGCGGCGATCATCCGGCAAAAGATCGGCCATCTCCGCCCCGATCCCGGCCAAAAACACATCCCAATCCCGTGCCGGCCCAAGTAGCTTCAAAAACCCTTGCAAAGCCTCATCCAGGGCGCGGCCCTGCGGCGCATCCGTGACCGGGCGGAAGACCTTGAGAACTGATCTTAGGCGCCGCATCGCAACCCGTAATTGATGCACGCCCTCCATCGCTGTGCCAGCGCGGGCGATCGGCGCGTAATGGGACGCAACCTCCAGCAAATGACCAATGGCAAGCGTGAAGCAGGCCTCCAGCGTATCAGCGCCCGAGGTATCCGGCGCGCCGCGCCGGCGCGGGGCTGGGGTCTGTCCGGTGGCAAGGCTCAAGGCTTCGGCAGCCAGGCTGAAGCTTGATGGCAATAGCGGGCATGCCGCGGCCAGGCGTTGGGCCAGATCCAGAACTGCCGCTGGCGGGCCCAGAAGGCTCACCCGCGCGGTTTCGCGCTCGGCCATGACTGTCCGCAAATGCCCATGCAGGACGCGGAGCTGCACCATGGCGTCGCCCAGGACCAGGGTCTGACGGCGCCGCCTGCCAGAAAAAGCGGCAAGAGGGATCAGCGCCTCCACGCCGCCATCGGCTTGTTCCTGGGTGGGGTTTGGCAGGGCAGCCGAAGGCAGTACCAACCCAGGATGCCAAGGGGCATCAGCCGCCGGCTGCAAGGTGACCAATCGCTTTGAGCCACGCCGGGGTACTTCGATCAGCTTGCCTGATCCCATCACTGCGCCGCCAGGCGTATCCAGCCATCTTATTTCCTCCGCAACCGAGGAAATACGGCCCTTTCGGAGGGCAGCCAGAATCGGCAAATGCGCAAGAAGTGGGATTTCCTCAGGTGCCATGCGGAATTCAAGCTCAAGCGCCTCAGGCTCCGGCGCCACTATCACCTCCGGCACTTCCGCTGCCGCCTCGGCTTCAGTACTTTCTAGATCGGTCATTCGGCCATTTCCGATAGATCGTCGGGGATCATGAAGCGCAACAGCCGCCCGCCGCCTTCCGCCAGGCCGGGCCAGGGGCTTGAGATACTGAATTCCGCCAAAGCCGCGGTCGGGAAGGCCTCCGCCATGCGCCGCGCATCCGGGTTGCGGGCCATGGAATCCGCCCCGGTGAGCGCCAGGGCCAGATCATGCAGCCCGGGATTATGGCCAATCAGCAACACACTCCGCGCGGTTTCCGGCACGCGGTGCAAAAGGCCGAGCAGGTTCTGCCAGGATGCCAGATAAAGCTCATCCATCGGTTCAATGATTGGGCTATCGGGCAGGGGCAAAAACGCTTCGAGCGTTTGCAGCGTGCGCCTGGCGGAAGAAACCAGCACCACATCGGGCGATAGCCCCAGCCCGCGCATCGCATTGGCCATGGCTGCCGCCGCGCGCCGGCCCCTGCCATTCAAGGGCCGCGCATGATCGGCCAATGCCGGGTCATCCCAGTCGGATTTGGCATGGCGCAGCAGAAGGAGTTGACGCATCGCGAATCCTTATTCGCACAACGCGGCCGGTTTGTCGCGCCCCTCGCGCTTTCGCCGCGCGTGACCATTTGGAGACAGAACATCGGAGGGCAGCATGGCTGAAGCATCAATCCTGATCCTGGGCGCGACCGGCGCGGTGGGGGCGGCGCTGGCGCGGCGCGTGGCGTCACGAGGGCTTCGCCCTGTGCTGGTGGCGCGCGATGCAGCCCGGCTTGCCGCGCTTGCCGCGGAAATCCCGGACAGCCTCGCGATCCCGGCCGATGTGGAAGACGCGGCTGCCTTGCGTGGTGCCGTGGCCGCTGCTGGCACGCCCCTGGCGGGGCTTGCCTATTGCGTGGGCTCCATCGCGCTGAAGCCGCTGAAACGCGTCACCGAGGCCGATATGATGAGCGCCTTTCGCCTGAATGCGCTCGGCGCCATGCTGGCCGTGCAGGCGGCGCAGGATGCGCTGGCGGCGGGGCGGGGTTCGGTCGTGCTGTTTTCGTCCATCGCCGCACGGGCGGGCTTTACCAACCATACGGCGATTGCCGCGGCCAAGGGCGCGGTGGAGGGCCTCACGGTCGCACTCGCTGCCGAATTGGCGCCTGCCATTCGCATCAATTGCATCGCGCCATCACTTACGCGCAGCAACATGGCCGCGCCCTTGTTGGCGAATGCGCAAATGGCGGAAGCGATTGCCAAGCAGCACCCCATCCCCCGGTTGGGGGAAGGTGAAGATGCTGCCGCGCTTGCCGATTTTCTGCTATCGGATCAGTCGGGCTGGATTACCGGCCAGATCATGGCCGTGGATGGCGGCCGTTCCACGCTGCGGAGCCGCGGATGATGTTGC
>JBBAUC010000286.1:0-3161 GCA_040398485.1 Roseomonas sp. | reverse complement strand
AGCATGTGGGGGGCGTGCTGTTCAGCCGCGCCATCGGGGCCGAGATGGTGCATGTCCCCTATCGCGGGGCCGCACCCGCGCTGCAGGATGTGGCCGGTGGGCGGGTGGAGCTATTCATCACCACACCATCTTCCGCCATTGCCCTGGTGCAAGGCGGCCGCGTGAAGGCGCTTGCGATTGCGAGCGCTCAGCGCGCGGCGGGCCTGCCCGATGTTCCCACCACCGCGGAAGCGGGCCTGCCGGGCTTTACGCTGGATGCCTGGTTCGGCTTTGCCGTGCCGGCGGCGACACCCAAGCCCATTCAGGAAAGGCTGAATGCGGTGATCAATGCCGCAGCCGAACAGGCTTCCGTGCGCGAAAGGGCGCAGGCGGGCGGGGCCACCACCAAGGCAATGACGCTGGCGGAATTGGATGCGCTGGCGCGGCGCGAGGTGGAAGAATTGGGCGCCGTCATCCGCGCAGCCGGCATTACGCTGGAATAGGCAAGACAGGTCTTGGTTTGGCGGGAATGAGCGGCTAGGCTGAAAGCATGGCTCCCTTCTTCCCGCCCCGCCGCTTTTGGCTGCTTGCCGCCGCGCTGCTTTCCGCCTGTGCGGCTGGGGATGGCGTGGACCGCCCTGCGCTCCGCGGTGCGGCGCCGGAAGTGACCGGCGCCTTCGGGTCCTATCTGGCCGGGCGTTTCGCTACCAATGAAGCCGATACGAAATACGCTGCCGATAGCCTGATACAGGCGCTAAGGCTCGATCCCAGTGAGCCTGAGGTCGTGCAGCGCGCCTTCATCGCCGCCTTGCTGGATGGGCGTGCCGATGCCGCGCGGCTTGCGCGCGTGATCCCGAATGAACCCCTCGCCGCCATGTTCCTAGCCGGGCAGGATGCCCAGGCCGGGCGCTATGACCGGGCAGAACAGCGCTTCCGCGCCCTGCCGCGCCAGGGGCTTTCTGCGCTGTTGCAGCCCTTGCTGCTGGCCTGGGCGCAGCAAGGCCGTGGGCAGACAGATGCGGCGCTGGCCACGCTGCGCCCGCTCACGGAAACCGGCCGGCAGCGGGGCATTTACGCGCTGCATGGCGCGATGATCGCCGATATCGCCGACCGCCCGCGCGAAGCCGAACGCCTGGTGCGCATCGCGCTGGCCGATAGCGCCACGCCCAGCCTGCCGCTGACGCGCACAATGGCTGGTATCCTCATGCGCGCCGGCCAGACGGCAGAGGCGGAACGGCTTTTGGATCGGCTGGGGCGCGGGCATGATGATGCCGGCGTATTCGCCGAAACCGGCGGACGGGATGCGGTGGCAACCCGGCGCGTGGTGGCATCGGCCACCGAAGGCATGGCGGAAGCCTATCTTGCCTTGGCCACCGCTTTGCGCGGGCCCCAGGCTGGGGAGTTTTCGCTGGCGCTGGTGCGGCTCGCGATGCAATTGCGCCCGCGCTACGGGCCGGCGCTACTGGCCGGGTCGGATGCGCTGAGTGACGAAGGCCAATATGCGGCAGCGCTCGCGCTGCTGGGGCGGGGCGACTCTGCTGATCCCTTCGCGCCGGTGCTGGCGCTGCGCCGCGCGGGTTTGCTCGATCGGCTGAACAGGGTGCCGGAAGCCGAGGCGGAGCTGCGCCGCCTTGCTGCGCAATTCCCAAATGCCTTCCAGCCCATGGCGCGGCTTGGGGATTTGTATCGCGGCCGGCAGAATTGGGCGCCGGCCATCACCGCCTATGATGCGGCGATTGGGCGGCTTGGGGCGCCTGTGGTGGTTCATTGGCCGCTTTTCTACGCCCGCGGCATTGCGCTGGAACGCGCCAAGCGCTGGCCAGAAGCCGAGGCGGATTTTCAGCGCGCCCTCAGCCTCAACCCTGAACAGCCTTTGGTGCTGAATTACCTGGCCTATAGCTGGGTGGAGCTTGGCCAGAATCTGGTGGAAGCGCGGCGCATGCTGGAACGCGCGGTGGAGCTTCGCCCGAATGATGGCAATATCGCCGATAGCCTCGGTTGGGCTTTGTATAAGCTGGGCGATATTCCGGGCGCTGTGCGCTGGCTGGAAAAGGCTGTCGAGCTTGAATCGCAAAGCAGCGTGATCAATGACCATCTGGGCGATGCGTATTGGGCGCAGGGCCGCCGGCGGGAAGCGCTGTTTCAATGGCGCCGCGCCCTGACGCTGGGGCCTGAGGGTGATGAGGGGCCAAAGATCGAAGCCAAGGTTGCCAATGGCCTTGCCGCCCAACCAAGCGCGGAGACGCGGCGCTGAAAATCTCGGAGCCGGCTCCGGCCAAGGTCAATCTTTTCCTGCATGTCACGGGGCGCCGGGCGGATGGGTATCATCTGCTGGATAGCTTGGTCGTGTTTGCTGGCATTGGCGATACGGTCAGCGCCAGGTCGGGTGAAATCCTGTCCTTGGCGATCGAAGGGTCTGAGAGCGCGGCGCTGGACGCCGAACCAGATAATCTGGTGCTGCGCGCGGCCCGGGCGCTGGCGACTGAGGCGGGGCTGGAAGATCATGCGCTGCTGCACCTGCTGAAGCGCCTGCCGGTTGCGAGTGGTATTGGCGGGGGCAGTGCTGATGCAGCGGCAAGCCTGCGCGCGCTCAACCGGCTTTGGGGCCTGGGTTGGCCTGAAGAGCGCTTGGCCGCGATTGGCGCCACGCTTGGCGCTGATGTGCCGGTATGTGTGGGCTCTCGCCCGGCCCGGATGGAAGGTATTGGCGAGGTGCTGGGGCCCGCGCCCAGCCTGCCGCGCTTTGGGCTTTTACTTGCGAATCCGCGTGAGGCTTTGGCGACGCCGGCAGTGTTTCGCGCCCGCGCGGGCGGGTTTTCAGCGCGCGCCAGCCTGCCGGAGGCCTGGGGGAGTGCCGCTGCCATGGCGGCGGATCTGGCGGCATTGGAAAATGATTTGCAGGCGCCCGCGATCAGCCTTTGCCCGCCCATTGCTGAGGTTCTGGCGGCAATTTCGGCCAGCCCCGGCTGCCTTTTGGCGCGCATGAGTGGCTCGGGCGCCACCTGCTTTGGCGTATTTCCAAATTCGGCTGCAGCGGCTTCAGCGGCGGCGGCCTTGCCCCCCGCCTGGTGGTGTTGGGGAGGGGGGCTTCACGGCGCCTCCCTTTGAAGGCTATTAGCGCGGCGCGGATGGGGCGTCGCCAAGCGGTAAGGCAGCGGTTTTTGGTACCGCCATTCCCAGGT
>JBBAUC010000285.1:0-3196 GCA_040398485.1 Roseomonas sp. | reverse complement strand
TCATGTAATTGAACAGCTTGGCGGCATCGCGCGTCAGCGCTGGATCGGCGGTGAAATAGGAAAGATCGGTATAGATGCGTGCTGTGACCGGGTGGTAATTGCCCGTGCCGAAATGCGCGTAGGATCGCAAAGCCTGCCCTTCGCGCCGCACCACAAGGCTTACCTTGGCGTGGGTTTTCAGTTCCACAAAGCCATACACCGTCTGCACGCCGGCCGCTTCCAATTCGCGCGCCAAGGCGATGTTGCGTTCTTCATCAAAACGCGCCTTCAACTCAATAATGCCGGTGACGCTTTTGCCCGCCTCGGCTGCTTCAATCAGCGCCTTTGCAATCGGGCTGTCGCGCGTGGTGCGATAAAGCGTCTGCTTGATCGCGATCACATTCGGATCACGCGCAGCCTGCCGCAGGAATTGCACCACTACATCAAAGGATTCATAGGGGTGATGCACCACAATATCCTTGGCGCGGATGGCGGCGAAGCAATCGCCACCGAAATCCAGGATGCGTTCGGGAAAGCGTGGCGTATAGGGTGTGAACAGCAGATCGGGCCGGTCATCCACGATCAATTGCGTCAGATCAGAAAGCCCAAGCAAGCCATCCACCACAAACACTTCTGACCGCGGCGCATCCAATTCCTCGGCGACGAAATCCAGGATATCGGGGGGCGTATTGGCAGTCACGGAAAGCCGGATGGCGCGCCCGCGCCGGCGGCGCTTCAGGGCACTTTCATAGGAACGGACAAGGTCTTCGGCTTCTTCTTCGAATTCCACATCCGTGTCACGGATCAGGCGAAACAGGCCGCTTTCCGCCATGATGAAGCCGGGGAAAAGCCGATCAAGGAACAGAAGGATCACATCTTCCAGCAGCACGAAGCGGATCGCACCAGCACCGCGGCGCGATGGCAGGCGGATGAAGCGTTCCACCTGCGGCGGCAATGGCAAAAGTGCCCGCATGGTGCCGCCATCTTCTTCGCGCACCAGCTTGAAAACCATGCAAAGTGCGAGATTGGCGATGAAGGGGAAGGGATGGGCGGGGTCAACGGCAAGGGGGGTCAGCACCGGGAAGACCCGGTCCATGAACCATTCGCCCAGCCATTCCTTATCGGCCTCGGTCAAATCTGGCCGATCCACCAGCATCAGACGTTCTTCGCGCAGCATTGCGCGCAAGTCCCGCCATGATTGCTGCTGGCCATCAATCAGCGCGCGTGCGCGTTCATGAATGGCGGCAAGCTGTTGCGCGGGCGTCAACCCATCGGGGGATGGCGAGACCACGCTGGCGCGATCCTGCCCCACCAGGCCCGCCACGCGCACGGAATAGAATTCATCCAGGTTGTTTGCCGAAATCGCAACATAGCGCAGCCGTTCCAGCAGCGGGTGGCGCGCATTGCCCGCTTCTTCCAGCACACGCTGATTGAAGGCGAGCCACGAAAGCTCCCGATTGCTGAAACGCGCTGGGCTTTCCGCCAGCGGGAAGGCTCCGATATCGGGCATGATGTCGCTCATGACTTAATTTTATAGCAGAGGGGGCAGGGAAGGCGAGGGCGGGCGCCGCTCAGTCTCAGAAACTTCACAAATGCCCTGTTCTGCCAGCCAGCCATCAAGGGCCAGCCGCGCCAATGGGCGCGTAATGCGCCCCCCCATCCCAAGTGCCGCGCGATCCAGCCGCGCCACGGCTTCAGCAAGGCTTGCCGCATCGCGCGGCAAGCGCGTGAGCAGCCAGGCCTGCACATCTGGCTCGACCCGCAATTGCCGATCGGCGAAGAGTTTACTGAGCAAGGCGCAGAGCAGCGCATCCGATGCCGGACCGATGCCCACCGCCTGTGTGGCGCGCAAACGGCTGGCCAGATCAGGTAGGCGCACTGGCCAACGCGCAGGTGCCTCACGCCCGATCAGCAGCAGGCTCTCGCCACGTTCGGCGCAAAGATTGATCAGATGCAAAAGCGCAGCCTCATCCGCCACGCAATCCGCATCATCAATCACATTGCCCTGGGGCGCGGGGGCGGGCAGGCCGCGTAAGCCCGTGCCATCCAGCCAACGCCAGTCAAAACGTGCGGCAGCGGCGCGCGCCAGATGCGTCTTGCCCACGCCCGCTGCGCCATATAGCGCCAGCCGGCCAAGCGGCCAGGCCTCAGGCTTTGCCAGCCAGCTTAGTGCGGCTTCATTGCTGGCATCCGCAATCACATCGCGCGCGTCAAAAGAAGCCGCGATGGGCAGCGGCAGGGCCAATTGGCGCATCATTGTCCGGTCCGCGGTGGGTCAAGATAAAGCGGGCTTTCCAGATAGCGGCGCAGCCAATAGCGCGTCACCACACCAATCGCCGCTGCCATGGGCACCGCCAGCAGCACGCCCAGAAAACCAAAAGCGACCCCGCCGGCGAATAGCGCAAAAATCACCCAAACCGCGTGCAGTTCCACCCGGTTGCCTAGCAGATAGGGATAGATGATGTAGCCTTCGATCCCTTGGCCAATCACGAAAATCGCTACAATCACCAGCACTTCCTGCCAGGATCCGAATTGCCCAATGGCCAGCAGCACGGCGGTCGCGAAACCGGTCATGGAACCGACATAAGGAATGAAGGTCAGGAAGCCCGACATGATGCCGATGGTGATGCCAAGCTCCAGCCCCGCCAAATGCAAAGCGAAGGCGTAGAAAATCCCAAGCCCGAGGCAACACAGCAATTGCCCGCGCAGCCAGGCGGATAGAACGCGGTCCGTATCGCGCGCGATTTGCCGGAATACATTTGCACTGCGCCGCGGCAGCCAGCTTTCAATGCGCGTCAGCATGGCGGGCCAATCACGCAGCAGATAAAAGGCGACAACCGGTGTCACCACCACAAAGGTGAAAACGCTGAATAGCGCAAAGCCGCCGCCAATCAGCCGTGTGGCCGCGCCGCCGAGCCAGGATAGCATGGACGCCGCCTGGTTGATCGCCAATTCACGCAAGCGCTGATCCAGCATGTCTGGGCCCAGCGCGTCTTCCAGCCTGGTCAATAAATCACGCAAGGCCTGACCAACACCAGCGACATAGGCTGGCAGGCGCTGCACCAGCACGCCAAGCTGCGCCAGGATCAGCGGATAAAGCAGCAGCAGCGCAATCAGCGTAATGGCGGCAAGCAGCGTTATCAGCAAAAAGGCGCCAAGGCCGCGCGGCAGGCCAAGCCGCGCCAAGCGTGTGGCCAAGGGGTCCAGAAAATACGCA
>JBBAUC010000284.1:0-3249 GCA_040398485.1 Roseomonas sp. | reverse complement strand
TACCCTGAGCCGGGTGGCGATGCGCGTTCGCCTTTTCAGCGGGACCGGGACCGCATCATCCACGCGACCGCCTTTCGCCGACTGCAATACAAGACGCAAGTGTTCATCTATCATGAGGGCGATCATTTCCGCACGCGGCTGACCCATTCCATTGAAGTGGCTCAGATTGCGCGGTCCATTGCGCGGCTGTTGCGCCTTGATGAGGATTTGTCCGAGGCCCTGGCGCTGGCGCATGATCTGGGCCACCCGCCCTTCGGCCATGCGGGTGAAGATGCGCTGAATGCGGCGATGAAGCCCTATGGCGGGTTCGACCATAACGCGCAGTCCTTGCGTGTCGTGACGCATTTGGAAACGCGCTATGCCGGGTTTGATGGGCTGAACCTGACTTGGGAAACGCTGGAAGGGCTTGCCAAGCACAATGGCCCCCTGCGCCGGCCTTCGCCCTATATCGCCGAATATGATGCGCGCCATGCGCTGGAGCTAACAAGCTATGCCTCGGCCGAGGCGCAGATTGCGGCCATTGCGGACGACATCGCCTATAACAACCACGATCTGGATGATGGGCTGCGCGCGGGGCTTTTCACCCTGGAAGAAGTGGGCGCGCTGCCGGTGATTGGCGATGCGCTGGCATCTGCGCGGGCAGCGGCACCAGATGCGCCCATGGATCGCCTGGCGCCCGAGATGATCCGGCGCGTGATCAGCCGCATGGTGGGCGATGTAGCGGCTGAGGCATCGCGGCGCTTGGCGGCGCTGAAGCCGGCAACGGTTGCTGATATTCGCGCGGCTGACAGGCCCATGGTGGTGTTTTCTGAAGAAATGGCGCGCGCCAATTTGGTTATCCGCGACTTCCTGTTCCAGCGCATGTACCGGCATTGGCGCGTCAATCGCACCATGGCGAAATCCAAGCGCGTGGTGCAGGTGCTGTTCAGCCTGCTGCATGGCGGGCCGGCCATGCTGCCGCCGCTCTGGCGCGCCCGCGCGGGGGAGGCTGGTTCCGCCAAGGCCGCGCTGGTGGTTTGCGATTATATCGCCGGCATGACAGACCGCTTTGCGCTGGAAGAACACCGGCGCATGACCGACCCCGATATTTCAGGCTGAGATTTGCATGACCGAAAATGTTTTCACCGCCATGGCGGAACAGGTGCGCGCGGCGCTGATGGCGCTTTACCCTGAACTGCCCGCTGACATCCTGGCGCGCGTGCAGGTGGAACCGCCGCGTGATGCATCGCATGGCGATATGGCGACCAATGCTGCCTTGGTGATTGCCAAGCCCGCGCGCCTGCCGCCGGCCAAGATTGCCGCGGCGCTGGTGGAGAAGCTCGGCGCGCTGCCGATGGTTGAGGCCGCCGAAGCGGCGGGGCCGGGATTCGTCAATCTGCGTTTGCGCGAAAGCTATCTGGCGGAGCAGGTGGCGCTATTGCTTGGCGTTGGTGAAGCCTATGGCGATAGCGCGATTGGCGCCGGGCGGCGCGTGAATGTGGAATATGTCTCGGCCAATCCGACCGGGCCGATGCATGTCGGGCATTGCCGCGGCGCGGTGGTGGGGGATGCGCTGGCCAATCTTCTCGCCAAGGCGGGTTTTGCCGTCACCAAGGAATACTACGTCAATGATGCGGGGGCGCAGGTGGCAGCACTCGGCTGGGCCACCTATTGGCGCTATTTGCGCGTGATCGAGCCCAATCTTGAGGAATGGACTGCCGAACAGGTGGAACGCCGCTTTGGCGTGACGCTGCAATATCGCGGCGATTACCTGGTGGCGGTGGGTGAGGCTTTGGCGGAGCATCACGGCGCGTCAATGGCACCCCAGCGCATCGAAGGCGCCCCAAGTGCCGCACAAACAGCGTCTGGTGTGGCCAGCGCGCTGGAGCTTGGCTGGTTCGTGGATCGCGCCTGGCTTGATACGGCGCGCGAGCGCGCGGTTGCGATGATGATGATCGCGATCCGCGAGGATCTGGCGCTGCTTGGTGTCACTCAGGAAGTGTTTTTATCCGAACGCGCGCTGGTGGACGCGGATGCGACCGATGCCGCGATTGCAGCGCTTGAAGGCAAGGGCCTGCTTTATGAAGGTGTGCTGGAACCGCCCAAGGGCAAGACACCGGATGATTGGGAACCGCGCCCGCAATTGCTGTTCCGCTCCACGCAGTTTGGCGATGATGTGGATAGGCCGCTCAAGAAATCTGATGGCTCCAACACTTATTTCGCCAACGACATTGCCTGCCATGCGGATAAGTTGAAGCGCGGCTATGATCTGCTGATTGATGTCTGGGGCGCGGATCATGGCGGCTATGTTTCGCGCATGGGCGCCGCGGTGAAGGCGCTATCTGATGGGCGCGTGCCTTTGGAAGTGGTGCTGTGCCAGATTGTGCATGTGATGAAGGCGGGTGAGCCCGTGCGCATGTCCAAGCGCGCTGGGACTTATGTGACGCTCCGCGATTTGATCGAAGAAGTGGGCCGTGATGCGGTGCGCTTCACCATGCTGACGCGCAAATCCGACGCGCAGATGGAATTCGACCTGGACAAGGTTGTCGAACAAACCCGCGAGAACCCCGTATTCTACGTGCAATACGCCCATGCGCGCTGCCGTTCAGTGCTGCGTCAGGCGGGCGAGCCCGAGGTCGCGAAACTGGCCACTGCACCCTTGGAGCATTTGCAGGACAAGGCGGAGCTGGACCTGATCCGGCGCCTGATTTCCTGGCCCCGCGTGGTGGAAGCCGCCGCTTTGGCCCGCGAACCGCACCGAATCGCGTTTTTTCTCCATGACTTGGCCGCTGATTTTCATGTATTATGGAATCGAGGCCGCGAAGACTCGACGCTCCGCTTCATCCGAGAGGATGAGCCGGGCGCCACGGCCGCCCGGCTTGCGCTGGTGGCGGCTACGGCAAGCGTTATTCGTTCCGGTCTTGGCGTCATGGGGGTGACGCCGGTCGAGGAAATGCGCTGACACTATTCCAGCGCCGATCGGGGGATAGGCGTGAGGGAAGTTCAAGTTCCAGCCTATAGGCTGGGTCGCAAGACGGGTGGGGGCCCGCCTTGGCGAATGATTATCATCGCAGGCTCTGTGCTTGCGGCGGGTGCCGTGATTGCTGCGCTGGTCTGGGGGTTTTCGCGCGGGTCATCGCGCAATGCGCCGCTGATCGAAGCTGATGCACGCCCAATCAAAATACGGCCCGACAATCCAGGTGGGCTGCGCGTGCCCAATCAGGATGAGCTGATTTTTGACCGCAATCGCGGCGCGCGGCCGGCTGCGCA
>JBBAUC010000283.1:2055-3264 GCA_040398485.1 Roseomonas sp. | reverse complement strand
CGCCAGACAACGCCTGGGCCATTCCAGCGTTCCAGCGGCACTTGTTCCATGCTGGGACCATCGCTGTAGAAGTGGCAGGGCGCATCCACATGCGTGCCAGTATGCACCACCATCTCAAAGCTCGTCACAGTCAGTGGATCGGCCGGCAGACAAAATAGTTTCTTCACCTTGGGCGGGCCGAAGGTCGGCACACGCGGCATCGCTTCATCTATCGGGTGCGTCAGGTCCAACCAGGGGCCGAGCGGTTTGGTTTCCTGCCGAGGCGGCAAGGGCATCCAACCACGCCAGCCAAGCCCTCGTTCTTTTGCCTTGTCGCACATGTTTTCTCTCCCCTACACCGCTCGCAGTATGATTGGCGCCATCGTGAATGGGCGCGCTGTATCTGTCCAGCACGGGCGCCGCTTTCCCTCACGCGCAAGCGGGGCAATACTCGTCACCTCGACATAAAGGACGGAACGGCATGGCCAAGGGTGGCGGATTGCTTTGCGTGATGAATGATATCGCACCGGCTTGCGATAGGCGCGACTATGAAGCCTGGTATCAGGGCGATCATGTACCGGATCGGCTGAGCATTCCTGGCTTTCAGCATGCCAGGCGCTATCGCCGCTTGAATGGGCCGCGCGCGGAATTCCTGACGTTTTATGAAACGGCGACACCGGAAGTGCTGTGCTCGGCGCCCTATATCAAGCGGCTCGCGGAACCCACGGACTGGACCGCGCGCATTATGCTGCATTTCCGCACCATGTCGCGCAGTATTTGCCGTGTGGCACTGGATGAGGGGCAAAGGGGTGTCGGCGGCTTGCTGGCGCTGATTGCCCATCAAGAAGACCCATCATCCGCGCTTGAAGCACAATTGGCGGCGGTGCTGGCGCAGCCGGGTGTGACGCGCGTGCGGATATGGCGCGCTGATCCGACCGTGACCGTGCCGAGCCCGGAAGAAAAACTGCGCCCAGGGGGCGATGGGTCCTTCGCCACGATCATCGTGGTTGAAGGCACGAATGCCGAGATGATTAACGCAGCGCTTGCGGCGCAGGGGGTATCGGACCCTGCCAGTTTTTACAGCCTGATTTACGCTTCACCTGAAGCGCCCCAGAAGGACGAAACTCGATGACCACGCGCGCCCTTGCCGAATTTACGGCCGGTATCAAGCCTGATGCCTTGCCGCCAGAAGTCATGCGCCAGGCGGCGCGGCTGGTGCTGGATGCGCTG
>JBBAUC010000283.1:0-2045 GCA_040398485.1 Roseomonas sp. | reverse complement strand
GGACGGAAGATGCTGAAAAATCCCGCATCGCGCGTGATATCGCCGCCCTTTATCCTGGCGCTCCTGGTGCGCATGTGATGGGCACGGCCGGTGCCGCCGTGCAGCCCGCTTTTGCCGCACTCGCCAATAGTATTCTGATCAATGCCGCCGATAATGATGACACACATAAGCGCGCATTATTGCATGTGGGTTCCGTGATGGTGCCAACCGCACTTGCCTTGGCCGAAGCGCGCGGGCTTTCCGGCCGCGCCATGCTGGCCGCGCTGGTGGCAGGGTATGAGGTTGCCGTGCGCGTTGGCATGGCGGTGATGCCAACCCATTATCGTTTCTGGCATTCCACCGCGACCAACGGCACTTTCGGTGCCGCTGCTGGCGCTGCCCATGCCATGGGGCTGGATGCGGATGGTGTGCAGCGAGCGCTTGGCTTAGCGGGCACGCAGGCTGCGGGGCTGAATACGTTTTTTGAATCCGGCGACATGACCAAATCCATCCATCCGGGCAAGGCCGCGCTGAATGGTATTCTGTCGGCGCAATTGGCGGCGCTTGGCGCGACCAGCCCGCCCGGCATTCTGGAACACCCGAAAGGCTATCTGGCTGCGTTTTCGCTGGAACCGAAAGCGGCGGCGCTGACAGCGGGCTTGGGCACGGAATGGGAGATTCTGCAAAACGGCTTCAAATATTTCCCCTCCATCCTGGCTAGCCATTCACCGATTCAGGCGACCCTTGCCATCGTGGCCAAGCATAAGCCGGACCCGAAGCGGATCATCTCCATCACCAATGAAACCTATGACACGGTGAAATCACATTTTTCGAATAAGGATGTCACCACGCTGATGGGGGCGCGGGTTTCCGTGCCCTATTGCATCGCTGCCGCTGCGGTGGATGGTGAATTGACGCAGCGCCAATTCGCCGCCGGGCGTGTGCATGACCCGCTGATCCGCCAGGTGCTGGCACGCACGGAAGTGGTGCCGGATGCTGAGTTGAATAAGCTCTATCCCGCAAAATTCCCAGCGCGTGTGACGATTACGATGGATGATGGCACGAAGCTGACGGAAACCGTACTGCTGCCTAAAGGCGACCCCGGCGCGCCGCTTTCCGATGATGAATTGGAAGCGAAATACCGCGACAATGCCGAACCGCTTTTGGGTAAGGCGGGTGCCATGGCGCTGCGCGATGCGATCTGGCGGCTGGATGGCGCGCCGGATATGGCAGAGCTGGTGCGCTGCATGCGCCCCAGCTAATTCCTACGCATAGCGCTGCAAAATATCGCGCATGGCCGGCGCCAGATCGGGCCTGGCCAGCGCGAAAGCCACCTGCGCTTCCAGGAAGCCGGCCTTGTCGCCGCAATCAAAGCGGCGGCCCTGATAGCGCAGCCCGTGGAAGGGCTGCGTGCCGATCAGCTTCGCCATGCCATCGGTCAATTGCACTTCCCCGCCCGCGCCTTTTTCCATGCGCGCCAAATGGCCGATTACTTCGGGCATCAGCACATAGCGGCCAATAATGGTCAGGTTCGAGGGCGCCTGTTCAATCGGTGGCTTTTCCACCAAGCCCTTCACGGAAACCAGTCGCCCGCGATCTTCCGCCACATCAAGCACGCCGTAGCGGTTCACGCGTTCGCGCGGCACTTCTTCAATCGCGACAACATTGCCGCCGGTTTCGCGATAGGCATCGGCCAACTGCGCGGTACAAGACACTTCGCATTGCATCAAATCATCAGGCAGCAGAATGGCGAAGGGATCATCGGCAATGAAGGCGCGCGCGCACCAAATGGCGTGGCCCAGCCCCATCGGCACTTGCTGACGCACGGACATGATGGAACCAGGCGCCACGGCATCGGCGCGCAAAGCCGCCAATTCTTTTTCCTTGCCGCGTTCCGCCAAAGTGCGTTCCAGCTCATAGGCAATGTCGAAATGATCCACGAGCATGGTCTTGCCGCGACCGGTGATCAGGCAGATTTGTTCAATCCCCGCCGCGCGCGCTTCTTCCACCGCGTATTGAATAAGCGGCTTGTCCACGATGGGCAGCATTTCCTTCGCCATGGTCTT
>JBBAUC010000282.1:0-3270 GCA_040398485.1 Roseomonas sp. | reverse complement strand
AATGCATCCGTGCCGGCATGCGTGTTGAATCATCATTCCAATAAAGCAAATCAAAGGGGAAGGGGTCCTGCCCCAGCAGGTAATTGTTCACCACGAAAGACCAGATCAGATCATTGGCGCGCAGCATATTGAAGGTGGTCGCCATTTCGCGGCCTTCCAGATAGCCGCGCTTTTGCATCTTTGCCTCCAGCGCCTTCAATTGTTCCTCATCAATGAAGACACCCAATTCACCGGATTCAGTGAAATCAACCAGGGTGGTGAAGAAGGTCGCGGATTTGATGCGGGTATCGCGCTTGACCGCCATATGCGCGAGTGTCGCCGATAGCAGCGTACCCCCCAGGCAATAGCCAATCGCATTCACGGATTTTTCGCCGGTTGCCTTTTCAATCGCGTCCAGCGCAGCATAGGGGCCTTCCAGCATGTAATCCTCAAAGCCTTTTTCGGCGAGGTGCTCATCAGGATTGACCCAGGAAACCACAAAAACCGTATGCCCCTGATCCACCGCCCAGCGGATGAAGGAATTCTTCGGGCGCAGATCAAGGATATAGTATTTGTTGATCCAAGGCGGCATGATCAGCAGCGGGCGCTTTAGTACTTTTTCAGTGGTGGGCGTATACTGGATCAGCTGCATCAGGTCGTTCTGATAGACAATTTTGCCCGGTGTGACGGCGATATTCTCGCCCACCTTGAACTTGCTTTCATCCGTCATGCGGATGCGCAAATTCCCCTGCCCGCGTTCCAGGTCGGTCAGCAGATTGGACAGGCCCTTCAGCAAATTCTCGCCACCCGTCTCCGCCGTGCGGCGCAGCACTTCTGGATTGGTCAGGGCGAAATTCGTGGGGCTCATCGCATCCACGAATTGGCGGGTGTAGAATTCCACCTTCTGCGCGGTTTTTTCATCCAGCCCCTCGGCGTCATGCACCAGGCGCTGCATGTAGCGCGCGGAAAGCAAATAACTCTGCCGGATGAAGTCGAACACTTCATTCTCGCGCCAGGCTTCATGCTTGAAGCGCTTATCCTTCTGGTCTTCCGCGATCACGTCTGACGCAGGCTTACCCATCATGCGCCGGGCGGTTTGCTGCCATAGCGTGAGGTAATCCTGCCAAAAGCCGATCTGGGCCTGCACCAGCCGCGCCGGATTGGCCATGATGCGCGATGTCATGTCCAGGAAGGCATTGCCGATATGCAACGGGTCGGCCTCACCGGGCGTATCTGCCTGGCGCTTCAGGAAATCCGCGACGATGCGCTGGCTGCGTTCCGCCACATCGGCCATGGTGCGGCTGACCAGCACCGGGTCGGGCAGGCGGAAATGGGGCGGGTCGCTTTCGGCCATCGGGGCTTCCTGGCAAATTTCTGCCCGGCGCTTCGCGCCACGCCCGTTTCAGGCTACCCCTATGGCAGGCAGGGGCGCATGAGCGAGCATCGCGAGAAAACCGGAACCAAACCTCAACCTAGGTGGCGGCGCAAAGCCAATCAAGCACAGCTTTGCGCGCTGCTGGCGCTGATGCTTGCCGGCTGCCAGACGGAACCGGGCCAAGCGGTGGCGAAATTCTGGGATCGCGCCTGGGGGCCAGAGACAGAAGGCCGCACCGCCCCGCCCGGCGCTGGCTTGCCCTTTCCCAATCTGGGCACCGTGCCGCCCCGGCCTGAAATCCCGGATTTGGCGACGCGCGAGGCTTTGGCCGCTGGGCTGGTGCAGGAAAGGGAAGCGAGCCGCGAGCCCCTCGGCGCCCTGCCGGGTGGCGCCCCGCGCGGCGCCCCGCCGCCTCCCGCTTTGGCCCCGGCCTTGGCGGGCATGGCCATCCCGGCCCCAGCCATCGCTGCGCCTGTCGCGCCAAGCACGCCGCAACAAGCGGCCCCAGCGGCAGTCGCCGCCCCGGAACCGGCCGGCATTCCCGCCCCGCCGGTCCTCGCCCCCGCCGGCATCCCCGCCCCACCCGTGCTGGCCCCCGCCGCCCCCCCACCGCCACCTGTTTTGCGTGATGTGCCTCGCCGGCCGTGACTTGCTGGTCTATAAGCCTTCCCCTTAATCATCGAGACTGAAGCCATGACCGAGGATTTCCACCGTATCCGGCGCCTGCCGCCCTATGTCTTTGCCGAGGTGAATGCGGCCAAGGCCAAGGCGCGCGCGGCGGCGGAGGATATTGTTGACCTGGGCATGGGCAATCCCGATACGCCGACGCCGCCGCATATTGTGGCGAAGCTGATCGAAGCCGTGCAGGACCCACGCACGCATCGCTATTCCATGTCAAAGGGTATTCCTGGGCTGCGCAAGGCATTGGCTGGTTATTACGACCGACGCTTTGGCGTGAAGCTTGATCCTGAGACCGAAGTGGTGGCGACGCTCGGGTCCAAGGAAGGGCTCGCGAATTTGGCGCAGGCCATCTCAAGCCCGGGCGATACCATCCTGGTGCCTAATCCTTCCTACCCCATCCATCAATTCGGCTTCATCATCGCCGGCGCTTCGGTGCGCAGCATTCCCTATACGCCGGATGACGCGATGCTTGAGGCGATTGATCGCGCCGTGCGCCATTCCGTGCCGAAGCCCAACGCGGTGATTGTCAATTTCCCGTCGAACCCGACCGCGTTGACGGCGCCGATTGAATTCTACCGCGAATTGGTCGCGCTTTGCCGCCGGCATGAATTATTCATCCTGTCCGATCTTGCCTATGCCGAGCTTTATTTCGGCGACACGCCGCCGCCTTCCGTTTTGGAAGTGGAAGGGGCGAAGGACATCGCGGTGGAATTCACCTCCATGTCGAAAACCTACAATATGCCAGGCTGGCGCATGGGTTTTGCGGCGGGCAATCCGCGGCTGATCGCGGCTTTGGCGCGGGTGAAATCCTATCTGGATTACGGCGCCTTTACGCCCATCCAGGTGGCGGCCACGGCTGCGTTGAACGGCCCGCAGGATTGCATTGAAGAAATGCGCGTTCTGTACAAGGAACGCCGCGAAGTGCTGGTGAAGGGGCTGCATGCTGCGGGCTGGGATGTGCCGTCGCCAGAGGCTTCCATGTTCCTCTGGGCGCCAATCCCCGAGCGTTTCCGGCATTTGGGCTCAGTTGGGTTTTCCAAGCTGCTGCTGGAAAAGGCGAAGGTTGCGGTCGCCCCCGGCCTTGGCTTTGGTGAGCATGGTGATGAACATGTGCGCATTGCGCTGGTGGAAAATAGCCACCGCATCCGCCAGGCTTTGCGTGGCATTAAAACCTTCCTGGGTGGTGACAATGCCGCGCCGCAGGATGCTTCTTCTGACATGGTGAATGCATGACC
>JBBAUC010000281.1:0-3339 GCA_040398485.1 Roseomonas sp. | reverse complement strand
CACGGCATTGCGTTGATCCGCGGCCATTGGCAGCACCACCGCTTCATTGGCGGGGCTCCGCCCAGCGGGATCGAGCGTGGCATTCACCAGCGCCAGCCCAAAACGCGGCGCGGCTTCGGCCAGCGTCATGCCGCCCGCCAGCGCATCTTCCACCTTATTGCCACGCTCATAAGCCAGATCCAGCGCGCGGTCCTTCGCAACATCGCGCCGCAATTGATCACGCAGCTGATCCATCGTGAAAATCTGCGCGGCTTCCACCGCTTCAATGCCAATCACATGCCAGCCAAAGGGGCTTTGCACCGGGTCTGTCACGCTTTGCGGGAGCGCCGCGAAAGCAGCATCGGCCAGGGTAGGAATGGGCAGGCTTGCCTTATCACCCATGGGCAGTGCCATGGCCTGACCGCCTGCGGCGGTGGCAGCCGCTTCCACGGTTTCCCAATCAGCGCCCGCTTGCCAAAGCTGCGCCACTTCCCGCGCGCGCGCCTCATCGGCCAGCACCACCTGGCGGATTTGTCGCCTCTCTGGCCTGTCATATTGGCCGTGGCGGGCATCAAAGGCTTGCTTGATGTCATCTTCCGAAACGGCGATCTCATTCGCCAGCGTTTCCGCCGACAGCACCGCAATGCTGATCTGCCGAAACTCCGGCGTGGAAAAACGCTGCGGGTTGTTTTCCAAAAAGCGCTGCAATTGAGCTTCCGTCGGTGCTTCCGGTTCCGGCGCGGCGGAGAATGGCAGCAGCACCACATCTGCAACCCGCCGTTCCGTCTGCCAAACCAATAGCGGCGCGGTCATGGCATCCGGCGCGGCGGCGCCCGCACGCACCGCACCCAGCAATTGCTGGCGCAGCAGATCGCCCTTGATCAGCGACAGGAATTGCGGTTCGGTCAATTCATTGCTGCGCAACACCTGCGCCAGAATCTCTCGCGAAAACCGCCCATCCGCGGTGCGCAGACCCGGGATGGCGAAGATTGTTTCGCGCACCATTTCTTCCGGCGCCACCACGCCCATGCGCTGCGACTCGGCCACCATGGCGCGTTCGCCGATCAGGTTTTCCAAGGCACCTACGGCCACGGCGCGGCGGATCGCTTCATTCGGTTCGAACCGATTGCCCATCTGGCGCGCGATTCGCGACATTTCACGCCGCGCGGCGTTCTGCGCTTCCTCGGCTTCGATACGCTGATCACCAACCCGCGCCACGGCCGTATCGCGGCCAAAATTGCGCACAACATCCTCAATCCCCCAGACAGCGAAGGAAAGGACGAGCAGGACGAAAAGCGCCTTGGCAACCCAGGTAGAGGCCAGGCGACGCATGAAGGTGATCATGGGAAAGGTGATTACCGCCACGCGGCGCCGCGCGAAAGTCCCGATGCTTGCCAAGCCCCCAAGCGGCGGCTAGCCACGCGGGGCAAAGCATCGCCCCAAGCCCAGGAGGAACCCAAGCATGACCCCCGGTGTGCGCCCGCTAATCGCCGGCAATTGGAAAATGCATGGGCTGGCCGCCGAGGCCCAAGCTTTGGCCCGGGCAGTCGCCGCCGGGGCGGCTGGGCTGAAGGCCGAAGTGCTGATCTGCCCCCCCGCCACGCTGATCGCCCCCCTGACCCAGGCTTGCGCCGGGGTGGTGGCCTTGGGTGGGCAGGATTGCCATGAGGCCGCCAAGGGCGCCCATACCGGGGATATTGCTGCCGCGATGCTGAAGGATGCCGGCGCTTCTTATGTTATTCTGGGCCATTCCGAACGCCGCATGGCGTATCGGGAGACCAGCCACCGCGTCCGCGCCAAGGCCGAAGCGGCAATGGCGGCCGGCCTGATCCCGGTGGTTTGCGTGGGCGAGCCCGAGGATGACCGGCTTTTGGGCCGGGCCGAGGAAGTGGTGGCCGAACAAATGGCGGAAAGCCTGCCGGATGGCTTCGGCGCCGCCGGCGGCGTGGTGGCTTATGAACCCGTCTGGGCCATCGGCACTGGCCGCACGCCGACCGAGGCCGATATCAGCGCCATGCATGCCATGATGCGGGCCAAGCTGACCGAAAGCTTCCCGGGGGCAGGCGCGGGGCTGCGCTTGCTTTATGGGGGTTCGGTCAAGCCCGGCAATGCCGTCGCCATCCTGGCGCTGCCCCATGTGGATGGGGCGCTGGTGGGGGGTGCGAGCCTGGTGGCCGAGGATTTCCTGGCGATCGCGCACGCCGCCGGCTAAGCCCCACTTCCCGCCTTGTCGCGGCGCCGCGCCGCGCCTAACTTCGCTTACTCATAATTCCTCAGGAGGATGCCAACATGTTCAAGGGTTCCATGGTCGCGCTGATCACGCCCATGCGCGCGGATGGGTCCGTGGACGAAAAAGCCTTCGTGGAATTGGTGCAGTGGCAGATTGCCGAGGGCAGCGAAGGCTTGATCCCGGTTGGCACCACCGGCGAAAGCCCGACCCTTTCGCATGAGGAACACAAGCGCGTGGTGGAGCTTTGCGTCGAAGCCGCAGCCGGGCGCGTGCCCGTGATTGCGGGTACCGGCAGCAACAGCACATCGGAGGCGATTGAATTCACCCGCCACGCCAAGAAGGCCGGCGCCGATGCCTGCCTTGTCGTGACACCCTATTACAATAAGCCCACTCAAGAAGGCCTGTTCCTGCATTACAAGGCGATTGCGGATGCGGTGGATCTGCCCTTGGTGATGTATAACATCCCCGGGCGCAGCGTGATTGACATGAGTGTTGAGACCATGGCGCGGCTGGCCAAGCACCCGAATATCATCGGCGTGAAGGATGCGACCGCGAACCTCGTGCGGCCTTTGCATACGCGCCGCGCCTGCGGGGCGGATTTCGCGCAGCTTTCCGGCGAAGACCACACCGTAATTTCCTTCATGGCGGCTGGCGGGCATGGCTGCATCAGCGTCACCGCCAATGTGGCACCGCGGCTTTGCGCGGAAATGCACAAGGCCTGGCGCGCCGGGCGCGTGGATGAGGCGATGGAAATCCAGGACCGCCTGGTGCCTTTGCATGATGCGCTGTTTGCTGAGACCTCTCCGGGCCCTGTGAAATATGCGGCGAGCCTGCTGACCAAAAGCACCGATCATTGCCGCCTGCCGCTGGCCCCTGTGGGTGAGGCGAGCCGTGCGCGCGTGCGCGATGCCATGGTTTCAGTTGGCCTGTTGAACTGAAAGGAATAGCGCCCGGGCGGTGGGCGCGTGAGATATGGCTGAACCGCGCAAGAAGGGGATGATTTCCCACGGCATCGCCGCGCAGAACCGCAAGGCGCGGTTTGACTATAAAATCAATGAAACCATCGAAGCGGGGCTTGCGCTGGTCGGGCCTGAGGTGAAGTCCTTGCGTGCTGGTCGCGCCACGCTGAC
>JBBAUC010000280.1:0-3373 GCA_040398485.1 Roseomonas sp. | reverse complement strand
CGCCAGGTTCAGCAAGGTTTCGATCACAAAGCCCTCCCAGCTGGCGCCCGCCACCGGATGCCCCAGCACCGCCTCGGCATCGTCCAGACCCAGGAGGGTGTGCACCAGTCCGCTGTCGCGCACGAGCACCTTGGGCGCGCGGACCAGCCGCTTGCCCACATTGGCGTGAAACGGCGATAGGCGGCGCACCAGCAGCAGATCCACGAGCAGATCCAGATAGCGCCCCACCGTGCGGCCATCGACGCCAAGGGCGCGGCCCAGCTGGGCGGCATTGAGCAGCGAGGCCTGGCCGTGGGCCAGCATCGTCCAGAAGCGCCGCAGGGTTTCAGCCGGAATGCGCGGGCCCAACTGGGGGATGTCGCGCTCCAGATAGGTGCGCAGAAACTGCCGGCGCCATTCAGCGCTCGCCGCATCGCTGGCGGCCAGCACGCTGTCCGGGAAGCCTCCCCGGAACCAAAGATTCTCCTCGGCGGCGGCCCCCAGCTCCAGCACGTTCAATCCAGGCAGTTCCGCAAACGCGAGCCGGCCGGCCAGCGATTCACTGCTCTGGCGGATCAGCTCCACCGAGGCCGAGCCCAGCAGCAGGAAGCGACCATGAGCTCGCCCCTGGCGCCGGCCCGCATCGATCAGCCCCCGCAATTCGGCGAACAACTCCGGCAGCCGCTGCACCGCATCGAGAATCACCAGCCGCTCGGCATGGCGCTCGAGAAACAGAGCCGGCTCCGCCAGGCGGGCCCGATCGGCGGTGGACTCCAGATCGAGATAGAGGCTGGGCAGCTCCCGTCCGATCTGCAGGGCCAGGCTGGTCTTGCCGACCTGCCGAGGCCCGAGCAGCGCCACAGCGGGAAAAAGCTCCAGCTGCCGGCGAAGCGCCGGGGCCTGCAGCCGCTGAACCCAGGAGCGATACCCTTGCAATTCAGGCATTGTGTGCCTGATTTCCAAGGATAATCAATCAATGGCTGGTGTGGTGAGCGATGGGCCAAGCCTGGTCCCTGCCTGACGGCCTCCGCCGAAGGCCTCAGCTCGGGAAAGAGCAGCAGCTTCAGGCCGCTACCTGGGCCAGGGCAGACATCCCCGCCAGAAACAATGCCGCGGCCAGCCAGGGACGGGCCATTGGCGACACCTGCCGCCAGATGGAGCGTGAGACAAGGATCAGAGCTGGTGCGACAGGGAGCGCCATCTCGACCTACACCCCTGCCGCCACCTGGTGAGCGAGCGAAAAAGACAAGTGATGAACAGAGTGCCTGAGGGGTTCACCACCATCAAAAGCCCAAACGACTCACCCCGGCCGCAGGGCCTCGGGGCGGATCCAGGCAGGTCGCACCACCACGGAGCATGAGCGCACCGCGGACCAATCCGAGACCCAGACCCGCCTTCCACGCCCCGTGACACAGGGTGCCAGTTTACAAAGTGTCAACAGCGCCCAACCCCAACCCAGGCGGCTGCTAAATTATAATTAACTTAAATCGAATCGTTGCTAACATGAAGTCACATACTCACTTTTGAGAGTTGCGGGCATTGCTACATCGATCCTTTTGGACGCTGCGCCGTCTAAAGCTATTCTGTACATTGATTTTATTCCTGTAAGTCCCACGTCAACGCGCATCAAGGCATCCGGCACTCTTAATCCCTTTTTACTTGGCACACCAAGTGGATCAAATAATGTAACTACCGCCACAAGCGGAGGCAATTCATCTGGTATCAACAGAGGTTCTGATCAACTCAGGTTCACATACGGCTCCACCTCAAATTTGCCCGGCAATCTTTTCGCTTTTTCGGCAGGGCCGAGCAATCCGTTTAATCAAGCTGGAAACTTTCTTGGCTGGATGGGTACTACCCCAACGAATACCCCAGCTTTCGTTTTACAACTTTCACCGACTGGGGGTATTCGGCTGCCAAATACATTGACTGGATGTACTCCTACGAATTGTCCTACACCCAACAATACAGCCTTGCCTTTCAGTGGATTTTTTGATGTCAATCTGAGCCTGGCGCAGATCTTTGGCACCGGTGGTGCTTCCATATTCACGTACACCTCTGGCAGCGAGCAAATTATTCTTCTCAAAGATCCCCCTCAAGTTCCTGGACCTCTACCTCTCCTTGGGGCCGCAGCGGCATTCGGCTATTCACGCAAACTTCGCAACCGCATCCAAAAACCTTTACCTGCTCGGCTAGCATAAATTTACCAATCCGTTAGCCCAAACAAGTTATCCCAAAGCTCTGTGTTTGCAGGGCTTTTTTTATCCCCTATCCATGTACGCCCGAAGCCTGAGCCGCCTTTCCCTGGTATTTGTGGCTCTTTATGTCCTGCTGGTTGTTTCGAGTGCCATTCCCGCAAAGCTGCTGGATTACGACTGGCTCAATCGCGTCACCGCCACCTTGATCAATGGCTCGAGCTTGCCACTGCTTGCGCTTTTTATCCTTGTGGTGGGAAACCTGCTCTATCCAGAAAATCAACTTCTAGATAAGCGCCGCAAGCTCTTTTCTGGCCTCGCCGTCTTGGCTGTCTACGGCTTCCTGCTGCTGATTCCGCTGCACATCTTCACGGGTCTTCTGCGACAAACCACCAACTCTGATCAATTTCGCGCTCTCGATAAAGCAGAACGACAACTCGATTCCTATCGCCAGGCTGCCAATCAGGCCACCAGCGTCAGCGAGCTTCAAGCACGCCTTACCAAGCTGAGTGCGCCTGGACTCAATCCAGAAATCCTTGCCCGCCCCCTTCCGGAAGTGAAGGTTCAGGTGAGCGCTGCTTTCAATCAGGTTGCCGCCCAGATTGCCCAGCAGCGCCAAGCCTTAACGGCAGAAAACAGTTGGAGCACCCGCGGGCCGCAGGTGTTGCGCATTGTTATGGCCTGCCTAGTGCTGGCCTTCGGCTTCGCTGCCTTTGCCCAGCCCACGCCCTCCGGCCCGCTGCTGATCGACAGCATTGAGCAGAAGCTAGGCCACTTCCGATCAATCAAACAGGAAGCGGCGCGTGAAGGTTTGAAGAAAACGAAAGACAATCATCAGCGTAGAATCTTTCTGGAGGCGCAGAGAGCAAAGAAGAGGAATGAGGCCAAGATGCGCAAGCTGCGTGAACGCATGAAGCGTCAGGCCGATCAGAGAGACAAGCGCAAAGATTGGGGGCGTTGATCTTGGGGCATTGAGCAGTTGTCTTCTGGCTAGAAACACCTCCACCATTCACCCCTGCCGCAGCCAGGCCGCGGCATCGCAGGCGTGGTAGGTGAGGATCAGATCGGCCCCGGCCCGCTTGAAACTCAGCAGGGTTTCGAGGGTCACGGCCCGTTCGTCGATCCAGCCGCGCTCGGCCGCCGCTTTCACCATCGCGTATTCGCCGCTCACGTTATAGGCGGCGATCGGCTGCTCGGTT
>JBBAUC010000279.1:0-3385 GCA_040398485.1 Roseomonas sp. | reverse complement strand
CGGATGATCCTCAGACTTTCCGGATATCCTTGTCCTTTTCGACCAAGACAGCGTCAATTTGCTTGACGAATTGGTCGGTCAATTTCTGTACTTCTTCCTCAGCGCGCTTCACTTCATCTTCGCCGAGTTCGGATTTCTTGCCGGCCGCCTTGATCTGTTCCATGCCATCGCGCCTGACGCCGCGCACCGAAACGCGCGTCTGTTCGGCATAACGCGCCGCGGCCTTGGCCAATTCATTGCGGCGTTCGGTGGTGAGCGGCGGCAGCGGCACGCGGATCACCTGGCCTTCCGCCTGCGGGTTGAGCCCCAGATTGGCTTCCCGAATGGCGCTTTCCACGGCCTTGGCCAGCCCCTTATCCCAGACCTGCACAGACAGAAGCCCCGGCCCCGCGACCGAGATATTGGCCACCTGATTGAGCGGCGTGACACTGCCATAGGCTTCGACGCGCACCGGTTCCAATAGCGCGGGGCTGGCACGGCCTGTGCGCAGCCCAGAGAATTCCTTCTTCAAGGTTTCCATCGCGCCTTCCATCCGGCGCGTCAGATCCTGTTTCAGGGCCGTTACATCAGTCGGCATGTTGCCCTTCCCCCTGGGTTATGGCGCTTGTTCCACCACGGTAGTGAATTTGCCTTCGCCCTTCATGACGGCGGTGAAGGCGCCTGGTTCATGGATATTGAAGACAATGATGGGCAGCTTGTTTTCGCGCGCAAGGCTGATTGCCGCCGCATCCATCACCGCTAGATCGCGCGCCAGCATATCAAGATAGGTGAGTGTTTCGTAGCGCTTGGCATCGGGCTTCTTGCGCGGATCGGCGGAATAGACGCCATCCACCTGCGTGCCCTTGAACAGCGCATCGCAGGACATCTCGGCCGCACGCAAGGCCGCCGCGGTATCGGTGGTGAAAAACGGATTGCCTGTACCAGCCGCGAAAATCACCACGCGACCCTTTTCCATATGCCGTTCGGCACGGCGGCGGATGAAGGGCTCACAAAGGCTCGCCATCGGGATCGCGCTTTGCACGCGCGTCTGCACGCCGACCTTCTCCAAAGCACTCTGCATGGCAAGCGCGTTCATGACGGTCGCCAGCATGCCGATGCTGTCGGCCTGGGCACGGTCCATGCCCGATGCCGCGCCGGAAATGCCGCGAAAGATGTTGCCCCCGCCGATCACGAGGCAAACCTGCACACCCAGATCCACCACGCCGCGAATATCCTCAGCAATGTGCCGGCAGGTGGCGTTGTCCAGCCCGTAATCCCGATCCCCCATCAGGGCCTCACCGGAGACCTTGAGCATGACGCGCTTATAGGCCGGGTTCTGGCTCATGGGGGTCAATCTCGAATCGGGTTCAGGTTGCGGGCGCCACCATAAGGACATGCCCGCGAAGGCGGCAATAAGGTAGGGGGTGTTGCATAGATCATTTTTGCGCGCGGCGGAACCGCCTGGAGAGCATGGCATTCTGCGTAGGGGCAATGCCTTGGGGGCGCCCTATTCCCGGCGCTGCGCTTCCTTAAGCGCCCGGCGCAGCTTGGCTGATACTTTTTCAGGAGCCAAGCTGCCGCATCCCCGCCTCAACAAGCCTGCGCTGAGCGGCAATGCGGCTTGCCAGATCGGCTTCGCCACCCGCAAAGGGAAGCTGACCCGCGTTGCGCAGCCGCTCGGCGAAGGCTTCCTCGGTCACAATGGCGCGGGTGGCTTCCACCAGCGCCGCGCGAACTGCCTCCGGCTGTCGGGCATCCCCGAAAACACCGACAAAGCCTTCGAAAACATAATCCGGGAAGCCCTGCTCGGTTGCGGTTGCAACCTCCGGCGCGGCGGGCGAACGGGTGGCATTGGTCACGGCCAGCAATTTGATGCGCCCGGCGCGCGCTTGCGGCAAGGCAGTGGCCAAGGGCATGGCTGCGATCTGGATGCGGTTCGTCGCCAGATCATTCAGCATTTCGGGCACAGCGCGATACTGCGCGCGCACCAATTCAAGGCGCTGCTGAGCGGCGAAGGCCGCGAAGGTGATGGTGATGCCGCCGGGCGATGAGGCCCAGGCAAAGGCACCGGGCTGCGCCTGCGCCAGTGCCACGGCGCCGCTCAGGTCATTGGCGCCGAATTCGGGCGCGGCGGCGATGGCGATATGGTCTATTGCCACGGTGGAGATGGGCGCGAATTGTTCTGGTCGATAGGGCAGGCTCGGGATGGTGTAGGGATTGACCGTAAGGGGGCCGGAAAAAGAGAAGAAAATCTTGTGATCATCATTGATCCCAAGAAAGGCCATGGCGGCGATCACGCCATCCCCGCCCGGACGGTTTTCCACCGGCACGGGCTGGCCCCAACGGCGCGCGAGCCCATCGGCGAAAAGCCGGAGCGTCGTCTCAGCCCCGACGCCGGCTGCGAATGGGGTAATGAGGCGCACCGGGCGGTTCGGAAATGCCTGAGCCTGTGCGCGGAGCGGGAGCGCGAGGGCGCCAAGCATCGGCAGGGCGCGACGGGATAGTCTCATGGCACAGTATCCTTTTGCTGGTGGGTTGCTATGCGGCGCATCCGGCGCTCCGCGCCGGGTGAAATCAGCGTGGCGTGGTGTTCCACCGCCCGATCCAGCAGCGCGAGCAGCGTCTTAGTCTCTTCCTCGGTCAGGGCTTCGATGGCGCGGGCATTCGCCGCGAGCATGCGCGGGCGCAGGCGCCGGCGCAGCGCTGCCCCTTCGGGCGTGAGGCGCAGGATACGGGCGCGCCGGTCTTCCTTATCCACTTCCCGTGTTAGCAAGCCGCGCCGTTCCAAACGCTCGACCACGATGCCGATGGTATTGCGGTCAACACCAATCGCTTCGCCTAGGCGCTTTTGGTCCAGCCCCGGTTCCTCATCGAGCGAGGCAAGGGCCGCATATTCGGGCGAGACAAGCCCTTCGGCAGCTTGGGCTTCCGCCACAAGAAGCTGGCAGAGCTGATGAAAGAGGCGGCCGAGATGGGCCGGAACCCGATGATAGGTAGCGACGCTGGCGCCATTGGAGTTTATCATATTGATCACTATAGTGATCATCATTTTTATGATCAATAGAAAAAATAGGGTGCAGTAAAGGCCCCCAAACGGAGCATTTTCAAGCCAAGTGGAACCACTTGGCGGCTCGGAAAATGCGGCAAAAGAAGGGTTTAGTGCGGGTCCGGCGCACGCATTTGAACGGAACACGCACTAAACCAGTGTTGGGGAGCCTTTAGGCTCCCCCAAGTCAGTCAGTTCAGGCCTTGCCGGCGGCAGCGGCCACTTCGGCGGCGAAATCGCCCTGCTGCTTTTCAATGCCTTCGCCCAAATGGAAGCGGGCAAAGCCAGAGAGCTTCAAGCCTGCCTTCTTCACCACTTCCGTCAGGCGGCTTTCGCCATCCTGCACCCAAACCTGCTCCA
>JBBAUC010000278.1:0-3412 GCA_040398485.1 Roseomonas sp. | reverse complement strand
TCCTTGATCAGTTCCAGCACCTGGCGGTCCAATTCGGTATCGGCGCCGCGCATCTCTAGATCAATTTTCTTGCCCAATTCATTGGCCAAATCGCGCACCAGCCGGGGCAGCTTCGCCCAGGCATTACCAATCGGCTGCATGCGCGTCTTCATCACGCCCTCCTGCAATTCGGAAGTGATGTGCGACAGCCGCTGCAAGGGCACCGAAATCTGGCTATCAGATGAAACGCGCGCCAATTGCATGAGCTGATTACGTGTCAGCACCAATTCACTGACGAGCGTCATTAGGTCCTCCAGCACTTCAACAGAAACGCGAATCGTCTGCTGCGCTGTGGCGGATTCGGTCTGCACCGCCTCGGCCACCGCTTCGGGGGCGCGGGGCGCAACCGGGGCGGGTGCAGCAATGGGGCTGGGCGCCGGGGCGGCTTCCGGTTGGGGCATCGGCGCGGTTTGCATGGTCACGGATTCTCCTCTGGCGGCTGCGTCCAAAGCTTCAATGACGGCGGCATCATCGCCATCCGGTTCCTGGCCATTCTGTTCAAGCCCCACAACGATCTTGCGAATGGCATCCACCGCCGCAAAAATCAGCGTAATGCCTTGAGGGGTGACTTTCAGGCTGCCATCACGATAGAGCCCGAGGATGGTCTCGCCGGCATGTGCCACTTTTTCCAGCCGTGACAGGCCAAGGAAACCGCAAGTTCCCTTGATGGTATGCACCTGCCGGAAAACCTCGGCGAGCGTCGGCGCATCATCTGGCGCGCGTTCAAGGCGCAGCAGCGCCTCATCCACAGCGCTCAGGCCTTCATGGGTTTCAGTGAGAAAATCAGAGAGCAAATCGTCCATAACCATCCCCAGGGAATGTCGTATGAGACGATTATGGGCCAACGCTTGCGAATAAAGCGTAAAGCCCCGCGCAGATTCAGTCGGGCAAAGTCATCATCAATGCGGCGGCAGCCTCATTAGGCGGCAAAGCAAGGCTGAGTGACACCCCAGCAGCGCCGGCGCTGATGCAAAGCCACAGCGCCAAGGCATCGCGGCTGGAAATATCGCTGGGCAGCGCAGCCCCCGCCGCATGGCGCAGCAGCACGGGGCTCCAATTCGCCGCAGTACCAATGGGCAGAATCGTGATTTCGCGTTGCAGGTCACCGGCCAGGCGCACTACGCCACCGCGCGGCAAGGCCTCACCAGCCACCAAAAGGCCGCTCAGCAGCAAAGGCACCATGGTTTCGGAAAGCGGAGTCGCTTCCGGCAAATCGCCGATTTCAAGATGTGCCCGCCCCGCCGCAATCTGGCCCTTCAGCAAGCCAAGCGCCGCACCCAAAGTGCGCGCTTCCCCACTGCCCAGCACTGACCGCCACAGCAACAGGCGCCGGCGGAGCATATCCGCTGCTTCGCCGGCCAAATCTGCCGCTTCAGCACCGGCATCATTCAGCATTTCCAGCGCATTGCCGATGGTGCCCGCCAAGCCCCCCAAATCATGGCAAAGCCTAAGCCCGATCAATCGGGTCAGGCGCAGATGAAGATCAGCGCCTTCGGCGCTATCAGGCTCAGGGGTTACTTGTGTCATGGGATGGGACAGTATCCTCTTAACCCTAGCGAGTTATTAAGACCGAAAGCGGATGGTGATGGCATTGATAGAACCTGGCATACGTGTGCGCCACCCAACGGAAGCGGATTGGGGCCTGGGCCAGGTCCAATCTGTCGTGGGGGAACGCGTAACGGTCAATTTCGAGCATGCCGGCAAGGTATTGATCAATGCCCGCCTGATTGACCTGATTATCGAGGCTCCACCCGCAAGATGACCGATATCTTCAACGCTGCCCTGCCGGTGCTGACCGATTGGCGGCTGCTGGGCGCAGCGCTCGCCACCGCCATTGCCGGCCTCATGCGCGGCTATGCCGGCTTTGGCACCGCGGTGATCCTGGCGCCGATCTATTCCGTGCTTTGGGGGCCCAAGGCCGGGGTGCCGGTGATGCTGCTGATGGAACTTATTGTGTCCATCCAGCTACTCCCCAGCGCCTTCAAGGACGCCGATCGGCGCGTGATCCTGCCCATTGGCGGCACAGCTGCGCTCATGACGCCGCTTGGCGCCTATGTCCTGATCACCGCGGATGGAGAAATACTGCGCCGCGCCATTGGTGCCTTTGTGCTGGTCTTTGGCGGGCTGCTGCTGTCGGGCTGGCGCTACAACGGGTCCCGCCCCTTGCCGCTGAATATGGCCGTGGGGGCAGTCTCAGGCCTGCTCAAGGGCTCCACGGGCATGTCCGGGCCGCCGGTCATTCTTTACCTGCTGGCGGGGCCGGAAGCGGCCAAGACGCATCGGGCCAATCTGATCCTGTTCTTTTCGGTGATTTCGGTAATTTCCGTCTTCCCGCCCCTTTTTCTCGGTCTGATTGACCTATCCGTACTGGTTCGCACTGCGGTGCTGCTGCCCATTATGGTGATTTGCGTGCCCATTGGGGCGCGGCTTTTCCATGTGGTGCCGCAAAGCTGGTATCGGCCCTTTGCCCTGATTGTGCTGATTGGAGCGGGGTCCATCGCGCTTCTGGCGTGAAAGGGTCTTGCACCGGGACCCGCTTCGCCCCCAAATCCTGCCTATGAACGCTGTCGCTCCTCAATCCGCGCCTCTCATGGACCCTTTCGGGCGCCACGTATCCTATTTGCGCGTCTCGGTGACTGATCGCTGCGATCTGCGCTGCGTCTATTGCATGGCGGAAGACATGACCTTCCTGCCCAAGGCGGAAATCCTGACGCTTGAGGAATTGGAACGCCTTTCCGCCGCCTTCATCGCGACCGGTGTGGACAAGATCAGGCTGACGGGCGGCGAGCCCCTGGTGCGCAAGAATGTGATGTCGCTGATCCGGGGCTTAGGCCAGCGCATCGGGCCTGGTGGCTTGCGTGAATTGACGCTGACCACCAATGGCACGCAGTTGGTGCGCTATGCGGATGAGCTTTTCTCGGCTGGTGTGCGGCGGATCAATGTCTCGCTTGATACCTTGGATGCGGATGCCTTCGCTGCTGTCACGCGCTGGGGCAAGATTGAACAGACCTTGGATGGCATTTTCGCCGCCAAGGCCGCCGGCCTTGCCATCAAGATCAATGCTGTCGCGCTGAAGGGCGTGAATGAGCATGAATATGACCGCATGATCGCCTGGTGCGGTGAACACGGCTTTGATCTTTGCCTGATTGAAACCATGCCGATGGGCGATATCACCGGGGATCGCACGGATCAGTATTTGCCATTGTCGCTGGTGCGGTCTCGGCTCAAGCAAAACTGGACTTTGGAAGATACGGATTACTCAACGGGCGGTCCGGCGCGCTACATGCGCGTGAAGGAAACCGGCCAGCGGATCGGCTTCATCACGCCGATGACCCACAACTGTTGCGAAAGCTGCAATCGCGTGCGGCTGACG
>JBBAUC010000277.1:0-3480 GCA_040398485.1 Roseomonas sp. | reverse complement strand
CAAAAAAGGTAGAAAATGGCAAACGCGCGTGGCTTGACCATCACGGATACTCTAGCGCCCGGTGAATTGCGGGGCGCGCTTGTTCAGAAAGGCGCTGACGCCTTCCTGGAAATCGGCGCTGGTGAAGCACATGGTCACCAGATCATCACCCTCAACCTCGCTGGTTGCTTTACGCAGGCGGCGGATCGCTTCCTTGGTGGCGCGAAGCGTCAGCGGCGCCAAGCCCGAGATATTGGTCGCCAATTCCATGGCGCGCGCCGACACATCATCAGGTGTTTCCAGCATTTCGGAAATCAGGCCGATATGCTTCGCCTCATCGGCGGAAAACAGCCGCGCGGTCATGATCATTTCCGTCACGGCGGCGGGACCAACCAGCGCATAGAAGCGCGCGAAATTGTGCATGTTGAGGATATTGCCGAGCGTCTTCGCAATCGGCAGGCCGAAGCGGGCACCCTTGTCGGCAATGCGGATATCGCAGCAGCCGGCAATGCCAAGCCCACCGCCCGTGCAGGCGCCGGTGATGGCCGCGATCACGGGCTTGGTGCAGCTCTCGAGCGCGCCCAGCACCTTATCAATGCGCGCTTCGTAATTCAGCGCATCCTCGGCGGTGCGGAATTCGCGGAATTGGGAGATATCGGTGCCCGACGCGAAAGCCTTGCCGCCGGCGCCCATGATGACCCACACGCGAATCGCGGGATCGGCGCTGATTTCATCGGCCAATTCAGCAAGCCGCGCATACATGGCGAAGGTCATCGCATTGCGCGCTTGCGGGCGGTTGAAGGTGGTCCAGGCAATGCCGCCTTCGCGGATTTCGTGCAGCAGGTCTTCGGTCATGGTCAAGTTCCTCGGCTTTGGGATGCGCATGGGTAGCGCGCGGTGCGAGCGCGTCAACCCGCTCCCTTGCCGAGGGCCAGACAGAATGCCAACAAGGCGGTGAATTTTCACGGAGACACCGCCATGATGCCGCTTTCCCGCTTCACCGTGCTTGACCTGACGCGCGTCCGTTCCGGCCCCACCTGCGTGCGCCAATTGGCCGATTGGGGGGCGAATGTGATCAAGGTGGAAGCAACCGATGAGGTTGATACGGGCAAGGGCATGGGCGGGGAGCGCCATGGGCCGGATTTCCAGAACACGCACCGCAACAAGCGTGGCATGACGCTGAATTTGAAGGCGCCCGAAGGGCTGGCAGCCTTCCATCGCCTGGTCGCCAAGGCCGATGTGGTGGTGGAGAATTACCGCCCGGATGTGAAGGAACGCTTGGGGATTGATTTCGCCGCACTATCGGCGGTGAACCCGCGCATTGTGCTGGGCTCGATTTCCGGCTTTGGCCAGGATGGTCCCTATGCCAAGCGGCCAGGCTTTGACCAGATTGCTCAGGGCATGGGCGGCATCATGAGTGTCACCGGCATGCCCGGCCAGGGCCCGGTGCGCGCGGGCATTCCTGTCGCGGACCTGACGGCGGGGCTTTATACCGCGATCGGCATTCTGGTGGCGCTGCTGGAACGTGAAACCACGGGCAAGGGCCGCTGGGTGCATACCAGCCTGTTGGAAGCCATGATTGCCATGATGGATTTCCAGGCGACCCGCTGGACCATGAAGGGCGATATCCCCGGCCAGGCTGGCAATGATCACCCAACCACGACTCCGACCGGCCTGTTCCGCACCAAGGATGGGCTGATGAACCTGGCCGGCGGCGGGCAGCAAATGTGGGATCGGATTGTGGCCACCTTGGGCATTACCGAAGAAGCCAAGGACCCTGCATTCGCCACCGACAAATCGCGCCACGCCAATCGCGACAGGACCAATGCGCTGCTGCAATCGCGCCTGATTGAAAAAACGACCGCCGAATGGGTCGAAGGGCTGAACAAGGCCGGCGTGCCAAGTGGGCCAGTTTACACCATGGATCAGGTTTTCGCCGATACGCAGGTAAAGCATCTGGGCATGGCGATGCCGGTGGCCCATCCCGCCCTTGGCGAAATCGCCCTCGTGCGCGCACCGATGCAGATTGCCGGCGTTGCCTGCGCGCGCACCCCAACCCCGGAACGCGGTGAGCATACTGATCAGGTTCTGGGCGAGTTTGGTTTCTCGGCTGAAGAAATCGCTGCACTACGCGCGGCAAAGGCGATTTGATCCTGCTCTGAAGTAACATCACGCCAAGCGGAAACGCTTGGCGTCCTGGGCGATGCGTTGCGCGGCGCTGAACGGAAGCGTCTTTACCGCCGCGTCGGCAGGCGCGTATTGGCGCCTATTTCGTAGGGGCTGCGGAGCGGCGACATATCGCCGCGCGGCGCCTCCGGGTCCAACGCCTCAAGCCGATCATTCGCGCGGTCCTGGTCCAGTTGCTGCTGCAGCGTGGACATGGCGCGTTCCGTGCCCGCCTGACCGGTAGTTGGCAGGTTGGAAGGTGTCGGCGCCGGTCTTGAGACGGTGGGCGCGGCAGTGCTCGGCGCGGGGGCTGGGGTTTCGGCGCAGGCGGCCAGCGCCAAAGCGGCGAGCAAAGCCCCGCGCTGGAGGATCACAGCCGGACGCCCGTGGTGGCGAAGGCCGTCTCAGCGCTTTGCTGAATATTGCGGTCCAGATAAAACGCCGCGCCGATGGCAATGACGATGGCAATGCAAATGCCGCTGATAATGCCGTTCATGGTGTTCTCCCGGATACTTAGCCTTTGCTAGCTTATGGCTTCAGGATCGATGCTTTGCAAGATTTTCTCGGCCTCGCCCAAATCCTCCGGCGCATTGGCATTGAAGAAGGGATCGTAAGGGGTGGCTTGCCAGGCGGCCTCGGCACAGGCGAAACGCGCCGTCCAACGGTCTATCTTGCGCTCCCCAGCCAAAAGTGCGGCGCGCAATTCGCCGCGCAAAGCCACGGGCCAAAGGGCTGCGGGCGGATGGCTCTGCCCGCCGGAAGATGCCGCGGCCATGGGCACGCCCGCCGCTTCCCGCGCCGCATGCAGGCGGGGCACAAAATTCGCTGGAATAAACGGGCAATCCCCGGGGACCGAGGCAACCCAGGCAAGGTCCGGCCGATGCGCCGCCGCCCATTCCAGCCCGGCCAGAATGCCTGCGAGCGGCCCGGGGTAATCGGGCAGCGGGTCCGCCACTACGGGCAGCCCAAAAGCTGCGAAGCGCGCGGGATCGCCATTGGCGTTCAGCACCACCGCTGCAACCTGGGGCGTGATGCGTGCCAGCACATGATCCAGCAAAGGCCGCCCGCCCAGCAGGCGGAGCGGCTTATCCCCGCCCCCCATGCGCCGCGCGAGCCCGCCTGCCAGCACAAGCCCCAGCGTTTCAGCCGCCATCATTCGCTGCCGCTTCGGCGCTGTTTTTGCGCCAATGCTTGGCACTTTCTTCTTCAACATAGCGCAGATCAGCATCGAAAATGATGCGGTCTTCACCCGCCAGCGCCACAAAGCGCTTGCCTTTGCAGCGTCCAATCAACATCACGCCGGCTTCGCGCGCCAATTCCACACCCCAGGCGGTA
>JBBAUC010000276.1:0-3484 GCA_040398485.1 Roseomonas sp. | reverse complement strand
AACCCGGCGCCACGGCGCCAGAGGGCGCGGAAGCCCTGCCCGGCGGGTCCTTTCGCCTGCCCGCCGGGACCCGCGTGACGGAAATCCCCGGCTTTACCGAGGGCGCGTTCTGGGTGCAGGACGCCGCCGCCGCCCTGCCGGCACGGCTGCTGGCGCCGCGCGCGGGGGAACGCATTGCCGATCTTTGCGCGGCACCCGGCGGCAAAACGGCGCAGCTTGTGGCGGCGGGCGCCAAGGTCACGGCGGTGGAGCGCGATCCTAAGCGCGCGGAACGGTTGCGCGAAAATCTGGCACGGTTGCAGTTGCCTGCGGAAATCGTGACCGCTGATGCGGCCCAGTTTCGCCCAGCCGCGCCCTTTGATGCCATTCTGCTTGATGCGCCCTGCACCGCAACCGGCACCATCCGTCGCCACCCCGATGTCGCCTGGCTGAAGCGCCCGCGTGATGTCGCGACCGCCGCCGCCTTGCAATCCAGGCTTTTGCAGTCAGCCGCCGCCATGCTGGCACCGGGCGGGCGGTTGGTTTTCGCGACCTGTTCCTTGCAGGCCGAGGAAGGGGAGGCGCATTTGCGCGAAGCCGCAGCGCTTGGCCTGAAACTTGATCCGATCCGGCCAGAGGAAGTGCCTGGTCTGCCCGAGGCAATCCTGCCAAGCGGCGCGCTCCGCACCCGCCCGGATTACTGGGCGGCGCGCGGGGGTATGGATGGGTTTTTCATCGCTCGTTTTCTGAAGGGCTGACCGCGTGAATACCATTGCGCTTCGCCGCGCGCTTCGGCACATCTAACCCCATGCCGCGCGGAGACCTTTTTCCCGATATCGCTCCCTATGAAACTGGCTTCCTGCCGCTTTCAGGTGGGCATGTCATGTATTGGGAACAGGTGGGAAATCCCCGTGGCCAGCCGGTGCTATTCCTGCATGGCGGGCCAGGTGCCGGCGCAGGTGCGGTTCATCGGCGCTTCTTTGACCCGCATCATTGGCGCGTAATCATTTTCGATCAACGCGGCGCGGGGCGGTCCCGCCCACTTGGGGAATTGCGCGAAAACACCACGCCGCATCTGGTGCGCGATATTGAAGTGCTGCGGCAATTCCTTGGCATTGAAAATTGGTTGCTGTTTGGCGGTTCCTGGGGATCAACCCTCGCCTTGGCTTATGCGCAGGAACATCCGAACCGCGTATTGGGCTGCGTGTTGCGCGGCGTGTTTTTAGGCCGTCAGGAGGAAGTGAGCTGGTTCCTGGATGGGCTAAGGCGCGTCTTCCCCGATGCCTGGGCTGCCTTCAGCGAACACCTACCGCCTGAAGAACGCGGAGACCTGCTGGGTGCCTATCTGCGCCGGCTGTGCGACCCCGACCCCGCCGTGCACCTGCCCGCCGCGCGCGCCTGGAGCCAATATGAGGGGTCTTGTTCCACACTTCTGCCCTCACCGGAAACGGTGGCGAGCTTCGCGCAGGACCGTACCGCCCTGGGCCTCGCGCGCATTGAGGCGCATTACTTCGCGCATGATCTGTTCCTGCCGCCTGAGGGCTTGCTCGGCCGCATGGACCGCCTGGCCGGGATTGAGGCCGAGATTGTGCAAGGCCGCTACGATATGGTCTGCCCCGCGACCAGCGCCTTTGAATTGGCCGCGGCCTGGCCCAAGGCCAAGCTTACCGTGATCCCCGATGCCGGCCATTCCGCGCTGGAACCCGGGCTGCGGACGGCGCTGGTAAGCGCGGTTGAGCGTTTCCGCCGGCGGTGAGGCGTTTCCTGAGGGTTGGTTTTGCGCTATTAAAGCAATGGCTGTCCCCGTAGCTCAGCAGGATAGAGCACCAGATTCCTAATCTGGGGGCCGTGAGTTCGAATCTCGCCGGGGACGCCAATTAAATTAAAGACATAGGGAATCGCCTGAAGCAGCCCGAAGATCGCTACCCATCGTGCGGACCCCATGCGGACCCCTTGGGGTCGGGTTTGAAGCCCAACACGGTTGACGCGTTTCTGCCAGCCATCACCCCTTCGCGCGTGGTTTCCGGGCTGAAGCCGGCACTCTTTGTCGGGTGGAGAATTGGCCCGCGCGCGCGTAGTTTTATAGGCGGGAAATTGGCGCACCACCCCTTGCCTCTATTTCGCGGCAATGTGCGGCAATGACCCATGCGGTCCCAGCCCCAAAGGTGCCAGAGATGCAGGCCTCGCCCGCGCGCGCGTGGCTTTGGGGGTCAGGCATTGGCTGGATCGCGCCTTTGTAACCAGTCGGTTCCAAAAGCGCTGCCATTCATTTAACAATGAGCCCCTTGCACCAAACCGGTTGAGGCATCACCCATGAAGCGCCATTTCTCGAGCGTGTTGTCGTTGTGCTTTGGCTGCTTTGCGGCGGTGTGTTTGCGGTGACAGGTTTATTTGTATTTTGGGGGGGTCTCCAACATATCCTCTGACCCGAATTTCGGGGATCGGGTTTTTACGATCATGTTTGTTTTAATGCCTTACCCTCTTTTTTAGGCGCAGCCTTTGTTGCCTTGTTCCAATACCTCGTGCTGGGTTTCTTCAGTCCGTTGGCGTTATTCAGATCAGGGAAATGAAACGGGGCTCTAAATATCGTTTTGGTCGCGGTAGACTTCCCAATCATCGCGCGGCTTGCTGGGTCCATCACCATGCCGGACAGGATCGCGCCGATAGACCCAGGGAGAGCGATGTGTTGCGGCTCTGCGCTACCGCCACCCTTTGATAAAACGGCTAACCGGCAAATCGTCGTCCCCAATCCCGCCCTTTAGATTGTGCGAAATCGCTTGGCCGAATGATAGAATAAGCGCTTGTCGGATTCAGTAATCGCGCGGCGCTGGGTTCGGACGTTTATGCTCTGTGGCCCCGATTAAAGTAGCCATTAGAAAAAACGCCAGCAGGCCGAAAAGAATCAAAGGCACCTGAATAGAAAGAGCCATAAACCAGTCCGCAATGGCACGTGGCACCACCCAATTCTTCAGAACATCCGGAGGGAGCGCAACATAGGCGGATATTGGCTGAGATACCCATACGCCCATTCGAAGTCACAAGATTGCTTCACGCGCGGTAATCACAGCGGCGCCCATAGGGGACCCTATGGCGGCTAGAGCCAAAAGAACAGCGCAAGCCCCCTGCACAAGCAGGACTACGCGCCCAAAGAAACCCGGTTTTTGCCCTTCGTCCATGGGTCCCATTAGCACGATGCCACCCTTTGATAAAACCGCTAATCGGCTAATCGCCGCTCATCTACAGCCGCACAGATCAGGGCAGCCGTCGGCATATTTCAACGCCCTCGCGATCAATGCGGGTGGCAAGACCATGTTCGGCAAAGGTCATCAGAAAACCGCGGGCGCTGGCAGCCTTGCGGCAGAACGATAGGCCCCGCTGATAGAATATCACTACAGGCAGAACCCGATCCCGCTTTTGCCACCAATCATGGACCGCTTGGGCTTGGCGCAGATGTTGAGAGCTGGCTCGGGGAATCTGGACAGCTGGGATAAGTGGATTTTCTGCC
>JBBAUC010000275.1:0-3513 GCA_040398485.1 Roseomonas sp. | reverse complement strand
GGAAATGATTGCCTGCGCCGTGATTGGCGCCATCAGCTTCTATATCTTCGTCGCCCATTGCCTGACAGCATCGGCGCCTTTTCTCAATCCGCGTTTGTTCCTGGACCGCAATTTTGCCATCGGCACCGCCATCGCCTTTGTCATGGGGATGCTGGCCTTCACCAGCCTGACGCTTTTCCCGACCATGCTGCATGATTTGCGCGGCTATCCGGATAATGCGGTGAGTATCCTGATCTCGGCGCGCGGGATGGGGAATTGGGTGGCGTTTCTGGTGGTGGTGCAACTCACGCGCTGGGCGCCGCGCTTCACCATTGGGCTTGGGCTGTTCTTTCAGGCAGCATCCGGTTTCTGGATGGCTCAATTCGATATCAATGTGACAGAGAGCCAAATCTTCTGGGCGCATCTACTGCAAGGTTTTGGCCAATCCATTGCCTTCACGCCCATGACAGTGATGGCGTTTTCAACCCTACCCGCGCATCAGGTGACAGAAGGTTCAGCCATTTTCACGCTGATGCGCAATTTTGGATCGAGCCTCTTCATCTCCATCGCGGTGATGATGCTGATCCGTTCAAGCAGTGAAAACTACGCACGGCTTGGCGAATTCGTGACGCCCTATAACAAGCTGCTGTTCCTGCCGAGCTTTCCGGCCAACTGGGATCTGGAAAGCGCGTCTGGTCTGTTCCGCCTGGCGGGCGAAATCCAGCGCCAGGCGGCCATGATCGGCTATGTGAATGCGTTTTATCTGATGGCGGTGACGGCGGCGCTGAGTGTGCCGCTCGCCTTCTTCATGCAGCGGGCGAAGCGGGGTTAGCTTTTCCCCGCATAGGATTTCGCCATGCCGTCCGCTGGATCAGCCTGCGGGCCATAGGGCATGATGGGATAACGCAAGCCAGCCTTGGAAAGGCCGAGCAAGCCTTCCACGGCACGCGCCAAATCTTCGGGCGGGCAGGCCATCAGCATCTCGTCATCCGCCACACCACCATAGCGGCGTTCCGCATAGCAGGGGATGGAAAGGCAGACGGTTTTATCACGCAAAGCGCGGCCCCAGGAATCGGCGCAGGCGCTTTCCCCGGTGATGGAGAAATCATAGCGCTTGTAATTCTTCCATTGGAGCCCGTTGATGAACAGGATCATTTGCGCGGGATTGGCGTAGAACAGGCAGATATCGGGCGGGTCCAGCCGTGCGGAACGCAAGGGCGCTACCACCAAGCCCTTATAGCGCGCCGGCACGCGCGGCATTTGCGCTTGGTGCAGCCGCCCCGCTTCGCGGTTTTCAAACCACACGCCTTCGAATTTGCGGCCCGACAGGTATAGTTCTGAGGGCTCATTCAGCCCAATCACGCCGCCGCAATTGCTAAACCCCGGCACATTTTCTTCCGTGATGCCCATGGTGAAACCCGCGATGCGCGCATGGGTCACCAATTGGCAGGTGGAGAATTTCTTGCCTTCCGTCGGGCGGCGAAGCCCGGGGATTTTCGCCATTTCCTCGGCATCATCAAATAGCTTCATGCCGATCGGAAAGGTGCGCAGCTTCAGCAATTCACCAAGCTGGCGGGCCAACTCGGCAATCGCCTTGGCATCAAGCGCAGGTTTTTCGGCGGTGGGCAGGGCATCGGGCATGGCTGGTTCCTCCAGCCCCCATCATGGCCCCTGTTGCGGTACGGCGCCATGCCCCCGGCCGAAGCATTTTCTAGCCAAGTGGAATCACTTGGCGGCTCGGAAAATGCGATCAAACAAAAATCAGGACGCTTCCGGTGAACGCATGTGAACGGGAAGCGTCCTGGCCGTCAATGGGAAGGAATAAAGCCGTTCCTCCCCCAGCAGAAAGGCACGCCCACCCAGCGGGAAAAGCCTGGCAATGGCGGGATCGGTCACGCAAAGCCCGCCGGTGAAGGCGCCAAAGGCGGGCATCACCACGCGCCGCGGATTAGCCACAAAACAGGGGCGGGAAATGCCGCCCGCCCGCGTGGGCGCTGTGGCCTTGGGGTGAAAATGACCGGCGATTTCCGGCGGCGCCTGGCGCGAAAAGGGGCTTGGGATATGGCGAAAAGTGATCGGCCCTTGGCGCCATTCGGCAAAAGCCTCACCGGGCAGATCACAAGGTGGCGCGGGGTCGTGATTGCCCAGCACCCAAATCGGTTCCAGCCCTTCCAAAAGGCGCAGCAGGGCCGCACGATCCGTGGGCGAGAGGCGTGCCGCACCCTGCGCATCATGGAAACTATCGCCCAGAAACACCAACCGCTTCGGGCCATAGCGCCGGATCAGCAGCGCCAAGCGCGCCAGGGTGTCGCGGGTATCATAAGGCGGCAGGAAATACCCCGCGCGCGCGAAAGCGCTCCCTTTCTCCAAATGCAAATCCGCGACGCAAAGCAGCTTCTGTGCCGGCCAATGCAGCACGCCGGCGGGGTCGAGCATCATACGCTCCGCCCCCAAATGCAGCGGCGCGGCGTTCATGAGGCGCGCCTAGGTGCATTACGGATAAAGCGCGACCGCCGCGCCTCACGCGGTTTTGGCCGCGCCGAAGCACCGCACGTGATGATGCCATCGGTCATGTCGGCAAGCGTTTCGCCGAATTCTTCCGCGCCATCGGTGGCCTCAGCAACCAGCGCGGCGGCTTCCGCCAGCAACGCATCCTCAGCACCTCCAGCCACCCATTCGCGCCCTTCTTCGATCAAAGCCGGCACGGCCAGCGGTGATGCGCGCGACAGGGCGCGATGGATGATGCGGCCTTTGATGCGTGAAAGCAGGGCCGCGATACGCGCCACATCCGTCAGCCCCTGTGCGGCTTCCGCGCGTGTGGCGCGCAGCAGGATGTGATCCGGTTCATGCCGGCGCAGCACATCATAAATCAAATCCGCATTCATGGTCATGTGCCGGCCTGATTTTTCCGCGCCTGGATGATGCTTTTCAATGAGCCCTGCAATGGTCGCGATATTGCGAAAACTCCGCCGCAGCATGGAGGATTCCGCGAGCCATTCTTCCATCTCATCGCCCAGAATGTCTTCAGCAAACAGCCTTTCCACGTCGGTCGGTTCAAAGGCGGACCAGATCGCCAGCACATAATCCGTGCCCACATAGCCAAGCGGCCCCATGCCAAGGCGTTCCATGCGCTTGGTCACCAAAAGCCCAAGCGTCTGATGCGCAAGCCGCCCTTCAAATGTATAGGCCACCAGAAACCAGCGCCCACCACGCGGGAAGGTTTCAATCAGCAGGCCATCGGATGGCGGCAATTCGCTCCGCAGGCTTTGCAGCCGGAGCCATTCCTGCACCGGCGCCGGCAAATGCGCCCAGCGCGAAGGATCATGCAAAATCGCACGCACCCGCGCAGCGAGCCAGGTGGTCAGCGGCATGCGGCTGCCGGCATAAACCGGCACGCGCGGTTCATCGCCACCGCCGGGGCTGACAATCACCGCTGTAGGATCAAGCCTTTCATAACGCACCACCTGGCCGGCAAACAAAAAACAATCACCGGCCGTGAGGGTGGAGACGAACCATTCCTCCACCTCACCCAAG
>JBBAUC010000274.1:0-3526 GCA_040398485.1 Roseomonas sp. | reverse complement strand
TGATGGGCCAGGGCGCGGCGCGGCGCAATGGGCCGGGGGGGGTGACAGTTCCGCGTGTTGGAAGATGCGGAACCATCTTGAGGGCAATCAAAATCCGGACAGGCTTGGACAATCAGGAAGTGCCCAGTGCAAGCATCTCAGCGCCTTTAAGCATCGGCCAATCTCGCGCGCCGTCCCCCGGTTTCGTGCTGATCGGGCCAGTCATACATGCGCATGCCAACCAGATTGATCTTGAAGCGCCGGGCGCCCCCCCTGCAGGCGGGAATCCGCGAACGCTTCCTCTGACCGGTAAAGATTTTGGAACTGGGCCACATAGTCTTCCGTTTTTGCGGCGCAGAGGCTGTCGTTTGATGGCGGTAAATTTGCCACAGTAGGTGACTGATACGCCACAGATTAAGATGGATGGGCATTTTTGAGGTTCCATTGATCGGAGATCATGCTAAGCGGACGTTGTTTAAGAGCGGACTAAGTTCGGTGAGCGAATTTAGGGCTCGAAACTTTGATGGGGAAAGATAATGAACTTCAAAAAAATGCTTCTCGCCGCTTCTGCGGTCGTGACGCTGCCAGTTATGGCTCAAGCTCAGACTTATCGGGCGCCAGCTCAGCAAGCCCCGACATTTGTGGCGCCGGCTCAGCAGGCCCAGACTTATCGGGCGCCAGCTCAGCAGGCCCAGACATATGTGGCGCCAGTTCAGCAGACTCAGTCATATATGCCGCAAACTCGGGCAGTGACCGGTCCATACATCGCTGCTGGCATCGGTGCAAACTGGCTGCAGGATACGGACCTTCAGGGTTCGGTGAATAATGCTGCCGGCACCAAGATCGAAAACGAATTCGAAGTTGGCTATGTCGGCGTGCTGAGCCTTGGTTGGGGCTTCGGCAATGGCCTGCGCGCGGAAATCGAAGGCAACTATCGCTCGAACGAAGTTTCGGACACCAAGATCGGCGGCCAATCCATCCAAGGGCGTGCGAGCGGTACTGGTACGGCAACCAGCTATGGCGTGATGGCCAACATTCTTTATGATTTCGACCTTGGCTCGTCCCTTGGCGGCATCATGCCCTATATCGGTGGTGGCGTTGGCTACATCTGGCATGACTATCAGGATGTTGGTGCATCCTTTTCAGACGGTCGGCGGGCTGTTTATAATGGCGACACCGGCGCCTTCGGCTATCAGGCGATCCTTGGCGCCGCCCTGCCGATCGACAGTGTGCCCGGTTTGGCTATAACTGCCGAATACCGCTTCATGGGCACGACTGGGCATGACATCAACGGCACCGTGAATGCTACGGGTGGAGCTGGTGGCAAGGCGCAGGAGCGGTTCAATTCCGAAGTGGATAACTTCAACCACTCGTTGTTGATCGGTCTGCGTTACGCCTTCAATGCGGCGCCGGTGGTTGCTGCTGTCGCCGCTGTGCCTGTAGCCGCTGCCCGCACCTATTTGGTGTTCTTTGACTGGAGCAAGGCCGATCTGACCGATCGCGCTCGCCAGATCATTGGCGAAGCTGCTGCTGCGCGTAGCAGCACTGGCGTGACCCGTATTGAAGTCAATGGCTTCACGGACCGTTCCGGCCCGGCGAGCTACAACATGGGTCTGTCCCAGCGCCGCGCCAATGCGGTTGCCGCTGAGCTCGTGCGCCGTGGCGTGCCGCGGAACGAAATCGTGACCCGTGGCTTCGGTGAAGAAAATAACCTGGTGCCGACGGCCGATGGCGTGCGTGAGCCGCAGAACCGTCGCGTGGAAATCATCCTGAAGTAATTCAGGAAGGTCCCACTCGGGAAAGATTGGGGGCGCCGCGAGGCGCCCCTTTTCATTTCTGGATAGCGTTAAAAAAACTCAACCGGAAAGCCTGATCCCGGTCAATTCCACCAGCGCCCGCCATCGCGCCAATTCGGCCCTCTGGAATTCGCCAAACGGTGCTGATGCCATGGGCGCGGCGACAAAACCCTGGCCTTGCAGCCGTTCACGCATGGCGGGTTCGGCCAGAATACGCAGCAAAGTGTCCGAAAGCCGCGTGATGATCTCGGGCGCGGTGCGGGCTGGCGCCCAAAGCCCGAACCAGGCATCCACAGCAAGATCCGGCGCGTTCAGTTCGGCGAAGGTCGGCACATCAGGCGCTTCGGGCAGGCGCGCCGGGGCGCCAATTCCAAGCGCACGAAGCCGCCCTTCGCGCACCAGGGAAACCACTTGCGGCCAAGTGGAGACGAAGAAATCCACGGTGCCGGCAATGGTATCCGTGGTGGCCTGTGCACCGCCGCGATATGGCACATGGGTCGCATCCAGCCGTTCCCGCCGCGCGAAGGTCTCCGCAATCACATGGCTGGCGGAACCGGCGCCAGACGAAGCGTAGGTAACTTTGCCGCCATTGCGGCCCTTTGCGGCCAGTTCCGCCAGGGTCTTGGCGCCGCTGACAGGCACCACCAGCGCGTGATGCACGGTGGCGAGCTTAGCGATTGGCGCGAAATCCGCGACCGGATCGAAGGGCAGTGAAGGCAGCATCGCCGCATTCGCCGCATGGGTCTGGTTGTTACCCAGTGCCAACGTATAGCCATCCGCTGCCGCCTGAGCGACAGCTTGGGTCCCAACCACCGCAGCACCGCCTGGCCGATTATCCACAACAAAGGTGCTGCCCGGGATGGCTTCCTGCAAAGCGGCGTCAAGGGTCCGCGCCAGCACATCGGTGGACCCTCCTGGCGGATAGGCCAGCACAATGCGCACCGGGCGCGATGGCCAGGCTTGCGCGCGTGCCAGTGCTGGCACAGCAAGCATTGGTGCTGCGAGCATTACGCGACGATGGATCATGTTCGTTCCTCCCGAGTTTCGGGCGTTAAGTTTCACCCTTCGCGTTGCGCGCGCGCGCGCTTGGCCGCTGGGCGTTCCAGGCAACGCGAAAGCCAAGCCTTCGCCTTCGGAAAAGCGGTGAAGTCATACCCATTCAGGAAGGAGCCATAGAGCACGGAAGCAAGATTGAGATCCGCGATGGTGAAACCATTGCCCACCAGATAATCCCGCGTCGCGAGTTCCGATTCCAACACTCCCAAGCGCTGATCGGTCGCTTCCTTGCCAAGGGCGGCTTCCGCCGAGATGCGATCCGCGGGTTGGCGGAGGAAGGCATTATAGGCCCAGCGCATCACATGCGGTTCAATTTCCGTCGCCGCCCAAAGTGTCCATTGCAGCACGCGCGATGCGTCATTGCCTGTAGGCATCAAGGGTGCACCCACCTTGCCCGCGATATGCAGATTGATGGCCAGGCTTTCGAACAGCACCAGATCACCATCTTCCAAAGCGGGGATCTTGTTGTTCGGGTTGATCGGAAGCGGGCGTTCCAGCTTGGAGCCGGGTACGACGCCAACAGGGATTACTTCATAAGCAAGCCCGGCTTCTTCCGCCGCCCAAATGCAGCGAAAGGCGCGGGATCGGGCAATGCCGTGGATTTTTAGCATAAGATTTTTCCTGTCCTGTTCTGGCGTTTTCACATGCCACCGATATAATTCGGCCCGCCGCTACCTTCTGGCGTGCACCAATCA